>NZ_JBHWKU010000009.1:115772-271263 GCF_042730645.1 Streptomyces sp. NPDC059906
CCCGGCGTCTCGGAGCCCGGTGCCCCATAGCCCGGGGCCTCGGAGCCCGATCCGTCGGAGCCCGGTGCCCCGGGGCCCGCCGCCTCGGAGCCCGGTCCGTCGAAGCCCGGCGTCTCGGAGCCCGGTGCCCCATAGCCCGGGGCCTCGGAGCCCGATCCGTCGGAGCCCGGTGCCCCGGGGCCCGCCGCCTCGGAGCCCGGTGCCTCGGAGCGCGGTCCGTCGGAGCCCGCGGCTTCGGCCCCACGCTTCTCGGGACCCGTGGCCGTGGGACCGGTGGGTCCCGGCTCTGCGGAGTCGGTGGGGTCGGCGGCCGGGGCCGTGGGATGTGCCTGGGGCTCGGCCGACTCGTCGTTGCCGGACCGCGGCTGCCCGCTCCCGCCGCTCACGTCCACGGTGTCCCCTCGTTCGAAGCGTCTCCCGCCTGCGGACGGGAGGGTCTCGTGCCGATGGTATGCGTCCGTCGCCGCCCGTTCCGCTCCGGCACCCCTCTGCTTTCCATCCGTCACACGGGTCACGCCTGCGGGCTGGGTCGTTGTCGGTGCCCGGCCGTAAGGTCTGTGGGCATGGAGACGAGTACCGAGGATGTCGCGGAGGACACCGGCGCACCGGCCCGGCCGGCGGCGGCAGCGGCGCACGGGACGGACGCGGCGGTGGAGCCGGGGGCCCCGGCGTCGGGGACGGCGGCCGCGGCCGCCGCGCCCGCACCCGTGGTGATACCGCCCACCTCGCTCTCGCCCTCCCGGGCCGGCGACTTCATGCAGTGCCCGCTGCTGTACCGGTTCCGGGTGATCGACCGGCTGCCGGAGAAGCCCAGCGAGGCGGCGACCCGGGGCACCCTGGTGCACGCGGTGCTGGAGCGGCTCTTCGACGCCCCGGCGGCCGAGCGCACCGCGCCCAGGGCGAAGGCGCTGGTCCCCGGTCAGTGGGACCGGCTGCGGGAGAGCAGGCCGGAGGTCGGTGAGCTGTTCGCGGACGACCCGGAGGGCGAGCGGCTGGCGCAGTGGCTGACCGAGGCGGAGCGGCTCGTCGAGCGCTGGTTCACCCTGGAGGACCCGAGCCGGCTGGAGCCCGCCGAGCGGGAGCTGTTCGTCGAGGCCGAGCTGGACTCCGGGCTGCGGCTGCGCGGCATCATCGACCGGGTCGACGTGGCCCCCACCGGCGAGGTGCGGATCGTCGACTACAAGACGGGCAAGGCACCCAGGCCGCAGTACGCGGAGGGCGCGCTGTTCCAGATGAAGTTCTACGCGCTGGTGGTGTGGCGGCTGAAGAAGGTCGTCCCGCGGCGCCTGCAGCTGGTCTATCTCGGCAGCGGCGACGTGCTCACGTACGACCCGGTCCTGGCGGACCTGGAGCGGGTCGAGCGCAAGCTGCTGGCGCTGTGGGAGGCGATCCGGCTGGCGACCGAGACGGGTGACTGGCGGCCGCGGCCCACGAAGCTGTGCGGCTGGTGCGACCATCAGGCGCACTGTCCGGAGTTCGGCGGCACTCCCCCGCCCTACCCGCTGCCGGTGAGGGCGGCCGACTCCGGCGCCGTCGCGCAGGGCAGAATGGGGCCGGACTAGCGAGAAGGAGACTTACGTGGCCATCCGCGTCCTACTGGTCGACGACCAGCCGCTGCTGCGCACGGGCTTCCGGATGATTCTGGAGGCGGAGCAGGACCTCGCGGTCGTCGGCGAGGCCGGAGACGGCCTCCAGGCGCTCGACCAGGTGCGGGCGCTGCAGCCCGATGTGGTGCTGATGGACATCCGCATGCCGCGGATGGACGGTGTGGAGGCGACCCGGCAGATCACCGGGCCGGAGCGGGACGGCCCGGCGAAGGTGCTGGTGCTGACCACCTTCGACCTGGACGAGTACGTGGTGGAGGCGCTGAAGGCGGGCGCCAGCGGCTTCCTGCTCAAGGACGCCCCGGCCAACGAGCTGGTGCAGGCGATCCGTGTGGTGGCGAACGGCGAGGCGATGCTCGCTCCGAGCATCACCCGGCGGCTGCTCGACAAGTACGCCACGCATCTGCCCTCCGGGGACGAGCCGGTGCCGGACACCCTGCACACGCTCACGGACCGTGAGGTCGAGGTGCTGAAGCTGGTGGCCCGCGGGCTGTCCAACGCGGAGATCGCCGCGGACCTGTTCGTCAGCGAGACGACGGTCAAGACGCACGTGGGCCATGTGCTGACCAAGCTCGGCCTGCGGGACCGGGTGCAGGCGGCGGTGTACGCGTACGAGAGCGGTCTGGTGCGTCCCGGCGCGCAGTAGCCGCTCCCGGCACGCAGCCGCTGTCCGCGGCCCGCGCGCAAGCGGCCCGCGCGCAACGCGAAGGGCGCCCTCTTCCGGACGGGAAGAGGGCGCCCTTCGGGCTTGTCCGGTGCCGGCGTCAGTCGCTCACGCCCCGGCCCAGCTCCCACAGCTGGAGCGAGGAGGAGGAGTTGAGGAGGTAGGCCGTGCCGGTGACGTCGTCGCGGGTGGCGACGTACTGCTTGCCCTGCCAGAGCGGGATCAGCGGGACGTCCTTGGCGGTGATGTCCTGGATCTCGGTGAGGGTGTCCACCGCGGAGAGCCGGTCGGCCTCGCCGCGGGAGGCGGGGATCAGGTTGTTGATGATCTCCGGGTTGGAGTACGGGATGTTGAGGGTGTTCTTCTTGTCGAGGAACGGCGCGATGAAGCTGTCCGCGTCCGGGAAGTCGGGGAACCAGCCCATGCCGAAGACGTCGTACTCGCGCGCCCGCTCCGCCGGGTGGAACTTCTCCCAGGGCGTGCCCTTGATGTCGACGTCGAACAGACCGCTGTCGTTGAGCTGCTTCTGGAGCTGCTCGAACTCCTGCTTGGTCGCGGCGCCGTAGTGGTCCGTCGTGTAGTCCAGCGTCAGCTTGACCGGCGTGGTGATGTCCGCGTCCTCCAGCATCGCCTTCGCCTTGGCGACACTGGGGTCGCCGTACTTGTTGAAGAACGAGTTGGAGTGGCCGGTGATGCCGGCCGGGACCATCGAGTACAGCGGTTCGGCCTGGGATCCGTAGACCGCGGAGACGAGTTCGCTGCGGTTGATGAGCTGGGCCATGGCGGCGCGGACGGCCTTGTCCTTGACCGTGGCGGCGTCCGTGTTGAAGGCGAGGTAGCGGATTTCGAGACCGGCCACCTCGACCAGGTCGACGTCGCCGTCGGTGGCCTTGGACAGGTTCTGGATCTGTTCCGGTGTCATCGCGCGGGTCATGACGTCGATGTCGCCCTTGTCGATGGCGGCGCCCATGGCTTCGGCGTCGGCGAAGGACACGAGTTCGACCTTGTCGTTGTTCACCTTGAGACTCCCCTTGTACTTGGGGTTCTTGGTGAACACGGCCTTGGTCATCTCGTCGCCCTTGACCTCGGCCTTCATCGTGTACGGGCCGGAGCCGGTCAGCTCGAAGCCGTCGCGCAGCTTGTCCTTCTCGTAGTCGGCCGGGTTGACGATGCCGGCGACCGGCGTCGACAGCTTGAACGGGAAGGTGGCGTCGGCGGTGTTGAGGTGGAAGATGACCTCGCGGTCGCCCTTCGTCTCGATGGTGTCGACCGTGGAGAGGATGGAGGCGACCTCGGTGTCGGCGTCGATCTTCCGGACGCGCTCGATGGAGTACTTCACGTCCTCTGCGGTGACGGGGTCGCCGTTGGCGAACTCCAGGCCGTCGCGCAGGGTGCAGGCGTAGCGCTCGTTGCCGGTGTCGGTGAATCCGCACTGCTGGGCGGCCTCGGGCACGGGTTCGCCGTCGCCGCGGGGCAGCACCATCAACGTCTGCGAGGTCTGGCGCATGATGTTCCAGGCGCCGACGTCATAGGCGTACGCCGGGTCGAAGGGCGCGGTGATCTCTTTCGAGACGCTGAACCCGTCCGTGGTGCCGACGGCGATCGCGTCCCCGTCGCCGCTGCCGCTGTCCGACCCGCCGCAGGCGGCGAGCACCGGCGCGAGCAGGCCGACGACGGCCGGCAGCACCAAAGTCTTGCGGTTCATGCTCGAGTTTCTCCAGAGCTGTCGGTCCGTGTATCCGGCATGCAGGGGTGTCGCGGCGGATCACGGGGGTAGTGGCCGATGTTCTCGCGACGAGGTTAGTCCGCGCCCGCACGGGCGCTCGCAGCCACCGGAGTTGAGGGCTCATCACGGAGCGAAACCGGGTGTGGACACACCGAAAACCCGACAGTGGAAGGATTCGTGCAGGGTTTCATCAATCAGGACACAAAGGTTCCTCGACAACGTTCGCGAAGCGGGAAGCAGCACACCGGCGCCCCACTGTCGACCCCTGGTTGCGTGGCGAACATCACAGCTGGTCTTTGTCGGCTGCTGCTGGAATTCGGCCACCCGGGGCGGTGGAAATGGTCGGTGAACATCCGTCGGGCCGTGCCGCGCGGCCCTTCTCGGAATTGCCGCGCCAACGCCGCCGCGCGCTTGGTGAAGGGCTAGCGCATTCGGGTCATCAGACCACGCAGAAATGTCAGGTCGACCTCTTCCAGGGAGGCGACCACCGTGCGCCGGGCGGCCGGGGTGATGGGGGCGACGGAGGGGACCGCCACGACGTGGCAGCCGGCCGACTCCGCGGCGGCGACACCGGTCGCGGTGTCCTCGACGACGGCGCACCGGTCCGGGTCCGCGCCCAGTCCGGCCGCGGCGGCCAGGTAGGGGTCGGGGTGCGGCTTGGTGCGCGGCACCTCGTCACCGGCGACGGTCAGGGCGAAGTGCTGGGGGCCGAGCGAGGTGAGCACGCGGTCGATGATGCGCCGGTGCGAGGCGGAGACCAGGGCCGTGGGGATCTCGTGCGCGGAGAGCTCCGCGAGCAGCCGGGCGGCGCCGGGCATGAGCGGCAGGTCGCGGCCGATGCGCTGCTCGAAGCCGTCGTTGAGCAGGACGCTGAGCTCGGCGAGGGTGATGTCGGCGCCGGTGGCCTCGATGAGGAAGCCCGCGCTGCGGGTCATGGGGCCGCCGACCACGACGTGGCGCCAGGAGTCGTCCAGGGTGTGGCCGAGGGAGGCGAAGACCTCCTGCTCGACGTCCCACCAGAAGCCCTCGGTGTCCACCAGGGTGCCGTCCATGTCGAGGAGCACCGCCTGCAGGGCGGAGCCTTCGGCCGTACGGGTTCCGAGCGCGGGGACCGTGCTGGTCATCCACGTACCTCCTTGAGGGACGATCAGGCCGGCTCCCACGAAGGGAGCCGGCCTGCGGTGGACCGACCAGTGTACGTCGTGCGGGGCGCGAACGCCTGGTGAGGCCAGGGAGGCCCCGGGGGGCCTCAGCGGGCGTTGAAGTACTTCGCCTCCGGGTGATGGATGACGATGGCGTCGGTGGACTGCTCGGGGTGGAGCTGGAACTCCTCGGAGAGGTGGACGCCGATGCGCTCCGGCTCCAGCAGGGCGGCGATCTTGGCGCGGTCCTCCAGGTCGGGGCAGGCGCCGTAGCCGAGGGAGAAGCGGGCGCCCCGGTACTTCAGGGCGAACATGTCCTCCATCTCGGCCGGGTCCTCCCCGGCGAAGCCGAGTTCCGAGCGCACGCGCGCGTGCCAGTACTCGGCGAGGGCCTCGGCGAGCTGCACGGACAGACCGTGCAGTTCGAGGTAGTCGCGGTAGGCGTTGGCCTCGAACATCCGGGCCGTCTCCTCGCCGATGCGGGAGCCGACGGTGACGACCTGGAAGCCGACCACGTCCCTCTCGCCGGACTCCTCCGGGCGGAAGAAGTCGGCCAGGCACAGGCGCCGGCCGCGGCGCTGGCGGGGGAAGGTGAAGCGGGTGCGTTCGTTGCCGTCGTCGTCGAGGACGATCAGGTCGTCGTCCTTGGAGACACAGGGGAAGTAGCCGTAGACCACGGCCGCCTCCAGCAGGTTCTCCGTCTGGAGCCGGTCGAGCAGGCCGCGCAGCCGCGGCCGGCCCTCGGACTCGACCAGTTCCTCGTAGGAGGGTCCCTCGCCGGTGCGGGCCTGCTTGAGACCCCACTGGCCCTTGAAGAGCGCGCCCTCGTCGAGCCAGGAGGCGTACTCCTTGAGCTGGATGCCCTTGACGACGCGGGTGCCGCGGAAGGGCGGGGCGGGGACCGGGTTGTCGGTGGCGACGTCGGAGCGGACGTGGCCTTCCTCGGGGCGTTCGTCGATCTCGACGGTGGCGGCCCGCACCCGGCGCTGCTTCAGCTCCGGCAGCTTGGCGCCGGGCACACCGCGCTTGATGCCGATGAGGGCGTCCATCAGGCGCAGGCCCTCGAAGGCGTCGCGGGCGTAGCGGACCTCGCCGTCGTAGATCTCGTGGAGGTCCTGTTCGACGTAGGCCCTGGTGAGGGCGGCGCCGCCGAGGATGACCGGGTAGTCGGCGGCCAGCTTGCGCTGGTTCAGCTCCTCCAGGTTCTCCTTCATGATCACCGTGGACTTGACGAGGAGGCCGGACATGCCGATGACGTCGGCCCGGTGCTCGTCGGCCGCTTCCAGGATCGCGGAGACGGGCTGCTTGATGCCGAGGTTGACGACGTTGTAGCCGTTGTTGGACAGGATGATGTCGACGAGGTTCTTGCCGATGTCGTGGACGTCGCCGCGGACGGTGGCCAGCACGATCGTGCCCTTGCCGTCGTCGTCGGTCTTCTCCATGTGCGGCTCCAGGTGGGCCACCGCGGTCTTCATGACCTCGGCGGACTGGAGCACGAACGGCAGCTGCATCTGGCCGGAGCCGAACAGCTCGCCGACGACCTTCATGCCGTCGAGCAGGGTGTCGTTGACGATGTCGAGGGCCGGGCGCTCCTGGAGTGCCTCGTCGAGGTCCTGTTCGAGGCCGTTCTTCTCGCCGTCGATGATGCGGTGCTTGAGGCGCTCCTCCAGCGGGAGGGCGGCCAGTTCCTCGGCCTTGGATGCCTTCAGCGACTTGGCGGTGGCGCCCTCGAAGAGCTGCATGAGCTTCTGCAGCGGGTCGTAGCCCTCGCGGCGGCGGTCGTGGATCAGGTCGAGGGCGGTGGTGACCTGCTCCTCGTCGAAGCGGGCGATCGGCAGGATCTTGCTGGCGTGCACGATGGCCGAGTCCAGGCCGGCCTTGACGCATTCGTCGAGGAAGACGGAGTTGAGCAGGATGCGGGCGGCCGGGTTGAGGCCGAAGGAGATGTTCGACAGGCCGAGCGTGGTCTGCACGTCCGGGTGGCGCCGCTTGAGTTCCCGGATGCCCTCGATGGTGGCCAGGCCGTCCCCCCGGGACTCCTCCTGGCCGGTGCAGATGGTGAAGGTCAGGCAGTCGACGAGGATGTCGGACTCGTGGATGCCCCAGTTGCCGGTGAGGTCGTCGATGAGCCGTTCGGCGATCTCGACCTTCTTCTCGGCGGTGCGGGCCTGTCCCTCCTCGTCGATGGTCAGCGCGATCAGCGCGGCGCCGTGCTCCCGGGCGAGCTTCGTGACGCGGGCGAACCGGGACTCGGGGCCGGCGCCGTCCTCGTAGTTGACCGAGTTGATCACCGCGCGGCCGCCGAGCTTCTCCAGGCCGGCCTGGATGACGTCGACCTCGGTGGAGTCCAGCACGATCGGCAGCGTGGAGGCGGTGGCGAACCGTCCGGCCAGCTCCTCCATGTCGGCGACGCCGTCCCGGCCGACGTAGTCGACGCAGAGGTCGAGCATGTGCGCGCCCTCGCGGATCTGGTCGCGGGCCATCTCGACGCAGTCGTCCCAGCGGCCGCCCAGCATGGCCTCGCGGAACTTCTTCGAACCGTTGGCGTTGGTGCGCTCGCCGATGGCCAGGTAGGAGGTGTCCTGGCGGAAGGGCACGGTCTGGTAGAGCGAGGCGGCTCCGGGCTCGGGGCGCGGGTCGCGTGCGGTGGGGGCGGTGTCCCGGACCCGCTCGACGACCTGGCGCAGGTGCTCGGGGGTGGTGCCGCAGCAGCCGCCGACCAGGGACAGGCCGTACTCGCGCACGAAGGTCTCGTGGGCGTCGGCCAGCTCGGGCGCGGTCAGCGGGTAGTGGGCGCCGTCCTTGCCGAGGACGGGCAGACCGGCGTTGGGCATGCAGGTCAGCGGGATGCGGGAGTGCCGGGCGAGGTAGCGCAGGTGCTCGCTCATCTCGGCGGGGCCGGTGGCGCAGTTCAGGCCGATCATGTCGATGCCGAGCGGTTCCAGCGCGGTGAGCGCGGCGCCGATCTCCGAGCCGAGCAGCATGGTGCCGGTGGTCTCGACGGTGACGGACACGATGAGCGGCAGGCCGAGGCCGAGGGCGTCCAGGGCGCGCCGGGCGCCGAGCACGGAGGCCTTGGTCTGGAGCAGGTCCTGCGTGGTCTCCACGAGCAGCGCGTCGGCGCCGCCGGCGACCAGGCCCTCGGCGTTGCGCTGGTAGGCGTCGCGCAGGACGGTGTACGGGGCGTGGCCGAGGGTGGGGAGCTTGGTGCCGGGGCCCATGGAGCCCAGCACCCAGCGCTGCCGGCCGTCGCGGGCGCCGAACTCGTCGGCGACCTCGCGGGCGACGCGGGCGCCGGCCTCGGACAGTTCGTGGACGCGCTCGGGGATGTCGTACTCGCCGAGGGCGGAGTGGTTGGCGCCGAAGGTGTTGGTCTCGACGCAGTCGACGCCGGCCGCGAAGTACTCCTCGTGCACCGAGCGGACGATGTCGGGCCGGGTGAGGTTCAGGACCTCGTTGCACCCTTCGAGCTGCTGGAAGTCGTCCAGCGTGGGGTTCTGGGCCTGGAGCATGGTGCCCATGGCGCCGTCGGCGACCACCACGCGGGTGGCGAGGGCCTCTCGGAGGGCGGACACACGGGTGCGGGTGTCGGCGGGCGGGGTGGATGGCGACGAGGCCATGAAAGGGCTCCCTAGGATGCGACGGCTGTCGGCTTTGCCTCTGCCCGGTGCCGCCCGTCGTGGACGTCCCCGGGGAGAACGCACGCCGCCAGGGTAGCCGGGACCGGGGGCCGATGGTCAGGGCGTCCACGAGACGGACGAGGATGGCGGGGCGAATACCCGCCGAACGGACGAGCCTCCCCCGCCCGGAACGTCCCAGTCCGGCGGTGGCCCGCGACCGGTGCGCGCCCGGCGCAGGTGCGGGGCGCACGCACCTCGTACGGGACGTCCGCGGTCACCGGGAGGTGGCCGAAGTACAACAGTTGCCCGCCGACCATTGGCGGGAGGTCGGCATGGACCGGTAGTGTTCGGCATTGCCGAACGACGTCAGCGACGCCGAGGTCGGCAGTCGAAGGGGACGGAGGCAGTAGGTCGATGGCACGGAACATCCAGTCGCTCGAGCGGGCGGCCGCCATGCTGCGCCTGCTCGCAGGCGGCGAGCGGCGGCTCGGCCTGTCGGACATCGCCTCGTCGCTGGGTCTGGCCAAAGGCACCGCGCACGGCATCCTGCGCACCCTCCAGCAGGAGGGGTTCGTGGAGCAGGACGACGCCTCCGGGCGCTACCAGCTGGGCGCCGAGCTGCTGCGCCTGGGCACGACCTACCTGGACGTGCACGAACTGCGGGCCCGCGCCCTGGTGTGGACCGACGACCTGGCCCGCTCCAGCGGCGAGAGCGTCCACCTCGGGGTGCTGCACCAGCAGGGCGTCCTGATCGTGCACCACGTCTTCCGGCCCGACGACAGCCGGCAGGTCCTGGAGATCGGGGCCATGCAGCCGCTGCACTCCACGGCGCTGGGCAAGGTGCTGTCGGCGTACGACCCGGTCGCGCACAGCGAGGCGCTGGAGGCCGACCGCAAGGCGTTCACCGACCGGACCGTCTGCGAACCGGACAGCTTCGAGCACGTCCTGGACATCACGCGCGCGCGGGGGTACGCCGCCGACGTCGAGGAGACCTGGGAGGGCATCGCCTCCATCGCCGCCCCCATCCACGACCGCAGGCGGATGCCGGTCGGCGCGGTCGGCATCACCGGGGCCGTGGAACGGCTGTGCCGGGAGGGCGAGCTGCGGCCCGAGCTGGTCGCGGCGGTGCGGGACTGCGCCCGCGCGGTGTCGCGGGACCTGGGCGCCGGGCGGTTCTAGGGCGCAGGGTCGACACGGGCCGGGACACCGAGGGTGTTCCGGCCCTTCGCGTTCCCGCCGTGCCGCCCCTTCGGCGCGGATAGATAACCCGCGACGATCAATAACGATCGTGTTTTCGATAACACAGCCCTTGACGCGCGCGTGACGCCGAACGAGACTCGCGTCCATCGGTCGGCATTGTCGAACACCTACCGGCAATACGCGTTAGAGTGTCCACAGTGCCAAGGGCCGCCATCGCTCTCACACCGAGGGCGCCGGAACACCCGGAGGGACCCGGGGTTCGGCTTTCCCTGGACGAAGGACAAAGGAGTCGCGGGTGTCCAGCTCCGACATCTTCATCGGCGAGACCATCGGTACCGCCCTGCTCATCCTGCTCGGCGGCGGCGTGTGTGCCGCCGTCACGCTCAAGGCCTCCAAGGCACGCAACGCCGGCTGGGTCGCCATCGCCTTCGGGTGGGGCTTCGCGGTCATGACGGCGGCGTACATATCGGGTCCGCTCTCCGGCGCCCACCTCAACCCGGCCGTGACCGTCGGTATCGCGATCAAGGACGGCGACTGGAGCAACACGCCGACCTACTTCGCGGGTCAGCTCCTCGGCGCCATGATCGGCGCGGTCCTGGTCTGGATCGCCTACTACGGCCAGTTCCAGGCCCACCTCACCGACCGCGAGATCGTCGGCGGCCCCGGCGCACAGGACACGACGGCCAAGTCCGTCGAGGCGCAGGAGAAGGGCGCCGGCCCGGTCCTGGGCGTCTTCTCCACCGGCCCCGAGATCCGGCACACGGTCCAGAACCTCGCCACCGAGATCATCGGCACCTTCGTGCTGCTGCTCGCCATCCTCACCCAGGGCCTGAACGACGAGGGCAACGGCCTCGGCATCCTGGGCGCCCTGATCACCGGGTTCGTGGTGGTCTCCATCGGTCTGTCGCTCGGCGGCCCGACGGGATACGCGATCAACCCGGTCCGCGACCTCGGCCCGCGCATCGTGCACGCCCTGCTGCCCCTGCCCAACAAGGGCGGCTCCGACTGGTCCTACGCCTGGATCCCGGTCGTCGGTCCGCTGATCGGCGGTGCGATCGCCGGAGGTGTCTACAACGTCGCGTTCGCCTGAGCGGGCCCCCGCTCGGCGATCATCGAGCCGCAGACCACGCGCCGTACGCACCGGCCACCGCCACCCACCACGGAACCCCAGGAGCACACAGTGACCGACTCCCACACCGCAGGCCCCTTCATCGCCGCGATCGACCAGGGCACGACCTCCTCGCGCTGCATCGTCTTCGACCGCGACGGACGCATCGTCTCCGTCGACCAGAAGGAGCACGAGCAGATCTTCCCCAAGCCGGGCTGGGTCGAGCACGACGCCACCGAGATCTGGACCAACGTCCAGGAGGTCGTCGCCTCAGCGGTCGAGAAGGCCGGCATCACCCGTGACGACATCAAGGCCATCGGCATCACCAACCAGCGCGAGACCACCCTCGTCTGGGACAAGAACACCGGTGAGCCCGTCCACAACGCCATCGTCTGGCAGGACACCCGCACCGACGCCCTGTGCAAGGAGCTCGGCCGCAACGTCGGCCAGGACCGCTTCCGCCGCGAGACCGGCCTTCCCCTCGCCTCCTACTTCGCCGGTCCCAAGGCCCGCTGGCTGCTCGACAACGTCGACGGTGTACGCGAGCGCGCCGAGGCGGGCGACCTGCTCTTCGGCACCATGGACACCTGGGTCATCTGGAACCTGACCGGCGGCGTGAACGGCGGCAAGCACGTCACCGACGTCACCAACGCCTCCCGCACCATGCTGATGAACCTGCACACCATGGCGTGGGACGAGAAGATCGCCGAGTCGATCGGCGTGCCGATGCAGATGCTCCCCGAGATCCGCTCCTCCGCCGAGGTGTACGGCGAGATCACCGGCGGCCGCCTGGGCGAGCTGCTCGGCGGCATCCCGGTCGCCTCCGCGCTCGGCGACCAGCAGGCGGCCCTGTTCGGGCAGACCTGTTTCTCCGAGGGCGAGACCAAGTCGACGTACGGCACCGGCACCTTCATGGTGATGAACACCGGTGACAAGCTCATCAACTCCTACTCGGGCCTGCTGACCACGGTCGGCTACAAGATCGGCGACCAGGACACGGTCTACGCCCTGGAGGGCTCGATCGCCGTCACCGGTTCGCTGGTGCAGTGGATGCGCGACCAGATGGGCCTGATCTCCACCGCCGCCGAGATCGAGACCCTCGCCCTGACCGTCGAGGACAACGGCGGCGCCTACTTCGTGCCGGCCTTCTCCGGCCTGTTCGCCCCGTACTGGCGCTCCGACGCCCGCGGTGTGATCGCCGGCCTCACCCGGTACGTGACCAAGGCGCACCTCGCGCGCGCCGTGCTGGAGGCCACCGCCTGGCAGACGCGGGAGATCGCGGACGCCATGACGAAGGACTCCGGCGTGGAGCTGACCGCCCTCAAGGTCGACGGCGGCATGACCTCCAACAACCTGCTGATGCAGACCCTCGCCGACTTCGTGGACGCCCCCGTGGTGCGCCCGATGGTCGCCGAGACCACCTGCCTCGGCGCCGCCTACGCCGCCGGCCTGGCCGTCGGCTTCTGGAACAGCACCGACGACCTGCGCGCCAACTGGCGGCGGGCCGCCGAGTGGACCCCCCGCATGGACGCGGAGACCCGCGACCGTGAGTACAAGAGCTGGCTCAAGGCCGTCGAGCGGACCATGGGCTGGATCGCCGACGAAGACTGACGAGGAGTAAGAACCACCATGACCATCCAGTCCACCCTGCAGTCCGTGCCTGCCCTGGGGACGCACCCGGCCTCCGGCTCCAACCCGAGCCGGGCCGAGACCCGGGAGCAGCTCTCCAAGGCGTCGTACGACCTTCTCGTGATCGGCGGCGGCATCCTGGGCATCTCCACCGCCTGGCACGCCGCGCAGTCCGGCCTCAGGGTGGCCGTGGTCGATGCCGGCGACTTCGCCGGTGCCACCTCCTCCGCCTCCTCCAAGCTGCTCCACGGCGGACTGCGCTACCTGCAGACCGGCGCGGTGAAGCTGGTGGCGGAGAACCACTTCGAACGCCGTGCGGTCTCCCGCCAGGTGGCCCCCCACCTGGCGAACCCGCTCACCTTCTACCTCCCCGTGTACAAGGGCGGGCCGCACGGCGCGGCGAAGCTCGGGGCCGGCGTCTTCGCGTACTCGGCGCTGTCCGCCTTCGGTGACGGCGTCGGCCACCTGCTCTCCCCGGCCAGGGCCGCCCAGGACGTGCCGGAGCTGCGCACCGACAACCTCAAGGCCGTGGCCGTGTACGGCGACGACCAGATGAACGACGCCCGCATGGCCCTGATGACCGTCCGCGCGGCGGTCGAGTCCGGCGCCGTGGTCCTCAACCACGCCGAGGTCACCGGCCTGCGCTTCACGGGCGGCCGGGTGACCGGCGCCGAGCTGAAGGACCGGCTCTCCGGCGACGAGTTCGGGGTGAACGCCCGCCTGGTGCTCAACGCCACCGGCCCGTGGGTCGACCACCTGCGCCGCATGGAGAACCCGGACGCGGCCCCGTCCATCCGCCTGTCCAAGGGCGCGCACCTGGTGCTCAAGCGCACCGCGCCGTGGAAGGCCGCGCTGGCCACCCCGATCGACAAGTACCGGATCACCTTCGCCCTCCCCTGGGAGGACATGCTGCTGCTCGGCACCACCGACGAGGAGTTCGAGGGCGACCCGGCGGACGTCGCCGTCAACGACAAGGACATAGCCCAGATCCTGGACGAGGCCGCGTTCTCCATCCGCGACCAGCAGCTCGACCGGGACCTCATCACGTACTCCTTCGCGGGGCTGCGGGTGCTGCCGGGCGGTCCCGGCGACACGGCGAAGGCCAAGCGCGAGACGGTCGTCACGGAGGGCCGGGGCGGCATGCTGTCCGTCGCGGGCGGCAAGTGGACCACCTTCCGCCACATCGGCCGTACGGTGATGAAGAAGCTGGAGGCGCTGCCGGGCCACCCGCTGGGCGACGACTTCGAGCCGATCGCGTCGCTGCCGAAGAAGCTGCCGCTGCCCGGCGTCGCCAACCCGCGCGCGGTCGCCCACCGGCTGCTGGTGGACGGCTCCGCGCCCGGCCCGCGCATGGCGGCGGACACCGCCAGGCACCTGGCCACGCACTACGGCTCGCTCGCTTTCGACATCGCCCGGCTCGCGAACGAGAGCCCCGAGCTGGCGCAGCGCGTCCACCCGGACGCCCCGGAGATCTGGGCGCAGGTGGTGTGGGCCCGGGACAACGAGTGGGCCGAGACGGCGGACGACGTGCTGCGCCGCCGTACGACGCTGACGATCCGCGGCCTGGCCACGGACGACGTCCGCGCGCAGGTCCAGGACGTGCTGGACAAGTAGCAGGGCCCGCGTCTCCGCACCGCGCGGCGGGTGTCCGGACCCTGTGCACGGGGCAGTGATCCGTTCACTGCCCCGTGCACAGGGGCTGCGGGCGGCCCCTCGGCACGCCGTAAGGTTGGGGGGTACGCGAGGGCACGTCGGAAGGAGGCGCTGGGTGATCGAGCTCGAGGGGGTTCCCGAGCTGGTCGACCCGGTCATGGTGGCCGCGTTCGAGGGCTGGAACGATGCCGGTGACGCCGCCTCCACCGCGGTCGCGCATCTCGACAGGGAGTGGAAGGGCGAGGTGTTCGCGGCGCTGGACGCCGAGGACTACTACGACTTCCAGGTCAACCGTCCCACGGTGTTCATGGAGGACGGCGTCCGCAAGATCACGTGGCCGACCACCAGACTGTCGGTGGTCCGGGTCGGCGGCGACAAACCGCGCGACCTCGTGCTCGTCCGTGGCATCGAACCGTCCATGCGCTGGCGCTCGTTCTGCAACGAGCTGCTCGGCTTCGCCCACGAGCTGGGCGTCGAGCTGGTGGTCGTCCTGGGCGCGCTGCTGGGCGACACGCCGCACACCCGTCCGGTCCCGATCAGCGGGACCACGTCGGACGCCGACCTGGCGCGGCGCATGGACCTGGAGGAGACCAAGTACGAGGGGCCCACGGGCATCGTCGGCATCCTTCAGGAGGCGTGCACGCACGCGGGCGTGCCGGCCGTGTCGCTGTGGGCGGCGGTGCCGCACTACGTCTCGCAGCCGCCGAACCCGAAGGCCACGCTGGCCCTGCTGAACCGGCTGGAGGACCTGATCGGCGTGCGGGTGCCGCTGGGCGAGCTGCCCGAGGACGCGCGTGCCTGGCAGGTGGGCGTGGACCAGCTGGCCGCCGAGGACACCGAGGTCGCCGAGTACGTGCAGTCGCTGGAGGAGGCCCGGGACACGGCGGAGCTGCCGGAGGCGTCGGGCGAGGCGATCGCGCGGGAGTTCGAGCGGTATCTGCGGCGGCGGGACGGGGGCGGGCCCGGTGGGCCCGGACCCGGAGGGCCTGGTGGGCACGCCACGGCGGACGGGGGCGACGGGCCGACCGGTACGCCGTTCCTGCGGGACAACCCGAGTGGGCGGGCTCGGCCGTCGAAGCCGCCCAAGCCGCCGCAGGCGGGCGGGGACGACGAGGAGTCCTCGGAGGACTGAGCCGGTTGGACATGGGTGAGGGGCGCTTCCCTGGTGGGAGCGCCCCTCAGTCGTTTCCGTGCGGGTCACTGCGGGGGATGCGAACCGGCGCTTGCCGGGTGCCGCCTGCGCCCACCCGTGCCGCCCCAGCGGCACGACTGCCCGCAGCTCGGGGGGCGTCTTACAGGGCCACGCCCAGCAGGGCGTCCACCGCTCGGGAGACCACGCCCGGGGCGCCGATGTCCGTGCCCCCGGACTCCTGTTGGAGGGCGGCCCAGCGGTCGACGGCGTCGAGGGCGGCCGGGGAGTCCAGGTCGTTCGCGAGGGCCTCGCGGATCTGCTCCACCAGGGCCTCGGCGGGCGGGCCGTCGGGGCGGGAGACGGCGGCGCGCCAGCGGTCGAGGCGGGCGAGGGCGTCCTGAAGCACCTGGTCGGTCCACTCCCAGTCGGAGCGGTAGTGGTGGGCGAGCAGCGTGAGCCGGATGGCGGCCGGGTCGACGCCCTCGCGGCGCAGCTGGGAGACGAAGACGAGGTTGCCCTTGGACTTGGACATCTTCTCGCCGTCGAGACCGACCATGCCGGCGTGCACGTACGCCTTGGCCATGGGGAACTCGCCGGTGAGGGCCTGGGCGTGCGAGGCGCCCATCTCGTGGTGCGGGAAGGCCAGGTCGGAGCCGCCGCCCTGGACGTCGAAGCCCATGCCGAGGTGGTCGAGGGCGATGGCGACGCACTCGATGTGCCAGCCGGGGCGCCCGCGGCCGAGGGTGCCGCCGTCCCAGCTGGGCTCGCCCTCGCGGGCGGCCATCCACAGCATCGGGTCGAGCGGGTTCTTCTTGCCGGGCCGGTCGGGGTCGCCGCCGCGCTCGGCGGAGAGCAGCCGCATGGTGGCGGCGTCGAGGTGGGAGACGCCGCCGAAGTGCGGGTCCGCCTCGACGGAGAAGTAGGTGTCGCCCTCCAGCTCGTAGGCCGCGCCGGCGTCACGCAGCCGCTCGACGAGCGGGACGATGCCGGGTATGGCCTCGACGGCGCCTATGTAGTGCTGCGGCGGGAGCATCCGCAGCGCCGTCATGTCCTCTCGGAAGAGGGCGGTCTCCTGCTCGGCGAGGGCGGTCCAGTCGACCCCGTCGCGCACGGCCCGCTCCAGGAGCGGGTCGTCCACGTCGGTGACGTTCTGGACGTAGTGGACCTGCCGCTTGGTGTCGAGCCACACGCGCTGCACGAGGTCGAACGCGTTGTAGGTCGCCGCGTGACCCATGTGGGTGGCGTCGTACGGCGTGATGCCGCAGACGTAGATACGGGCGACGGGACCGGGGTCGAGGGTGACGGGGCCGCCGGTCGCGGTGTCGTGGATCCTCAGGTCGCGGCCCTGACCAGGCAGGGCGGGGACCTCGGAAGCGGGCCAGGCATGCATGTCATGAGCCTAACCGGACGGGTGTCGCGTACACGAACCGGACCGGGCCGGATGGCCGGTGAGGCGCTCTTGCGCGCCACCGGCCGGTGTGGCATCGGGGGTCTACACGGGCGGCCAGGGGATGGCCGGCCACTCGCCGCTCGGTTCGGGGTGCTTGCCGGAGGCCAGCAGGGCGTCGACCCGCGCGCGCGTGGCGCCGAGTTCGGCGGGGGTGATGAGCGCGGCGAGCCGGATGGCCAGGGTGCCGCCGTCCTTCAGCGCCTGCCTGAGGGCGTCGAGCACCGCCAGGGCCTCGCCGGTGAGGGGGTCGCCCGCCCAGCCCCACAGCAGGGTGCGCAGCTTGTTCTCGGCGTTGAAGGCGACCCCGTGGTCGATGCCGTAGAGCCGCTCCCCCGCCGCGGGCAGCAGGTGGCCGCCCTTGCGGTCGGCGTTGTTGATCACGGCGTCGAGTACGGCGAGCCGGCGCAGCCGTTCGTCGTCGGCGTGGACGAGCAGCGCGGTGCGGCCCTCGCCGACCTCGGCGAGGGCGATCGCCTTCCAGCCGGCCCCGGGTTCCTCCTCGTCCACCAGGGCGAGCAGTTCCGTCTCCGGCACGGTCTCGATCCACAGCTGGACCATGCCCTCGCCGTACGGGCCGTCGCGCAGCACGGTGGGCGGGACCAGGCCCCAGCCGGTGGCTTCGGAGACCTCGTAGGCGGCGACCTCGCGCTGGGCGAGGGTGCCGTCGGGGAAGTCCCACAGCGGGCGCTCCCCGGCGACCGGCTTGTAGACGCAGGCCGCCTCGCGTCCTTCGTGCGTCACCGTGCAGTACAGCGCCGCGTTGGAGGCGTCACGGATGCGTCCGCGCACGGTCAGTTCGCCCAGGGCGAGCAGTTCGGCCGCGGCCGCGTCGGTGGTCACGCTCCGCGGCGGTATCCGTTCTGGCGCGGACATACGTGTCCTTCCGGGTCGAGCGGGAGGCTGCACAGCGGGCACGGCGGCCGCCCGGCGTTGACGACGTCGAGGGCGCGCTTGGCGAAGGCCCTGGCCTGCGCGCCGGTGAGGCGGACCCGGAGCATCGGCGGGCCGTTCTCCTCGTCCTGGAGGAGCTTCTCCTCGGCCTCCGCCAGGTCCTCCTCGGACTCGGCGTCCAGCTCCACGAGGGCCTGCGCCTCGACGATCATGCGCTGGTCCTCGCCGTCCCAGGCCAGCGCCATGGTGCCGACCCGGAACTCCTCCTCGACGGGGGTGTCCAGCGGCGCCGTGTCGGCGGGCCCGGTGGGGGCCGTGGCGGGGACGACGGTGCTGCCGCCGCTGCGCCGTACGACCTCGTCCAGAAGCTCGTCCATGCGTTCGGCGAGGGCGGCGACCTGGGTCTTCTCCAGGGCCACGCTGGTCACCCGGGAGCCGGCGGAGGCCTGGAGGAAGAACGTACGGCGCCCGGGCAGCCCGACCGTACCGGCCACGAAACGTTCCGGTTGGTCGTAGAGGAACACCTGACGGGACACGTCCTGTCTCCATGGAAGTCGGGGAAAGCGGAAGATCGGGATCGAGGGCACTGCCACGACCGGTTCACCCTACTGCGGCGGACGATCACGGTGCGCCCGCACCACCCCCGACCGGGGCCTCGTCACCGGACGGCTCCTCGCGCGGGGCGAGGGAGGCGAAGTCGCCCGTGTCGCCGAGGCGGACCAGGAAGGGGCGCAGCCGGGTGTAGCGGATCGCGGTGACCGAGCAGGGCTCGACGGAGATCCGCTGGAAGAGGTCGAGGTGGAGGCCGAGCGCCTCGGCGACGAGGGATTTGATGATGTCGCCGTGGGAGCACATGAGGTAGACGGCGTCGGGGCCGTGGTCGCGCTCCACGCGCGCGTTCCACTCGCGTACCGCCTCGGCGGCGCGGGTCTGCATGGCGCGCATCGACTCGCCGCCGGGGAAGGCCGCGGCGGAGGGGTGCGCCTGCACCACCTCCATCAGGGGCTCGCCCCCCAGCTCGGCGAGCTTGCGGCCGGACCAGTCGCCGTAGTGGCACTCACCGATCCGTTCGTCGGTGTGGGCCCGCAGCTCGGGCCGGGCGTCGAGCAGCGGCCGGAGGGTCTCCTGGCAGCGCTGCAGGGGGCTGGTGACGATCTCGGAGAGCGGCAGGCCGGCGAGCCGCCCGGGGAGCGCGGCGGCCTGCGCGGCGCCGCGTTCGTCGAGGGCGACGCCGGGCGTCCAGCCGGCGAGCAGCCCCTCGGTGTTGGCGGTGGAACGTCCGTGCCTAACCAGGATCAGCGTGGGCATGCGGCCAGGGTAGGCGTACGGCGCGGTACCGGGGCGCCGGGGCGAGGGGAGAATGGGTTCGGTGATCGTCGACTGCGCCATCTACCGGGACGGGCACCGCACCGACGGGCCCGAGGACTTCTCCGACGCGCTCGGTGAGGCACGGGAGGCCGGCGGCTTCGTCTGGATCGGCCTGCACGAGCCGACGGAGAAGGAGTTCGAGCTGGTCAGCCAGGAGTTCGGGCTGCACCCGCTGGCGGTGGAGGACGCCCTCAAGGCGCATCAGCGGCCCAAGCTGGAGGTGTACGACGACTCGGTCTTCGCCGTCCTCAAGCCGGTGGTGTACGAGCCGGACAGCGACGCCGTCTCCACCGGCGAACTCATGATCTTCCTGGGCGACGCCTTCGCGGTCGTCGTCCGGCACGGCGAGGGCTCCCCCCTGAAGGCCGTACGGCGGCGCCTGGAGCACGAACCGGAACTGCTCGGCAAGGGCCCCACCGCGGTCCTGTACGCGATCGCGGACGCCACCGTCGACCACTACCTGGACGTGGCGGTCGAGCTCCAGACCGACCTGGAGGAGCTGGAGGCGGAGGTCTTCTCGCCGGACGGCGGCGGCTCCCGGCACACCGCGTCGCGGATCTACACCTTCAAGCGGCAGGTGCTGGAGTTCCGCCGGGCGACGGGTCCGCTCGCGCCCCCGCTGGCCCGGCTGGCGGGCACCGGGGTGTACGGCGGCGGCGTGCCGTTCGTGAACGACCGGGCGCGGCCGTTCTTCCGGGACGTGAGCGACCACCTCACGCGCGTGAACGAGTCGGTGGAGAGCCTGGACCGGCTGGTCTCGGACATCCTGTCGGCGCACCTGGCGCAGACGAGCGTCCGGCAGAACGACGACATGCGGAAGATCTCGGCGTGGGCGGCCATGGCAGCGGTCCCCACGATGGTCGCGGGGATCTACGGCATGAACTTCGACCACATGCCGGAACTGCACTGGGTGTGGGGCTATCCGGCGGTGATCGCGCTGATGGCCGTCCTGGAGCTGCTGCTGTACCGGCAGTTCAAACACCGGGGCTGGCTGTAGGGGCAGAGGGCCCCGGCCCCGGGCGACCTCGGGCTCAGGCGACCTCGGGGGCCGCCGTGGCGGGTCCGCCGAGCGCGTCGCGCCGTTCGGGCGTCCGCAGGGTCACCATGCGGCGCCAGCCGGCGAGCCGCTCGGCGGCGTACATGGCGTGGATGCCCGCCGCGAGCAGCGCCGACCTGGTGCGCGACCAGCCGAGGAGGCGTCCCATGTGGCCCATCACGGCGAGGCTGACGTCGCGGTGGACGCGGATCTCGGCGAGCGCGCACTCGCGCAGCGTCCGCCGGATGTACGGGCCGTGCCCGGCGGCGGCGTAGCGCAGCAGTTCCTCGTGGGAGTAGGCGAGGTGGTTGTCCTCGTCGGCCGAGATCATCCGGACGGCCCGGCCGAGTTCCGGATGGTCCGCGAAGTACTTGAGGAGCATCGCCATCTGCTCGGCGGCGCGCTGCTCGGTGACCCTGCTGTGGGCGAGGTAGGTGATGACGTCCCGCACCGTGAGCGGCTGGTCGGCCTTGAGCTGCTCGTGGGCGAGGCCGATGCCGTGCCGCTCCAGGAGCATCGTGTAGTCGGCCTCGGGCGGTACGCCGACGGGTTCGAGGCCGCGCTTCTTCAGCAGGGCGTTGAAGATCCGGCCGTGCTTGTCCTCGTCGGCCCCGTGCCGGGCGATCTTGGGAGCGAGGGCGCGTTCGCTCTCGGGCACCAGCGCCGCGATGCGCGCGTTCTCCCAGCCGCCCTGGGACTCGCCACTGGCCGCGATGGAGCAGAAGAGACGGTACGACTCGTCGTTGTCGAGGATCTCCTGGAAAAGGCTCTTGGCCGAAAGCATCGGTGGCACCTCTCTGCCGCTGCGTGGTCCGCAGGTTCCGCACACTCCGCGAAGCCGAGTCAAGTGCGGGCGAGGGGGCACGGCAACAGGTGCGGCGCACAACTCCGCCGAACGAAGGACTGCCGGGGTGGTGTGGAGGCGTAACCCCGCGCGCGTGGGCGCGTTGTTCCTCGTGACGGCCGTGGCGGGGAAGACCCCCGAGCCCCCACCACGGCCGCGGACTTCCTCCGTGGTGCTACGCCAGTCCGGCGCGCTCCAGGGCCTCGGTGCCGGCGCGGAGGGCGGCGAGCCGCTCGTCCAGGGTGAAGCCCGCGGGGGCGAGGGTCAGGGTGGTGACGCCGGCCGCGGCGTAGGCCTTCATCCGGTCCGCGATGCGGTCGACGGAGCCGAGCAGGGTCGTCTGGTCGATCAGCTCGTGCGGGACGGCCCCGGCGGCGCCCTGCTTGTCGCCGGCCAGGTACTTGTCCTGGATCTCGGCGGCCTCGCGCTCGTAGCCCATGCGCTGGGCGAGCTGGTTGTAGAAGTTCTGCTTGCGGCTGCCCATGCCGCCGACGTAGAGCGCGGTGTAGGGCCGGAAGGTGTCGGCGAGGGAGGGGACGTCCTTGTCGTCGCCGAGGGCGAGCGGCAGGGTCGGGCAGATGTCGAACCCGTCGAGGGTGTGACCGGCCTTCTCGCGTCCGGCGCGCAGGTGCTTGACCGCGGTCTCCTCCAGGTGGTCGGCGGAGGGGAAGATGAGCAGGGCGCCGTCGGCGATCTCGCCGGTCTGCTCCAGGTTCTTCGGGCCGATCGCCGCGATGTACAGCGGGATGTGCTCGCGCTGCGGGTGCACGGTCAGCTTGATGGGCTTGCCGGGGCCGTCGGGCAGCGGCAGCGTCCAGTGCCGGCCCTCGTAGGACAGCCGCTCCCGGGTCATCGCCTTGCGCACGATCTCGACGTACTCGCGGGTGCGGGCGAGCGGCTTGTCGAACTTGACGCCGTACCAGCCCTCGGAGACCTGCGGTCCCGACACGCCGAGGCCGAGGCGGAAGCGGCCCTTGGAGAGGGAGTCCAGGGTGGCGGCGGTCATCGCGGTCATCGCGGGCTGGCGGGCCGGGATCTGGAAGATGGCCGAGCCCACGTCGATGCGCTCGGTCTGGGCGGCGACCCAGGTCAGCACGGTGGCCGCGTCGGAGCCGTAGGCCTCCGCGGCCCAGCACACGGCGTATCCGAGCCGGTCGGCCTCCTGGGCGACGGCCAGATTGTCCGCGTCCATTCCGGCACCCCAGTAGCCGAGGTTGATACCGAGCTGCATGGCCGATTCCCCTTACCCATCAGTAACGTGGCTGGTGCCCCGACCTTAGCGCGCGGAAATCGGTTGTCCACAGGCCCCCACAGCACAAGCCGTGGCCAGTAATGTCGGCGTTCATGGAGCAGAGGCATCTCGGCCGCACCGGCCTGCGCGTGTCCCGCATCGGTCTCGGCACCCTGACCTGGGGCCGGGACACGGACGAGCACGACGCCGCGGACCTCTTGAAGACCTTCTGGGAGGCGGGCGGGACGCTCGTCGACACCGCGGACGTCTACGGCGACGGCGAGTCGGAGTACCTGCTCGGCCGCCTCATGGAGGGCCTGGTGCCGCGCCGGGACCTGGTGATCTCGACGAAGGCCGGCAGCGTTCCGGATCCCGACCGCCGGTTCGACGGTTCGCGTGCCCATCTGCTCTCCGCGCTGGACGCCTCCCTCGCCCGTCTGGGCACGGACCACGTCGACGTGTGGCACCTGCACGCCTTCGACCCGCACACCCCGCTGGAGGAGACGCTGCACGCCCTCGACGTGGCGGTCGGCAGCGGCCGGGCACGCTACGCGGGGGTGTCCAACTTCTGCGGCTGGCAGCTGGCCAAGGCGGCGACCTGGCAGTTGGCGGCACCCGGTGTGCGCAACCGGGTGGCGAGCACCCAGATGGAGTACTCGCTGCTCCAGCGGGGCGTGGAGCGGGAGGTGCTGCCGGCCGCCCTGGACCTGGGCATCGGCCTGCTGCCCTCCTCCCCGCTGGGCCGCGGGGTGCTCACCGGCAAGTACCGCAAGGACGCGACCCCGCCGAACTCGCGGGGCGCCTCGGACCATCTGGCCCCGTTCGTCGAGCCCTACCTCGACGACACGGCCGGGCACATCGTGGACGCGGTGGCGACGGCGGCGGACGGGCTGGCGGTGACGCCCCACCAGGTCGCGCTGGCCTGGGTCCGCGACCGGCCCGGGGTGGTCGCCCCGATCATCGGCCCGCGCAACGCGCAGCAGCTCACGGCGGCGTTGTCAGTGGAGACCCTTAGTCTTCCTGACGAGATCTGCCGGGCGCTCGACGACGTGTCGGCGCCCGTGCACCGCTATCCCGATCACGACTGGAGCACGCTGTGAGCACGGAGCCCGAGCCCGTCACCGAGGACACCACGGACGCCGTGGACGCCGGGCCGGAGACCCCGGGCGACGCGGCGGCGCCCGCGACGGAGGCCGCCGGGGGGAGCGTCCGGCCGGAGGGCGAGCGCGAGCCGGCCGATGCCGGGGCCGACTCCGGCACGCGGCCGGCCGAGCCCGCCGGACAGGGGCCGGACGCCGAAGGCGGGAGCGAGGCGGCCGCGCAGGTGTCCGAGGCCGAGGCCGAACTGGCCGCGCAGCGGGCCGAGCGGGAGCGGATCGAGCGGCGGAAGGCCGAGAAGCAGGGACCGATCGACGCCGGGGGCAAGCTCAGCGGCTCGGCGGCCGACCTGCTCGCCGCCGTGCGCGCCGTGGAGAGCGGTGAGAAGCCGGCGGCCGCCGTCTTCGGGGCCCCCGAGCCCGCGCGCCGCCCCGCGCCGGAGCCGGTGCGACCGCCCCGGCCGGCGCCCGCCGAGCCGGCCGCCGCGTCCGCCGGTTCCGCCGGACCGGCACCGGAGACCGTGCAGACGGTGCGGCGCGTACTGGCCGAGGGGGGCGCCCCCGAAGCGCTCGCGCCGCAGACGGCCGCGCTCCTCGGTGAGGGCGCGGAGGAGGCACTGCGGGCGGACCCCTGGCAGCTGCTCAGGGTCGGCGGGGTGCGGCCGGAGCAGGCCGACGGCTTCGCCCGGGCGCTGCTCGGCGCGGAGTGCGGCCCGGACGACGAGCGGCGCGGCCGTGCCGTCACCGGTTGGCTCCTGGAGCAGGCGGCCCTGGCCGGGCACACGGCGCTGGAGCTGCCGCGGCTCGTGGCCACGCTGGCCCAGCGGGGCGTGCCGGATCCCGACGCCGCCGTGCAGAGCACGCTCGCCGAGGGCGAGGCACTCGCCTTCCAGGACGCCCTGGAGGAGACCGGCCTGGACCGGGAGGCCGCGGCGAGCGGCACGGCCGGGCCGGACCGGGCGGAGGAGCAAGACGAGGGGGGCGAGGAGCGTCCCGTCCGGGTGCTGATCGGTCTGGAGCGGTACGCGCTGGCCGAGGAGAGCCTCGCCGACGGTCTGGCCCGGCTGGTCAACTCGACGCCCAAGCAGGACGGGGCCGCGGCGGACTGGGAGCAGGCCGCCGCCTCCGCGCAGGGCTCCGGCGCCGAACTGATCCGGGCCGTCGCGGCCCACGGGCTGGTCCTGCACACCGGCGGGGAGGCGTCCCTGGCCGAGCCCGCCGCCCTGCTGCACGCGGCGCACGCCCTGGGCCTGCGGGCCTGGGCCGCCGCGCCCGGACCGCTCGGCCGCGACCGCTTCGGCGCCCTGCTGGGCGACCCGTCGGCCGAGCCGCCCTCCCCGGGTCCGGCCGCTCCCGCCGCGGTCACCGTGGCCGGGCTGCTGACCGGCGCGGAGGGACCGGGGCGGGACGCCGAGGGGGCACTGGACCTCGATCTGCTCGTCGTGCTCGACGCGCCGCAGCTCGACGTCGAGGCGGGCGCCCTGCTCGCGGAGTCGCTGCCGGACGGGGCCCGGCTGGTGCTGGCCGGGGATCCTGCGGTGCTCTGGTCCGTGGGACCCGGGCGGGTCTTCGCGGACCTGCTGGCGGCACGGGTCTGCCCCCAGATCGCCTCGCGGCGTCCGGACCCCGGTCCGCTCGGCGAGCTGGTCTCCGGCATCGGCATCGGCGAACTGAGCCAGGTCGAGGCACCCGGCAAGGAGGTCGTGATCGTGCCGGTGCGGGACCCGGGCGAGGCCGTGCACCGCACCGTCCAGCTCGTGGCGGACTCGGTGCCGCGCGCGATCGGCGTCCCGGCCGAGGAGACCCAGGTCATCACGCCGGGCCACGGCGGTGCCGTGGGCACGCGGGCGCTCAACGCCGCGCTGAAGGAACGGCTCAACCCCGGCCCCGGCCGCTTCGGCGGCTTCGACCCCGGCGACCGGGTCGTCCACACCCCCGCGCCGGGCCGGGTGCTGCCGGGCCGGGTGGTCGGGGCCGACGCCGACGGACTGCGCCTGTCGTGCGCGGGCGAGACCGTGGTCGTACCCAGGGACCGGGTGGAAGGGTCCGTACGGCACGGCTGGGCGCTGACCGCCCACCAGGCACTGGGCGGCCGCTGGCCCGCGGTGGTCGTGGTGCTGCCCGGCGACGCCGTGCCGGCCCTCAGCCGCCCCTGGATCTACACGGCGTTCGGCCGGGCCGCCCGGCACCTGTCCGTGGTGCACGGCGTGGAGCAGGCACTCCCCCGCGCCGTGGCGGAGGTCCCGGCCAAACCGCGCACGACCCGCCTGCCGGTGCTTCTCGCACCGCAGACCCGGGCCGCCGACTGACCAAGAACCCCGCCCTTCGGCAGTCCGCCCCCCGCTGCCCGACCACCCCGGGCCGGGCGGCCACGCGTCTCAGCGGTCCGCCTCCAGGCGGGCCGGTTCGTCGTCCTCGTCCAGATCCGTGTCCAGATCCGTGTCGAGGTCGGTGTCGAGGTCCCCGTCCAGCTCCGTCAGGCCGGCGTCGCGGTCCTCGTCGTCCTCGATGTCCTCGTCGTCGTCGAACTCCTCGTCGAAGACCGTGCTGACGTCGAATCGGCAGACCACCCGCTCCGGGTCGACCTCCTCGAACGGGGCCTCCAGCCACTCACCGGGGTCGGCGCTCTCGTCCGCGGCCGTCACCCAGAGCGTGGAGTCGCCCTCCTCCAGCCCGAACTCCTTGTGCCGGGAGGCGATCTCGTCCGGCTCGAACTCGCCGAAGAGGAGACCGAGGGCTCCGTGCACCGTGCCCGAGGCCTCGACGTCCGGCGCTTCCTCGTCCGCCGCCTCGACCCGTCGGGCCTGGGCCATCAGCCGCTGCGGCTCGGCCACGGCGTAGTCGCGGCGGATCAGCACGCTCAGCGCACTGGGTTCCTCGGGGCCCGTGTACGGCGGCAGCGTGTCCTCCCCGGGGATCTCGAAGGGAGTGACCTCGTCGTACCGGTCGTAGAGCAGTTCGTCGTACGCCTCCGCGGCCGCGGCCAGCTCGTTGAACGCGTCGTAGACGGCCGGGTCTTCTTCTCCCGACCGGCGTTCGACCGCGGCAAGGTGGCGGTCGAGCGCGGTCTTGACCGCCTCGGCGGCGGCGCGTACCTCGGCAGCGGTGGGCTGCGCAGCATCAGACATAGTGCAGACGCTATCCGTACCGGGGCCCAGCCCGCACAATAGATTCGATGCCGGAATACGAATTTGTCGATGTGTACCTACCGCGCGGGGTCACCCGCAAGGAGGCGGCACGTCAGCTGACGGACCATGCCGAGTACGGACACTGGGAGTTGTACCGCCTGACGCTCCTGCGCGACGGCAGCCGCAAGGTGCGGTTGCGGCGGCGGATCATCCGCCAGGTGCGCGCCACCTGGTGACGGAGGCGTACACGCGGCGGGCCCCGCCGATGCGGAGCCCGCCGTATGCGCCACCGCGCCCGTCTCACGCCGAGGCGCGCGCCTTGCGGTAGAGCACCGTGCCCGCGAGCAGCGCGCCGGCACCCACCGGCAGGACGAGGCCCAGCGGCAGATCGCTGCCGGTCTCGGCGAGCGCCGCGTCGCCGCGGGGCTGGTCGACGGTCTGAGCGCCCGGCCGGTTGCCGTCCGTGGAGTCGCCCGGCGTCTCGTCGTCCGGCCCGGAGGGCTTGTCCGGGGTACCCGGGTTGCCGGGATTGCCCGGGTTGTGCGGCTCTTCGGGAGGCGTCTCGTGGTCGCCCGGGGGCGTCGAGTGGTCCCCGCCGCCTCCGTTGCCGCAGTCGTTGCCGACAGTCGGGTTGAGGGCACCGACGACGTCGATGCTGTTGCCGCAGACGTTCACCGGCACGTCGATCGGCACCTCGACGTGGTTGCCGGAACCGACGCCCGGCGAGTCCGTCGCGTGACCGCCCGCGTGGGAGCCCCCGTGCGAACCGCCGTGCGACCCGCCCTCGCCGCCGGAGGCACCGCCGCCCTGGTTGGCGCACGCGTTGCCCATCGCCGGGTTGAGGACGCCGACCACGTCCACCGTGTTGCCGCAGACGTTCACCGGCACGTGCACCGGGGCCTGCACCGTGTTGCCCGACAGCACGCCGGGCGAACCCGAACTCGAGCCGTGCGCGCCGGAGTCCGCGTGGGCGGTGCCGCCCGCGGCGGCGATCACGCCGGTGGCCGCCGCCATCGTCATCAGGCCCTTGCGGGTAGCCTGTCGCATTTCCTGAATCCCTGCCTTGTCCTGGTCCCGTGGTACCGAGAATGCCGAGCGTGCCGGAATTCCGGCGCTGCCGTCGCCCCGCTGCCTCGAATGTCCCCCGAAAGGCCGTCGGCCCCGGAGCGCATGGCGTGCACTCCGGGGCCGGCGGAATCAGATCCTCACGGGGCGAGGCACAACGTCACTTGTTGATGCAGACGTTGCCGAAGGCGGGGTTCAGCAGACCGATCACGGAGATCGTGTTGCCGCAGACGTTCACCGGCACGTGCACGGGAACCTGGACGACGTTGCCGGAAAGGACGCCGGGCGAGTGCACGGCGGCACCCTGGGCACCGGAGTCGGCGACGGCCATGCCCGCGCCCGCGAGAACCAGACCACCGGTGGCTGCCGCGGCGGCGACGACCTTCTTGAGCATTGTTCCTCCTAGTTGGCAAACGCGATCCCAAAATTGCCGATCGCATCACCTGTAACGAGGAGGGAGTAATGAGGCTACGAGCTTATGAGCGCATTCACTCGCCCCGGTCACCTCCCGCACGCACGGGCGAATTCAGGACGCGTCGATGAAGCGGTCGAGCACCCGCACGCCGAACTGGAGTCCCTCGACCGGCACCCGCTCGTCCACTCCGTGGAACATGCCCGCGAAGTCCAGCTCCGGCGGCAGCTTGAGCGGCGCGAAGCCGAAGCCCCGGATGCCCAGTTCGTCGAAGGACTTGGCGTCCGTTCCGCCGGAGAGCATGTAGGGCACCGCCTTCGCGGCCGGGTCCTCGGCCACCAGGGCGGACTGCATCGCGTCGACCAGCGCTCCGTCGAAGGTGGTCTCGACGGCCTTGTTGGCGTGCACGTCCTCGCGCCGCACGTGCGGTCCGAGGATGCGGTCGACGTCGGCGAGGAACTCCTCCTCGTACCCGGGCAGGTAGCGCCCGTCGATGTGCGCGGTGGCCTCGCCGGGGATGACGTTGACCTTGTAACCCGCGCCCAGCTGGGTCGGGTTGGCGGTGTTGCTGAGAGTCGCGCCGATGAGCTTGGCGATACCGCCGAGCTTGGCGAGCGTGCCCTCCATGTTCTCCGGGTCGAGGTCGGTGCCGAGCGCGTCGCCGAGTTCGTCGAGGAAGGCCCGGGTGGTCTTGGTGACGCGGACCGGGAACTTGTGCCGGCCCAGACGCGCGACGGCCTCCGACAGCTCGGTGATGGCGTTGTCGCGGTGGATCATCGACCCGTGCCCCGCGGTGCCGGCCACCGTCAGCTTCATCCAGTGGATGCCCTTCTCGGCCGTCTGGATCAGGTACAGGCGGCGCTGCTCGTTCACGGTGAAGGAGAAGCCGCCCACCTCACTGATCGCCTCGGTGACGCCCTCGAAGAGGTCGGGGTGGTGGTCGACGAGGTGCCGGGCGCCGTAGGTGCCGCCGGCCTCCTCGTCGGCGAGGAACGCCAGCACGATGTCCCGCGGGGGCTTGCGCCCGCTGCGCAGCCGGTCGCGGACGACCGCGAGGGTCATCGCGTCCATGTCCTTCATGTCGACGGCACCGCGCCCCCACACGCACCCGTCGGCGACCTCGCCGGAGAAGGGGTGATGGGTCCAGTCGTCCGCGTTGGCCGGGACGACGTCGGTGTGGCCGTGGATGAGCAGCGCGGGCCGGGACGGGTCCTCGCCCTCGATCCTGGCCACCGTGGAGGCGCGTCCGGGGTGGGACTCGAAGATCTTCGGTTCCAGTCCCACCTCGGCGAGCTTCTCGGCGACGTACTCGGCGGCCTTGCGCTCGCCCGGCCCCGAGTGGTCGCCGTAGTTGCTGGTGTCGATCCGGATCAGCTCGCGGCAGAGGTCGACGACCTCGTCCTCGCCGGTGACGGTCCTGGCCGTGCCCGTGCCCGAGTCGCTCACGTGGTTCCTCCCGCTGTCACTGCTGGTGGGTCCCCCTCATCCTCCTCCCTGAGCCGTCCGGACCCAAGAAGGGGGTGATCGGCCACCCCGGAAAGCCTGGTAATGTTTACGTCGTCGCCGCGGGAAAAGACCCGCACGACAGACACCTTGTCCGGGTGGCGGAATGGCAGACGCGCTAGCTTGAGGTGCTAGTGCCCTTTATCGGGCGTGGGGGTTCAAGTCCCCCCTCGGACACCAGCTGAAACCCCTGCTGAGCAGGGGTTTTCTGCTTTTCCCGCAGCGTTTCTCCTCTACAGTGGTCGCCATGCCCACCCCTCCCTGCCCCTGCGGGCGGTCCGAGCCGTACGAGAAGTGCTGCGGCCGTTTCCACGCCGGGACCGCCGCCGCCCCGACCGCCGAGGCCCTGATGCGCTCGCGCTACAGCGCGTTCGTGCGCCTGGACGCGGCCTATCTGCGGCGCACCTGGCACCCGCGCACGCGGCCCGCGCGGGTCGACCTCGATCCGGGCATGCGGTGGTCCGGGCTGGAGATCCTGGCCACGGCCGACGGCTCCGCCTTCCACACCACCGGGACCGTGACGTTCCGGGCGTCCTACCGCGGCGGCTCGCTGCACGAGCGGAGCCGCTTCGAGCGGGCGGACGGGGCGTGGGTGTACGTGGACGGGGAGTTCCTCGACTGACGCTCCCTCCCCCCCCCGGCACGCCACGGCTCTCTACGGCGCCAGGATGTCCAGCTCCTGGAGGGCCCCCTCCGTGATCTCCCGGGTCAGTCGTTCCGCGCGCTCGGCGTCGCGGGCGCGGACCGCCTCGGCGACCTGGACGTGCAGGGTGACGGCGGCCGGGTCGGGGTCCTCGAACATCACGTCGTGGTGGGTGCGGCCGGCCAGCACCTCGGCGACGACGCCGCCGAGGCGGGCGAACATCTCGTTGCCGGACGCGGTGAGGATGACGCGGTGGAAGGCCACGTCGTGGAAGAGGTACTCCTCCAGCCGGTGACCGCGTGAGTTGGCGACCATGCCGAGCGCGCACTCGGTCAGCTCGGCGCACTGCTCCGCGGTGGCGTGGCGTGCGGCGAGGCCGGCCGCGACCGGTTCGACGGCCGACCTCAGCACGGTCAGGGAGCGCAGCTGCCGGGGGCGTTCGGAGCCGGCCAGGCGCCAGCGGATGACCTGCGGGTCGTAGACGTTCCACTCGCACTCGGGCAGGACGGTGACGCCCACGCGGCGGCGCGACTCGACGAGGTGCATGGACTCCAGCACCCGGACCGCTTCCCGCATCACGGAGCGCGAGACCTCGAAGCGCTGCGCGAGTTCGTCCGTGCGCAGGACACTGCCCGCGGGGTATTCGCCCGCTGTGATCGCGGGGCCGAGGGTGTCCAGTACGCGGCCGTGCAGCCCCCGGCCCAGTGTGCTCATGCACTCAGCGTACGGGGCACGTCACGGGAACAAAAAGTCAGACTTATATGTCACAGACTCTTGAAGTTGTCGTACTAATAAGTTTCAGTTGCGTCGACATCAGGTGTCGACGAAGACAGCAGACAGCGAGAGTGCGATGCAGCAACTGCACACCCCCCACGTGGTCGTGGTCATGGGCGTCGCGGGCACCGGGAAGACCACCATCGGTCCCCTGCTCGCGGCCCGGCTCGGCGTTCCCTACGCCGAGGGCGACGACTTCCACCCTCCGGCCAACATCGCCAAGATGACGGCCGGCACCCCGCTCACCGACGAGGACCGCTGGCCCTGGCTGGACGCCATCGGCGGCTGGGCGCACGGGCGTGCCGGGCTCGGTGGGGTGGTGAGCAGTTCGGCGCTGAAGCGGTCGTACCGCGACCGGCTGCGGGCCGCCGCTCCCGGTGTCGTCTTCGTGCATCTCACGGGCAGCCGTGAGCTGATCGAGGACCGGATGTCGCACCGGCAGGGCCACTTCATGCCGACGGCCCTGCTCGACTCCCAGTTCGCCACGCTCCAGCCGCTGCAGCCGGACGAGGCGGGAGTCGCGGTGGACGTCGCCGGCACCCCCGAGGAGATCACCGAACGGGCGGTCGACGCCCTGAAGGACCTCCCCGAGCCGGTCCGGTAACCCCGCACCCCCACCTCCCCCGGGGTCGTGCCGCCCTCCGCGCACACGGCCCCGAACTCCCCCGAATCCCCATCACCGCAAGGGAACCACCGTGACCAGACTCAGCGTCGAGATGCTGGCAGCGGACCCCGTCGAGCCGATCACCTCGGCGGGCCACGCCCAGCTCGGCATCGCCGTGCTCCTGGGCATCGCCGTCATCGTCCTGCTCATCACCAAGTTCAAGCTGCATGCCTTCCTGTCGCTGACCATCGGGTCGCTGGCGCTCGGCGCGTTCGCCGGTGCGCCGCTGGACAAGGTCATCACCAGCTTCACCGCCGGGCTCGGCTCCACCGTCGCGGGTGTCGGCGTGCTGATCGCCCTCGGCGCGATCCTCGGCAAGATGCTCGCCGACTCCGGCGGCGCCGACCAGATCGTGGACACCATCCTCGCCAAGGCCACGCCTCGTTCGATGCCGTGGATGATGGTGCTGATCGCCTCGGTCATCGGACTGCCGCTGTTCTTCGAGGTCGGCATCGTGCTGCTGATCCCGGTCGTCCTGATGGTCGCCAAGCGCGGCAACTACTCACTGATGCGGATCGGCATCCCGGCGCTGGCCGGTCTGTCCGTGATGCACGGTCTGGTCCCGCCGCACCCCGGTCCGCTGGTCGCCATCGACGCGGTGGACGCCAACCTCGGGGTGACCCTGGCGCTGGGCGTGCTGATCGCGATCCCCACCGTGATCATCGCCGGTCCGGTCTTCTCGAAGTACGCGGCCCGCTGGGTGGACGTCCCGGCCCCCGACCGCATGATCCCGCAGCGCGCCTCCGAGCAGCTGGACAAGCGTCCCGGCTTCGGTGCCACCCTGGCCACGATCCTGCTGCCGGTCGTGCTGATGCTGCTCAAGGCCCTGGTCGACATCATCGTCGACGACCCCGAGAACGGGGTGCAGCGCACCTTCGACGTCATCGGCAACCCGCTGATCGCCCTGCTGGTCTCCGTGATCGTCGGCATCTTCACGCTGCTGCGGCCCGCCGGGTTCGGCAAGGACCGCCTCTCCGGCCTGGTCGAGAAGGGGCTGGCGCCCATCGCCGGCATCCTCCTGATCGTCGGCGCGGGCGGCGGCTTCAAGCAGACGCTGATCGACTCCGGCGTGGGCCAGATGATCCTGGAGATCTCCAAGGACTGGTCGATCCCGGCGCTGCTGCTGGCCTGGCTGATCGCGGTGGTGATCCGGCTGGCGACCGGTTCGGCGACCGTGGCGACCGTCTCGGCGGCCGGTCTGGTCGCGCCGCTCGCGGCCGACATGTCGACCACGCACACCGCCCTGCTGGTCCTGGCCATCGGTGCCGGCTCGCTGTTCTTCAGCCACGTCAACGACGCCGGCTTCTGGCTGGTGAAGGAGTACTTCGGGCTGAACGTCGGCCAGACCGTCAAGACCTGGTCCGTGATGGAGACGATCATCTCGGTGGTCGCCGGTGCCCTGGTCCTGCTGTTGTCCCTGGTCATATAGCCGCACCAGGCATCGGGCACCAGCCAGAAAGAACGGAAGTACGACGATGACGGCCCACCCCCTCTTCGACATCGGCGGGCGCACCGCCCTGGTGACCGGCTCCAGCCGGGGCATCGGGCTGGCGCTGGCCCGGGGCCTCGCGGAGGCCGGCTGCCGGGTGATCCTGAACGGACGCGACGGCGACCGCCTCGCCGAGGCCGCCGCCGGACTGCCCGGCGAGGTCCACACGGCGGTGTTCGACGTGACCGACGGCCCGTCCGTGACCGGCGGGATCGCGGAGGTAGAGGAGCGGGTGGGCCCGCTCGACATCCTGGTCAACAACGCCGGGATGCAGCTGCGGGCGCCCCTGCTGGAGTTCGCGGACGCCGACTGGCACCGCATCCTGGACACCAATCTCACCAGCGCCTTCCTGGTGGGCCGGGAGGCCGCGCGCCGGATGACGGAACGCGGCCACGGAAAGATCGTGAACATCTGCTCGCTGCAGAGCGAGGTGGTCCGCCCGGGCATCGCGCCCTACGCGGCCACCAAGGGCGCGCTGAAGATGCTCACCAAGGGCATGTGCGCCGACTGGGGCCCGTACGGCGTCCAGGTCAACGGTCTCGGCCCCGGTTACATCGAGACCGAACTGACCCGGCCGCTCGTCGAGGACGAGAAGTTCAGCGCCTGGGTACGCGGCCGCACCCCGGCGGGCCGCTGGGGCCGTACGGAGGACCTGGTGGGCGGGCTGCTGTTCCTCGCCTCGCCGGCCGCGGACTTCGTCGGCGGACAGATCCTGTACGTCGACGGCGGAATGACGAGCGTGCTGTGAGCGCCGGCGAGAGGGCCCCGGCGGACTGCGTGCCGGGCTGTGTGATCCACGGCGCGGGCGACCTGCGGGTGACGGACGTACCGGCCCCGCTGCCCGGCCCGGGCGAGGCGCTGGTCGCCGTCCGCTACGGCGGGGTGTGCGGCTCGGACCTGCACTACTGGCGGCACGGCGGGGTCGGCGACTTCCACCTGCGGGAGCCGATGCTGCTCGGGCACGAGGTGGTCGGCACGGTCATGGCGTACGGCTCCCCGGACACACCGGGGCCGGCGGCCGGTACGTCCGTCGCGGTGCACCCGGCGACCCCGTGCGGGGTGTGCCCGGAGTGCGTGGACGGGCGGCGCAACGTCTGCCGGGACACCCGCTACCTGGGCAGCGCGGCCCGCTTCCCGCACGTCCAGGGCGGCTTCGCGGCGCGGATCGTGGTCCCCGCCGAGCAGCTGCGCCCGCTCCCGCCCGGGCTCGACCCGCGCCGCGCCGCCCTCGCCGAGCCGCTGTCCGTCGCGCTGCACGCCGTGCGCCGGGCCGGGGACCTGTCCGGCCGGCACGTGCTGGTCACCGGTGCCGGGCCGATCGGCTGCCTGGTGGTCGCGGCGGCGAAGGCGGCGGGCGCGGCCCACGTGACCGTGACGGACCTGCTGCCCGCGGCCCTGGAGTACGCGCGGGCCGCCGGCGCCGACACCCTCGTACGGGCCGACGACCCGGACGACGCCGGTTGGCCGGTGGAGGTGGACACCGCCGTCGAGGCCTCCGGGGTGGCCGCGGGCCTCGACACCTGCCTGCGGCTGGTGCGGCGCGGCGGTGTGGTCGTCCAGCTCGGCATGCTGCCCCCGGGACAGAGCCCCTTCGCCGGGAACCTGCTGGTGAGCCGGGAGATCGAGCTGCGCGGGGCGTTCCGCTTCGACGGCGAGTTCGACGACGCGCTGCGCCTGCTCGCGGCCGAGCCCGCGTTCGACGCGCTGGTCAGCGCGGTGGTGCCGGTGCGGGACGCGGCATCGGCGTTCGAACTGGCCGCGGACCGGAGCCGGTCCTGCAAGGTGCTGCTGGACTTCGGCGCGGCCCCGGCCTCCGTCTGAGTCCCGGAGCGCTCCCCACCCGCGTCAGGACGACGCGGCCTTGTCCAGCTGGAACGCCTCGTTGCCCTGGCCGATGCGGGCGTGCCGTTCGGGCGCCCGGGAGCGCAGGACGAGGCCCTGCACGACGCCGGCGACGGCGGCCAGGCCGATGATGCCGGGCAGCATCCAGCTCAGGGCGGAGCCGGGTCCCGCGCCGACGAGGACGTCGAAGTCCTTGACCGTGTACCCGGCGATCACCAGCAGGGCGATGCCCGCGACGGTGGAGGTGACCAGGCGTACGCCCTGGGCCCCGGCGGCGCCGCGCCGGACGAAGAAGGCCACGACCGAGAACGAGGCGGCGGCCATCAGCACGATCACGCCGAGGGCCCCGATGTTGCCGCCCCAGGTGAACAGGTGCAGTACGGGCTCGGTCGGGTCGCCGTTCGGCTTGTCGTCGGCGATCGCGAAGCCGATGACGACGACCGCGGACACGGCGGTCTGGAGCAGCGAGCCCGTCCCGGGCGCGCCGCTGGTGCCGCTGGTGCGCCCGAAGGCGGCGGGCAGCAGCCCCTCGCGCCCCATGGCGAAGGCGTACCGGGCGACGACGTTGTGGAAGCTCAGCAGCGCGGCGAACATCCCGGTGACGAACAGGACGTGCAGCACGTCGGTGAAGGTGTCGCCGAGCCGTGACTCGGTCAGGAAGAACAGCAGTCCGGCGCTCTGCTCCTGCGCGGTGCCGACGATCTTGTCGGGGCCGGTGGCCACGGTCAGGGCCCAGCTGCTGAGCGCGAAGAAGACCGCCACCCCGCCGACCGCCAGGAACATGACACGCGGAACGAGCACGTGGGGCCGGCTGGTCTCCTCGGCGTACACGGGCGCCTGCTCGAAGCCGAGGAAGGCGGCGATGCAGAAGCAGAGCGCGGTGCCGACCCCGGCGCCGCTGAGGGTGTCCGGGTTGAAGGCGTGCAGCGACAGCCCCTGCGCCCCCGGGTCGGAGACGGCGGCGATGTCGAACACCACCACCAGCACCACCTCGATGAGCAGCAGGACGCCCAGGACGCGCGCGTTGACGTCGATCTTCAGCCAGCCCAGCGCACCGACGGCGAGCACCGCCAGCAAGGCCGGGATCCACCAGGCCACGTCGAGGTCGGCGTAGGTGGCGAGCAGACCGGAGACCTCGAAGCCGAAGATGCCGTAGATGCCGACCTGGAGGGCGTTGTAGGCGACCAGCGCGACCAGGGCCGCGCCCGCGCCGGCGGTGCCGCCGAGTCCGCGGGAGATGTAGGCGTAGAAGGCGCCCGCGTTGTGGACGTGCCGGCTCATCTCGGCGTACCCGATGCTGAACAGGATCAGCACCACGCCCAGCAGCACGAAGAGCAGCGGCTGCCCGACGATGCCCATGACCGCGAAAGTAGTGGGCATGACGCCCGCGACCACCATCAGCGGGGCGGTGGCGGCGAGCACGGACAGGAGCAGCCCTCCCGTGCCCAGCCGGTCGGCGCGCAGCGCGCGCTCCTCGCCCTTGAAGGTGCTGATGGCGCCACCGCTCGCGGTTCTGCTCGTGCTCGAACTGCCCGTGGTCATCGCAGGACGTCCTTCTCTCGTGTGTGTGGTGTGCGTCGGGTCTTTCGGGCGGGTCAGCCGGTGCCGAGCGCGCCCGCGCGGGCGGCGCGGAAGGCGGCGAACGGGTCGCGGTCCGGGTACGACCACGGGGCCGGCGTGGCGTGCTCGCCGATGCGGTGGAACAGGGCGGCGGCCTCGGCGCCCCGGCCCTCGCAGGACTTGGCGTGGGCGAGGAAGTTCAGGTCGATCAGCCGGCGCGGGTGACCGTCCTGCTCCCACTCCAGCCACCAGTCGAAGGCCGCCTTCATCACCAGCCGGGCGCGCCGGCCGACCCAGTGCCCCGAGGCGCGCGGGTCGGGGGACTCGTGGCCCGCGGCGGCCAGCACGCGGTAGCGCTCGGCGTGCGCGACGACCGGGAGGATGGCCAGCGGGGAGTCGGCGGGCGCCTGCTCGGCGGCCCAGTTGGCGAAGTCGTACACCTCGTGCAGCGGGTCGGGGCCGCCGTCGCCGCCGCGCTCGGCGAGCCGGGCCACCATCAGGTGGTGGGCGTGGTGGTGGTCGGCGTACCGTCCGCGCACCTCGTCGAAGACCCGGATGACGTCCTCGTCGGCGCCCAGGGAGCGTTCCAGCGCGAGGAGCCCGAGCCAGGGCGTGGGGTCGTCCGGTACGAGGGCGGCAGCGGCCCGGCACGCCTCGCGGACCCGGTCCGGCTTCTCCTTCCCGCGCAGGGCGCGGTGCACCAGGGCGTGGGCGAGCAGTACCGACGCGTCGGCGGAGTCGGGCTCGGCGAGCAGCCACTCGCGGGCCCAGGGCGCGCAGTGGGACTCCTTGGCGAGAACGGCCACCCGGTGCCCCCGGCGGTCCCAGTCGTCACCCGTGTGGACCAGCAGCGAGCGGACGGACTGCCACCGCCCCTGGGCCAACGCGGCACGCGCGGCGACGAGTTCGGCGTCGTCGAGGGCCTCGTCGAAGGCCTGGGCCGCGCGTTTGCGGCCGCGGCCGAGGGGAGGCGGGGGTGGGGACACCGCGGGAAACTTCCTCACGCGACGCGGTAGGTCGTCGTAGCCGGACTGTCATGACCGGATTGCCATGAACTGATCACGCACAGCAAACCGGCAGCCAATGCTTGACGTCAAGAGGAACCAGCCCGTTACACGCGTCAACTCACATGACAACAGCGGAACTTACCCCCTCACCACCCCCTCACCACCCCCTCGCCGCCGCCGTCCACCCGCCGCGCCCTCCCCCGCCCCCTAATGCGCCACTCGCCCGGCACCCGTCGCCCGCCCGCACTAGAGTCGTCCCCGACGCCCCCGTGACCCGACTGACGATCGAGGTACGCAGCGTGTCGGTTCTCGTCCTGGTCCTCGCCGTGTGCGCCGCATGCTGTCTGGGGTTCGGCTTCGTCCTCCAGCAGAACGCGGCCCAGCGCGCCCCGCTGGGCGACTTCCTCTCGCCCCGCCTGCTGCTCGACCTCGTCAGGGTGCCGCGCTGGCTGGCCGGCATGGGCCTGATGGTGGCCGGACTGGTCCTCGGCGCGATCGCGCTGGGCGGCGGCGAACTGACCCTCGTCGAGCCCCTCCTGGCGACGAACCTCCTCTTCGCCCTGGCCCTCTCCCGCATCCAGACCCGGCAGCCGCTGGGCCGCCAGGGCTGGGCCGGTCTGGCGCTGCTCGCGGGCGGGGTGACCGCGTTCATCCTGGCGGGCGAGCCGCGCGGGGGCAGTGCGGTGACCGACCCGCTGCGGCACTGGCTGATCGTCGGCGTGATGCTGGGCCTGGCCCTCCTGCTCACTCTGTGCGCCGCCCGCCTGCGGCTGACCTGGGGCCCGACCCTCCTGGCGCTGGCCGCCGGCCTGGTGTACGGGGTGCAGGACGCGCTGACCCGGGTCAGCGGCCGACGCTTCTCGGCGGGCGGCCTCGCGGAAGTGCTGACGGGCTGGCAGCCGTACGCCGTGGCGGTGCTCGGGATCACCGGCCTGGTCCTGGTCCAGAGCGCCTTCGAGACGGCGCCCCTGCGCAGGTCGCTGCCCGCGCTGACGGCGGCCCAGCCGCTCGCGGGCATCGCCTGCGGGGTCGGCTTCCTCGGCGACCGGCTGCACACCGACGCCGGGGCGCTCGCCTGGCAGGCGGGCGGCCTCACGGCGGTCGTGGCGGGCATCGTCCTGCTGGGCCTGCACCCGGCGATGCCGCAGGGCACGGGCGAGAGCGGGCGCGAACGGGCGCTGGAACGAAGCTGAGGCCTGCGGCGGCTGCTGCTTGGATGGGCGCATGAGCTCTGCTGATGAGATCCTCGACATCGTCGACGAGAACGACCGTGTCGTCGGCCGGGCCCGGCGGGGTGACGCGTACGCGCGGGGGCTGCGGCACCGGTGCGTGTTCGTGTGGGCCCGGGACCCCGGGGGGCGGGTCTTCGTCCACCGCCGCACGGCGACGAAGCTGGTGTTTCCCGCGCTGTACGACATGTTCGTCGGCGGGGTGGTCGGCGCGGGCGAGTCCTACGACGACGCGGCGCTGCGGGAGGCGGAGGAGGAACTGGGGGTGAGCGGACTGCCTCGCCCCGAGTTCCTGTTCAGGTTCCTGTACGACGACGGGGCCGGGCGGACGTGGTGGTCGGCGGTGTACGAGGTGCGGGTGGCGGGGGCGGTGTCTCCTCAGGTGGAGGAGGTGGCGTGGCACGGGTTCCTGCCGGAGGCGGAGCTGGAGGGACGGCTCGGGGAGTGGGAGTTCGTGCCGGACGGCTTGTCGGCGTATGCGCGGCTGCGGGCTTGGCGGGGGTCGAGTGGGCCGGGGTCGGCCGGGTGACCCCCGGGGTGCGGTGGGTCGCGCGACCCGGCGTGGTCTTGGCACCCGGGGTGGGTGCGGGCGCGGGGTGTCGCGCGACCCGGCGTGCTCTTGGCACCCGGGGTGGGTGCGGGCGCGAGGGGGACGCGGCCCGGCGTTGCGGGGTGCCGCTGCGCCCACCCGTGCCGCCCCAGCGGCACGACTGCCCGCAGCTATGGCGAGGGGCGGCGGAGTGGCGGCGGCCCGCAGCTAGGGGGACGGGCGGTCAGCCGCGTACGGCGAGGAGGGGGCGTGTCGGGGGGTGTTCGCCCGCAGTGGTTGGCGCGTCAACGCGGTGAGCCTCCGTAGCCAACCGATTTCGCGCCGTTCCGAGGACGGACACCCCCCGGCGCGACCCCGACCCACCCACCGGAGACAACGCGCTACGCGCACCCCCACCGCACCCGCGCAGGCCGCCGCAGGCACCCGCGGCGGGTGCCGGATATGGTCCCCGAGTGATCGGATTCGTGCGGAGCGTTCGGCTGTGGTTCGTGCCTGCGGAGGTGCGGCGGGAGGGAACCACCCCCGACTACCGGTTCTCGCTGGCCAACGAGCGTACGTTCCTGGCCTGGCTGCGTACCGCCCTCGCCCTGATCGGCGGCGGGTTCGCGGTGGATCAGTTCCTGCCCGACCTGCGCTGGGGCTGGCGGGTCGGCCTCGCACTCGCGCTGCTCGCCGCGGGCGTGCTGTGCTCGCTGCGTGCCGTGAACCACTGGGCGCGCTGCGAACGCGCCATGCGCCGGGGCGAGGACCTCCCCGTCTCCCGCTTCCCGGCGCTGCTCAGCCTGGTCGTGGCCGTGGTCGCCGTCGTCATGGTCGTCGTGGTCCTCGTCGGCTGGGAGGTCTGAGCGTGCGCGGGACCGACCCGGCACCCCCGGACCGCGACCCCGGGCTCCAGCCCGAGCGCACCCGGCTCGCCTGGCGCCGCACCACCCTGTCCGGCACGGTCGTCGCCGTGCTCGCCGCGAAGGCCGCGCTGCACGGCGGGGCGACGGCCCTCTCGGTGCTCGCCGTCTCCCTGTGCTGCGTCCTCTGGCTGGCCTTCCTCCTGATCGCCCACGGCCGCATCCGCACCCTCGCCGCGGCTACCCGACCCCGGGCCCTCGCCCCGCCGCACGCCGCCGCGGCGGCGATGTGCACACTCGCCCTCGCCGTCTGCGGGGCGTTCCTCGTCCTCTGAGGACATGAGGCCCGGGGCCGCCCCCGCCCCGCCACCCCCGCCCCGCCCCGCCACCCCGTAACGCCGATCACGTTCCGCCGACCCACTGGACGGCATACCGACCGGTCGGCATCATGTGTCGGGTACTGTTCACCTGTCCCAGGGAGAGCCGATGAGCCCCGACCACCCGCCCGGACTCGATCTCGACCGCTTGCGCGTCCTGCTCGACCGCGAGCGGCCCGGCCTGGTGTCCGGCACGCTGTCCGGCCGGCTGATCGAGGGCGGACGGTCGAACCTCACCTACGCCGTCACCGACGGCACCGCCCGCTGGGTGGTGCGACGCCCCCCGCTCGGCCACGTCCTGGCCACCGCGCACGACATGCGGCGCGAGCACCGCGTCATCAGCGCCCTGCACCCGACCGACGTGCCCGTGCCGCGCCCGGTACTCCTGTGCGAGGACGAGGAGGTGCTGGGAGCGCCCTTCTACGTGATGGAGTTCGTGGACGGCACCCCGTACCGCACCGCCGAGCAGCTCGCCCCCCTCGGCCCCGAGCGCACCCGCGCCGCCGTGCTGAACCTCGTCGACACACTGGTCGGACTGCACGCGGTGGACCCCGCCGAGGTGGGCCTCGCGGACTTCGGCCGCCCCGAGGGCTTCCTGGACCGCCAGCTGCGCCGCTGGGCCAAGCAGCTCGACGCCTCCCGCAACCGCGACCTGGCCGGCATCGACGAACTGCACGCCACGCTCGGCCGGGAACTGCCCCGCTCCCCCGCCCCGACCGTGGTCCACGGCGACTACCGCCTCGACAACGTCCTGATCGGCGGCGAGGACGACGAGATCCGGGCGATCCTCGACTGGGAGATGTCCACCCTCGGCGACCCGCTCACCGACCTCGGCCTGCTGGTGATGTACAGCAGCCCGCTCGGCATGCCCGACTCCCCCGTCTCCACCACCGCCCAGGCCCCCGGCCACCCCGCCCCCGCCGAGCTGATCGAGCGGTACGCCGCCCGCTCGGGACGCGACGTCTCCACGGTCGCCTGGTACACCGCGTTCGCGTGGTTCAAGCTCGCCGTGATCCTGGAGGGCATCCACTACCGCTACACGCTGGGCCAGACGGTCGGCCGCGGCTTCGACCGCATCGGCGACCTCGTCCCGGTCTTCATCGAGCACGGCCTGACCACCCTTCAGAAGGGCTGACCCGCATGGACTTCGCGTACGACGCACACACCGAGGAACTCCGCGCCAAGCTGCTCGCCTTCATGGACGAGTACGTCTACCCCGCCGAGCAGGTCGCCCACGAGCAGCGCGCCCGCCTCGCCTCGCCGTGGGACACGCCGCAGGTCGTGGAGGACCTGAAGGCCGAGGCCCGCCGCCAGGGCCTGTGGAACCTCTTCCTCCCCGACACCGAGCACGGAGCCGGCCTCACCAACCTCCAGTACGCCCCGCTCGCCGAGATCACCGGCCGCAGCCCGCAGCTGGCACCGACCGCGACGAACTGCGCGGCACCGGACACCGGGAACATGGAGGTGCTGGCCCAGTTCGCCGACGAGGCGCAGCGCAAGCAGTGGCTGGAGCCGTTGCTCGCCGGGGAGATCCGCTCGGCCTTCGCGATGACGGAGCCGGAGGTGGCCTCCTCGGACGCCACGAACATCACCACGCACATCGAGCGCGACGGCGACGAGTACGTCGTCACGGGCCGCAAGTGGTACATCTCCGGGGCGATGAACCCGGACTGCAAGGTCTTCATCGTGATGGGCAAGACTGACCCCGACGGCGAGGACATCCGCCGCCAGCAGTCGATGGTGCTGGTCCCGCGCGACACGCCCGGGGTGACGGTCGACCGGGCCATGCAGGTGTTCGGCTACGAGGACCACTACCACGGCGGCCACGCCGAGGTGACCTTCGACCACGCGCGCGTGCCGGTGTCGAACCTGATCGGCGAGGAGGGCGGCGGCTTCGCCATCGCCCAGGCCCGGCTCGGTCCCGGCCGGATCCACCACTGCATGCGGCTGATCGGCATGGCCGAGCGGGCGATCGAGCTGATGTGCCGCCGCGCGGTGTCCCGCGACGCCTTCGGCAAGGCGCTGGCCCAGCAGGGCGTGGTCCACAACTGGATCGCGGACGCCCGGGTCACCGTCGAGCAGCTGCGGCTGCTGGTGCTGAAGACGGCCTGGCTGATGGACACGGTCGGCAACCGGGGCGCGCACACCGAGATCCAGGCCATCAAGATCGCCACGCCCCGCGCGGTGGTCGCCATCGTCGACCGGGCGATCCAGCTGCACGGCGCGGGCGGCGTGAGTCAGGACTTCCCGCTGGCCGAGCTGTACGCGGGCGCGCGGACGCTGATGATCGCCGACGGCCCCGACGAGGTGCACCAGCGCTCGCTGGCCCGCAGGGAGCTCAAGAAGTACCTGTGAGGCGGGCGCCTCAAGGGCGCAGGGCGCGCAGCAGCAGGTCGGCGAGGTGGTCGGCGACCTCCTGCGGGCTGAGCGGGCCGTCGGGGCGGTACCAGGTGGACAGGTGGTGGATGGACCCGAAGTGGTAGTCCACCACCAGGTCGGCCGGGATCTCCTTGGTGAAGACGCCGGTCCGCTGCCCCTCCTCGATCAGCGCGCGGAAGCGCTCGTGGTAGCGCCGGCGCTCCGCGCGCACCTGTTTGTTCTTCTCCGGGCTGAGCTGGTGCATGGAGCGGAAGAAGATCGACGCGTCGTCGAGGTTCTCGATGGTCGTGACGACGACGTCGGCCGCCGCGTCCCGCACCCGCTTCTCGACCGGCTCGTCGGCGTCCGCGAAGGCGTCCAGGCGTTCCTGCTGGAGGCGCAGCACGCGCGCGTACACCTCGTGCAGGAGGTCGTCCTTGGAGCCGAAGTAGTGGTAGAGCGCGCCCTTGGTGACGCCCGCCGCCTCGACGATCTCCTGTACCGAGGTGCGGTCGTAGCCCTGCTCGGCGAAGAGCCGGGTGGCGGCGGCCAGGAGCCGCTGCGGCACCGGAGTGCCGTCCCCGTCCGTGGTCCTGGGCACTGCCGTCACCTGCCTTTCCGTTGCACTGTGCGTTTTGTGCGTTCAGTGCGTTCAGTGTCCGTCCTGATGCCTGTGGGAACGCGGTTCCCGACCGAGGATCTTCCCACTTGCGCTCCCCGGCGCGTCGGGCAGGGCGGCCCGGGCCGGGGCGCGCACCCGGGAGGGGGTCACCGGGCGGTCGTCTCCTCCCACTGCCGCTGGAGCCGGTTCATGCCGTGCAGCCAGCGGTCGGGGTCGGCCGCCCGGGCCTGGTAGTACCCGGCCACCTCGGGGTGCGGCAGGATCAGGAAGCGGTCCTCCTCGATGCCCTGGAACAGGGCGTCCGCGACGTCCGCCGGTTCGATCGCGGTGGGCCGCAGCACCAGGTCGCCCGCGCTGCCGCTGGTGGCAAGCATGTCGGTGCGCACCCCTTGCGGACAGATGGCGTGCACCTTGATCCCGCGGTGGCGGTACGTCAGGGACAGCCACTCGGCGAAGGCGTACGCGCCGTGCTTGGTGACGCTGTAGGGGGCGGCGCCGATCATGGTGAGCAGCCCGGCGGCCGACACGGTGGAGACGAAGCGGCCGCTGCCGCGCTCCAGCCAGTCGGGGAGCAGTTCGTGGGCCGCCCGCACGTGGGCCATGACGTTGACGTCCCAGGCGAGTGCCCAGACGGCCTCCTCCGCGGCCTGCGAACCCTCGGACCCGACGCCCGCGTTGGCGCAGTAGACGTCGACCGTGCCGCCCAGCGCCGCACGGGCCTCGGCGACGATCGCCGAGGCGTCGCCGGGGACCGCGATGCCGCCGATCTCGTCGGCGACGTCCTTCGCCCGGGCGGCGTCCAGGTCGTTGACGACGACCCTGGCTCCCTCGGCGGCGAAGCGGCGGGCCAGCGCGGCCCCGATGCCGCCTCCCGCTCCGGTGACGACGACTCCGGCATCCTGCACGGCTTCCACCATCGGTCTCCTTCGACACGGCTCGGGCACTGCTCGCTCCCCGTTGCAGCGCCAGACTAACCAGTCGGTATGTGCGACGGAAGAGGCGAACCGCGGTCTACTCCATTCCCCGCGCCCGGCAGTGCGGGTTAGCGTGCGTGCGCATGACACCCGCCGCGATCACGGAGGTCACCGCATGACGCTGTCCAGACGCAACCTGCTCGCCACGACGGCCGCGGTGGCGGCCGGCACCACCGCCGCCGCGACGGCGGGCACGGCACACGCGGCACCCGCGGGCCACGGGGGCGGGGGCCGCCGGCTGCGCACCGGCTTCGAGCGCCTCGCCGACGCCGGCTACGCGCCGCTCAGGGGACAGAAGGTCGGCGTCGTCACCAACCCGACCGGCATCACCCGGGACGTGCGCCACATCGTCGACGTCATGCACGCCGACGACCGGGTGAACCTGACCGCCGTCTTCGGCCCCGAGCACGGCTTCCGCGGTACGGCGCAGGCGGGCGGCTCCGAGGGCCGCTACGACGACCCCGCAACCGGGCTGCCGGTCTACGACACGTACCTGAAGAGCGGGCAGCCGCTCGCGGACGTGTTCACGGCGTCCGGCGTGGACACCGTCGTCTTCGACATCCAGGACGTGGGCGCGCGCTTCTACACGTACATCTGGACGCTGTTCGACTGCATGGAGGCGGCCGCTCTCGCGGGGAAGCGGTTCGTGGTGCTGGACCGGCCGAACCCGGTGACCGGGCGGGCGGCCCTCGGCCCGATCCTGCACAAGGAGTTCGCGACCTTCGTCGGGCGGCAGCCGATCGCGCAGGCGCACGGCATGACGGTCGCCGAGCTGGCGCTGCTCTTCAACGGCGAGTTCCTGCCGTCGCCGGTGCCGATGGAGACGGTGACGATGACGGGCTGGAAGCGGTCGGAGTTCTACGACGCCTCCGGGCTGCCCTGGGTGCCGCCGAGCCCGAACATGCCCACGCCTCAGTGTGCGCTGGTGTACTCGGGGACCTGCCTCTTCGAGGGCACGAACCTGTCCGAGGGCCGCGGCACGACCCGCCCGTTCGAACTGCTGGGCGCGGAGGGCATCGACGGGGGCTGGGCCGCCGCCGCGAACGACGCCGGACTGCCGGGAGTGCGCTTCAGGGAGGCGTACTTCGCGCCCACCTTCTCCAAGTTCCAGGGCAAGACCGTCGGCGGTGTGCAGCTCCACGTGCACGACCGGGCCGCGTTCGACCCGGTGCGCACCGGAATCGCCCTCCTGGTGACCGCCCGGCGGACCTGGGACGGCTTCGCCTGGCGGTCGGACCACTGGATCGACAAGCTCACCGGCTCCACGCAGGTGCGCACGATGATCGACGCGGGCGCGGACACCGACGAGGTGGTGCACGGCTGGGAGCGGGAACTGGCGGCGTTCCGCAGGACACGCCGCCAGTACCTGCTCTACAGATGACGGTCGGGCCGGCCGGTCACCGGTGTGAGGTGAACTCCACGACCTGCTGGTAGGTCGGCCGGTTCTGCCAGCTGATACCTCCGTGTTTGATGCCGCCGAGGGTGCGGTGGATCACCGAGTCGGCGCACCACTGGTCCCCGGCGGAACAGCTGTCGTCCCCGGGGTAGACCTGGGCGGCCGTGCGGCCCGCCGCCTCCTTCAGGGTGGAGACCAGGGAGTCCCGGCAGGCGGCGAGGTCGCCGTCGCCGCAGTACGGACGCGCCAGCGGACCCTTGACGGGCTCACCGAGCACGGACCGGACGTCCTTGTCGACATAGCTCCACCAGCCGTACTGGAAGGCGCTGCCGGCGTGGGCTCCGGTCGGGCCGTGGGCGGCGGACGGGGACTCGTCGACGGGCAGGTTGCGGGTGAAGGCGGTGTACAGGTCCGCGCCCAGGCCGGGTTCGAACTCGGCCTTCACCAGCAGCGGCCACCAGGCGTCCAGGGTGCGGATCGCGTCGGCGTGGGCGTACTTCTTCGAGCCCGCCGAGGTCTCCGTGCGCAGCCCGCCCGCGGACAGCCACGCCTTGAGCCCTGCCACCGCCTCCTTGGCCGCCGGGTCGGTCACCGGCGCGGACTCGACCACCTTCAGCAGGTCGGGCACGACGTCCTCGGCCCGCAGGTCGGCGAGGGCCGCCTCGGCCATGGCCTTCACCAGCGCGGTCCGCGTGACGCCGCCGTCGGCGACCAGCTTCTTCACCCGGTCGTCGAGGAGGTTGCCGCGGTGGACGGAGCCGTTGCCCCAGGAGGCGGCCGGGTAGTCCCTGGCCTGCTTGTTGTTCCAGGAGATGTAGTAGTCCTGGTCGACCGACTGCGGGTGGGCGGACGCGCCGGTGTACCGGGCGGTGTTGTCGGCCGGGTCCCAGTCCTGCCACTCGTAGGCGGACCGGGCCCAGACCGGGAACTCGGCGTCGACGCCGCCCGCGCGCACCGGGTTGTCGCCGCTGTTGTAGTACGCGGTGTGCTCGGAGTCGGCGTAGAACCAGTTGAAGGTGTAGTTGATGTGCTGGACGGCGCCCTTGAAGCGCTCGGGGCTGTTGAGGTAGTCCGGGTCGTTCAGCATCTGGAAGCCGATGATGGAGTCGGCCTCGTGCAGGTAGGAGGAGCGCAGGGTGGTGTAGGCGACCTTCTTGCCGCCGACCGTGGCCCGGGACTCGACCGGTCCGTACTTGGTGCGCCAGACGCGCATGGTGTAGGAGCCGGCCGCCGTGGAGTCGGCGACGGTGGGCTTCCAGGCGTTGTGCCGCTCGACCTTCTCCATGGGCGTGCAGGTGCCGCGGTAGAGGTAGTGGTAGTCGTCCTGGCACAGCTCGACCGCGTAGGTGTCGATGATGTCCTGGCCGGAGGTGGTCGCGCTCCAGGCGTAGTCCTGGCCGCGGCCGAGTTCGACGTACATGCTCAGGCCCGCGAAGGAGGCGCCGCGGGCGCTGATGCCGGGGCCCTGGATCTCCTGGAGCATGAGCAGTTGCGGCGCGAAGTACCCGGTCTGGGGTCCGAAGACGGCGACCGGGTGGCCGCTCGCGGTGTGCTCGCCGCTGACGACGAGGGCGTTGGACATGCCGCGCCGCGCCGAGGACACGGCCGCGTCCGCGGACTTGGCGGAGGCACCGGTCGCGCTCGCCGCACCCGCGCTGCCCGTACGGTCGTACACCAGCGGTTCCGGCTCGACCGACCCGGCGTCGGGCAGGGCGCGGCCCTGCGGGTCGTCCGGGGTGGGCAGGTACGGGAAGCTGCCGTCCTGCTGGGTGAGGACGGCCTCGGGGTCGTTGCGCTGGCGGAAGGACTCCCAGACCTCGGTGCCCTCGGCGACGCCGTACTTCTCCTGGGCGGCGAGCAGGGAGAGCGCGTTGTTGACCTCGCCGCCGCCTCCGGCGCCGAAGAGGGAGCCGATGACGGAGGCCAGCGCGATCAGGTCGCTGCGCTTGAAGTGCTCGATGGTGCCGGCGTTGGTGATGGCGTTCTTGTGGCCGGTCAGGACGTACTCGCCCGGGAAGTAGCGGCCCTTGTCCGAGGCGTCGATGTAGGCGTTGACGCCGGCGACGTAGGCGTCCACGTCGGCCAGGGCCAGCTCGCCGCGTTCCCCGGCCTTGGCGGCGGCGCTCTCGATCTGCGCCTCCAGGTCGGCCTCGGTGTAGGGGGCGCTGCGCCAGAACTGCTGCTCCAGGCCCTGGTTGGCGGGGGCGCCGCCGGCGAAGGGGGTCAACTGGCCGCGTCCGACGTGCCGGAAGAGGTCCATGAGCCAGAGCCGGTCCTGGGCCGCGGCGTAGCCGGCGCCGAACTCGGTGCCGTAGCGGGTGGTGCCGGTGATGTGCGGCACGCCGGTCTTCTTGTCGCGGACGATGGTCACGTCGTCGCGTCCGGCGGGGCGGACGGTGGAGGCGGCCTGGCCCTCGGGGACACCGAAGGAGGCGTCGTTGAAGAAGGTGTTGATCTTGTCGTTGGTGAGGCCGGAGTAGCCGGTGGCGAGGTTCGCGTAGGGGCCCAGCTGGTCCTCGGCGTGCGCGGGCTGGGTGCCGAAGGCCTGGTTGAGGAGGATCTGGGCGAGGGTGGCGTTGCCGTTCTGGCCGGGCGGCAGGATGTCGGAACACTGGCCGCCGCAGTGGTCGTTGGGGGCCGCTTGGGCCGTGGCCTCGGCGGCCGTGGCCTCGGCGGCCGTGGCCTCGGCGGATCCGGTCCCGGCGGCCATCGCCGGGGAAAGCGGTGACAAAAGTCCGGCAACGAGGGCGCATACGGATGCGGTCTTCAGGAACCCGTGGAGACCGCGGGGAGTTCTCAGTCTGTCGAGGGCGTTGCGTGGGGTGCGCCGTGGCATGGCAGCTCCTCCCGACGGGGGTGTGGCGGGACGTTACCGCCGGTATCCCCGAGTGGGAAGGTGAACATGCGTCACTTTTTTTGGGAGCGGGTGGATCGGCTTATGGGGGGCATCGGAAATCGGATGGAGCCGAATCGGTTGTCGATACGTCTATTCGGCGACGTCCGTACGACGACGCCGAAGTGACCCAAGTACAGGTGCAGGTGTGACGGAGGTGCAGGGCGATGGCCGGTTTCCGAAGTCTGGCGAGACAGGTCCGCGATCCACGGTGCGACCTGGCGCTGCGGCGCTATTCGCTGCGCAAGTGCCTTGAGCGATTCGCCCCTTATGGGCACAGGGCGACCTGGGACCATCTCTGCTCCCGGGCCGGGTTCGGTCCCGAGGACCGCTCCCCCGACCCAGCGCGGCTCGTGGCCGCACTGGAGGAGCTGGAGGAGGCGCGTTCGGTGTGGCTGGCCTACGAGGTCGCCTTCGCCGAGCGGCGCAGGAAGGAGAAGCACGACGGGCTGCGCAGGCCGGGCAGCACGGACGACTGGCACCGGCTGACCTGGGGCGGGTTCGGAGTGGCCTGGTGCGACGACCCCCGGGTCCATCCCGACGGACCGCTGGCGGAGGTGCTGCGCCGGCTGATCTCCGCGCTGGAGCGTGAGCCGGGCGCCGTGTGCCCGGTGTGCGACGGGGAGCGACTCGTCTGGAGGTACGACCTGGACCACGAACCCTCGACGGGCCCCGTCTGCTCGGACTGCGGCATCCTGGTGCCGCGGCCCGTCCTCACTCCCGACGCGCGCGCGGACGCCCGGCGGGGCCGGCTGCTGATGTCGGCGTAGCCGACCGCGGGGGTGTGCCGGGGATGCCGCACCCCCGGCGGCCGGTACGGCACCGGGTCCGGCGGGCACTGCCGGTGGCGCCCGGCACCATGGGGAATGGTGCAACTCTGCGTGAACGGGGCGCGGACAAGCGCGGGAGTGGGCCGCGGCGCGCCGGGGCGAGGGCTGACGACCGGGCCCGGCTGACCGTGCGGTCAGTCACCGCAGCACGGCACTTCCGGTTCCAGGGCGCGGCTCGGCGCCCGGCCGCCCCTGGCGGTGGAGCCGCGGCGCTCCACGAGCAGGCGGGAGCCCGCACTGCGTTCGCCGAAGGCGTCGTCGGGGTTGGACAGGACGCAGGTCTCCAGGGACAGGCAGCCGCAGCCGATGCAGTCGGTGAGGTGGTCGCGCAGCCGGTTGAGCTGTTTGATGCGCTCGTCCAGCTCGGAGCGCCAGGACTCGGAGAGCCGGGCCCAGTCGTCCTCGGTGGGCGTGCGCCCCTCCGGCAGCTCGGCGAGCGCCTCGCGGATCGTGGCCAGCGGTATGCCGACCCGCTGCGCCGCACGGACGAAGGCGACCCGGCGCAGCGCGTCACGGGCGAAGCGGCGCTGGTTGCCCGAGGTGCGACGACTGCTGATCAGACCCTTGGACTCGTAGAAGTGCAGGGCCGAGACCGCGGCGCCGCTGCGGGCGGCGAGCTGGCCGACCGTGAGCTCTTGGATCTTCTCTGGAATCTGGGGCACCCCTCGAACCCTACCGACCCGCTCGCCCTCGCGGACCGGTCCGGTCCGTTGACAGGCGCGCCACGGGCGACCATGCTAAGCAGTCGCTTAGAAACGAGTGCACCGGGTGAGCGAGCAGAGAGGCCGGAACATGGCAGAGCCGAGGATCTTCACGTCCGCCGACGAGGTGAAGGCGGCGGTGGGCGAGCGGTTGGGGTACACCGACTGGCTGGAGGTCGACCAGAAGCGGATCGACCTGTTCGCCGAGGCGACCGGCGACCACCAGTGGATCCACGTGGATCCGGAGAAGGCGGCCGCGGGCCCGTTCGGCGGCACCATCGCGCACGGCTATCTGACCCTGTCCCTGCTCCCGCTGTTCGGACCGCAGCTGATCCGGGTCGACGGCGTGACGATGGGCGTCAACTACGGCACCAACAAGGTCCGCTTCCCCTCCCCCGTCCCGGTCGGCTCGCGGCTGCGCGCCACGGCGGCCATCACCGGCGTCGAGGACGTCAAGGGAGGGATCCAGGTGAGCGTCGCCTTCACCGTGGAGCGCGAGGGCGGCGACAAGCCGGTGTGCGTCGCCGAGTCGGTCTCGCGCTACTACCTCTGAGCCGTCGCCCCGGACGGTTCGGCACCCACCATGCGCAGCACGAGGTCGGCGTAGAGCGCGCCGACCTCGTCGGGCGTACGGGGGCCGTTGACGTTGAACCAGCGGGCCACGTCGATGCAGAGGGACAGCACGGCCAGCGTCGTGCCCTTGACGTCCGGCACGTCGAACTCGCCCGTGGCCACGCCGTCGTCGATGATGCCGCGGACCGCGGCGTCGCACTGCCGGCGGAGCGTGAGGATCTCCTCCCGGGCCTCGGGACCGAGGGCGTCCAGCTCGTACTGCACGACCCGCGCGGTGGTACGCCGCCCGGCGTGCCAGCGGACGAAGGAACTCACGGCGTCGGCGAGCCGTTCGGTCGCGCTGCCCTCGCCCTGGGCCGCGGAGCGCAGGATGGCCACCGCCCGGGTGTGACCGATGCGGCTGATGCGGTGGAGCAGCTCTTCCTTGGTCTTGTAGTGGATGTAGAGCGCGGCCGGGCTCATGCCGGCCCGTCCGGCGATGTCGCGGGTCGTGGTCGCGTGGTACCCGCGTTCGGCGAACGCCTCCACGGCGGCGACCAGGAGCCGCCGGGCCGCGTCGGGCGTGACCTCTTCCCACGGCTCGATGTCGCCGCCCGTCGTCTCGGCCGCCGTACTCATCGCTTGTTCGCCCCTCTCGGTGACAGGAGCACCACCATACCGCCGAAGGTGAGCGGGCGCTTAGGGGCGCTGCCCGGCGGGGGAGCCGCCCGGCTTCTGGTGGAACGGGTCGTGCTCGACGAGGATCTTGTCGAGGCGCGCCTGGTCGACGCGGCTGACTATCTGGCCGACCTCCTGGCGGTCCCGGATGATCTTGGCCAGGGTGAAGGCCGAGGTGACGAGGTACAGGACGGCGATCGCGAGGAAGGCGCGCACCCAGGCGTCGGCCTGGAGCTGGTAGATGCCGATGGCGGTGGCGGCCATGGCCACCGCGAACGAGGCGACGGCCTGCCCGTAGAAGGCCGCCGTGTTCTGCTGCTTGACCGGTGTGTCGCTCATGGGGACAAGAGTCGGCGGATGTGGCCCGCACCACATCCGCCGTCGTACTCAGTTCGCGTACTCAGTTCGCGCACTCGGAACCCGGCGGTCAGAATGCCGAAACCCCGGTCAGCGCACGCCCGATGACCAGCTTCTGGATCTGGCTGGTGCCCTCGTAGAGCGTCATCACGCGGGCGTCGCGCAGCAGCTTGCCGGCCGGGTACTCGTCGATGTAGCCGTAGCCGCCGAAGACCTGGAGGGCGTTGTTGGCGGCGCGCACGGCGGCCTCCGAGGCGAAGAGCTTGGCCTTGGAGGACTCGACGGTGAAGGCCTGCCCGCGGTCGACCAGGTCGGCGACCCGCCAGGTCAGCAGCCGGGCCGCGTCCACGTCGAGGGCGATGTCGCTGATCAGCTCCTGCACGAGCTGGTGGTGGGCGATGGTCTTGCCGAACTGCTCCCGCTCGCCCGCGTAGCGCACGGCCGCGTCCAGCGCGGCCTGGGCTATGCCGACGCAGCCTGCGGCGACCGACATCCGCCCCTTGGCGAGGGCCGACATGGCCACCGAGAATCCCTTGCCCTCGGGCGCGAGCATCGCGGAGGCGGGGACGCGGACGTCCTCCAGGACCAGTTCGGCGGTGGCCTGGCCGCGCAGTCCGAGCTTGCCGTGGACGGTGCGGCGGCTCAGGCCGGGCGTGTCGGTGGGCACGAGGAAGGCGGAGACGCCCTGGTGGCCGGGGGCGTCGGTGGAGCGGGCGAAGAGCAGGACGACGTCGGCCCAGGTGCCGTTGGTGATGAACATCTTGGTGCCGTTGACGACGTAGTCGTCGCCGTCCCGGACCGCGCGGGTGGTGAGGTTCCCGGCGTCCGACCCCGTACCGGGCTCGGTGAGGCCGAAGCAGCCGACGTACTCGCCGGAGGTGAGCCCCGGCAGCCAGCGCCGCTTCTGCTCCTCGTCGCCCCAGGCGGCGACGGTCTTGGCGACCAGGCCGAGGGAGACCGAGACGATCCCGCGCACGGAGCTGTCGCCGCGGCCCAGTTCCTCCGTGACCAGGCAGTACGCGAGGTGGTCGCCGCCGCTGCCGCCGTACTCCTCGTCGATCGTGAGGCCGAGGAAGCCGACCTCGCCGAGCTTCTTCACCAGGGAGCGGTCCACCTCCTCGGCGCGGTCCCACTCGACGACATGGGGGGCGATCTCCCGCTCCACGAAGTCCCGGGCGAGCTGCCGTACGGCGGTCTGCTCCTCGCTGAGCTCCAGGTTCATGCCGAGTCACCCCACAGGAAAGAAATCTTGAAAGCCGTACATTTAAATTAGCACTGCTAGTTTCAGCTCGCAGCCCTACTATGTGCGCCATGGCCCGACCGCGCAAGCCCCTGCTCAGCACCGACCGGATCGTCGAGACGGCCCGCGCGCTGGTGGACGCGAAGGGCCTCGCGGCCGTCTCCACGCGCCGGCTGGCCGCGGAACTGGGGGTCAGCGGACCCTCCCTCTACAACCACTTCCGCACCAAGGACGAGATCCTCGAGGCGGTCGCCGACTCGGTCAGCGCGCAGGTGGACCTGTCGATGTTCGAGGACGGCCGGGAGTGGCGGACCGCGCTGCACGACTGGGCCGTCTCCTACCGGACGGCGCTGCGCGACCATCCCAACATCGTGCCGGTGCTGGCCCACGGCCCCGGCCGCCGCCCGGCCGCGCTGCACCTCGCGGACGCCGTCTACGGCGCCATGGTCCGGGCGGGCTGGCCCCCGGCCCAGGCCACCTCCATCGGCGCGCTGATGCGCTACTTCATCATGGGCTCGGCGCTCGGCTCCTTCGCCGGCGGCTTCGTGACCGACGCCGGTGCCTACGACCCCGCCGACTACCCGCACCTCCAGCAGGCCCACCTGCTGGCCGAGCAGCAGGAGAAGATCGACGAGCGCGCCTTCGAGACGGGTCTGACGGCACTCCTGGACGGGCTGGCGCAGCAGTACGCGCAGGTGGCGCAGGGCGTCTGAGGACGCTGGGGGCTTCCCGGACACTTCGGCGTCCGCCGAACCGTGCGTGGCGCATCCTGGACGCATGACCGAGAGGGACGCCCGGGCTCCCGGGCTCGCACGACTGGCCGGGCTGCTCGCCGACGAGACGCGTGCCGCCTGCCTGCTGGCCCTGCTGGACGGGCGGGCGTGGACCGCCGGTGAGCTGGCCCGGCACGCCGGGGTCGCCGCGTCGACGCTCAGCGAGCACCTGGGCAAGCTCGTCGCGGGCGGGCTGCTCGCGGAGGAACGGCAGGGGCGGCACCGGTACGTGCGGCTGGCCGACGAGCGGGTCGCGCAGCTGGTGGAGGACCTGGCCGCGCAGGTCGCGCCCCAGGACGCCGCCGCCCGCCGTCCGTGCACCCTGCGAGCGTCCAGCGCCGGGTCCGCGATGGCCCGGGGGCGCACCTGCTACGACCATCTCGCCGGACGGCTCGGCATCGCGGTCACCGACGCGCTTACCGGGCGCGGGCTGCTGCGCCAGGACACCGGGTTCGCGCTCACGGACGCGGGCCTCGGCTGGTTCGACGCCGCCGGGATCCCGCTGCGGCCGACCGGTCGCCGGCCGCTGGCCCGGGCCTGCCTGGACTGGACGGAACGCCGTCCGCACCTCGCGGGCGTGGCGGGCGCCGCCCTGTGCCGGCACGCCCTGGACACGGGCTGGTGCGTGCGCATCGGCTCGGAGCGGGCGGTGAAGGTGACGCCGGTGGGCGAGGCCGCGCTGTCCGAACTGCTGGGCATCGACGCGGTGGCGCTGCGCGCCTGAGTGTCCCACCACTCCTACGCGCACCCGGCGTACGGGTTCACGCAGTGGACAGTAGAGGTAACCGTCCGTGACCCTTGCCGTGTTGGCGGAGTTGGTGTGGGCACGGGTGGGCGGAGGGCCTGACATGGCGGACGGTACGGGCGGGGCGGGTGCCCCGGGCTGCGGCGGCGGCGAACCGGAGGTGTCGGACAGCCTCAGGACGTTCGGCGAGGTCGTCAAGGCGTTCAGGAAGCGGGCGCGTCTGACGCAGGAGCAGTTCGCTCCGCGGGTGCGGTACTCGGTTCCGACCGTGGCCTCCATCGAGCAGGGTCGGCGCTTCCCGACGCAGGAGTTCGTGGAGCGGGCGGAGGAGGTGCTGGACGCGTTCGGGGCGCTGCGGGGCGCGGCGCGGCATCTGTCGCGGCAGCCCGGGCTGGCCAGTTGGTTCCGGCAGTGGGCGCGGCTGGAGGAGACGGCGGTGAGTCTCCACACGTACGAGTGCCGCCTGATCCCGGGCCTGTTGCAGACGGAGGCGTATGCGCGCACGCTGTTCGTGGAGCAACTGCCGCCCCTGGGTGACGAACAGGTCGAGGCCCAGTGGGTGGCGCGGGCAGAACGGCAGCGGCTGTTGCGGGAGCGGCCGAACACGGCATTCAGCTTCATCCTTGAGGAGCACCTGTTCCTGCGGTGGACCGGTGGAGCGGATGTGACGCGTGGGCTGATCGACCATGTGCTGGAGTTGGCGGAGTTGCGGAATGTCGAAGTGCAGGTGATGCCGGTGCGTCGCGAGAAGCACGCCGGACTGCACGGCCCCGTGCAGCTCCTGGAGACGCCGGACAACAAGTGGCTCGCCTACTGCGAAGGTCAGGAGAGCGGCCAGCTCGTCCATGCACCCAAGGTGGTCAGCACCCTGCAGATGCGGTATGCCAGGATGCGTTCGCAGGCTCTGCCCATGGAGGAATCCGTGGGCTTGTTGCAGCGGATGCGAGGAGACGTATGAACAGCACCGCCCTGAAGTGGTTCAAGAGCACTTACAGCAGCGGCTCGGGAGACGACTGCGTCGAGGTCGCCCTGTCCTGGCACAAGTCCAGCTACAGCAGCGGCGGCTCCGGAGACTGCGTCGAGGTCGCCCTGTCCTGGCACAAGTCCAGCTACAGCAGCAGCGGTTCCGGTGACTGCGTCGAGGTCGCGGCATGCCCGGACACCGTCCATGTCCGGGACTCGAAGGTGCGCCAGGGCCCGCAACTGGCGCTTTCCTCCGAGGCTTGGGCCGGTTTCCTTACGTACGCGGTCGAATCCTGACCGCTGCCGTCAGAACACCACCAGCGCCCGCCCGCCCTTGCCCGCCAGCATGTTGTCGAAGGCGGCCGGGATGCCGTCCAGGGCGATGCGCTCCGTGACCAGGGCGCCGAGGTCGAGGCGTCCGGCCCGGACGTGTTCGGCGAGGACCGGGAGGTCGCGGGCGGGGTCGGCGTTGCCGTAGACGCAGCCGGACAGGGTGCGGCCCCAGTGGAAGATCTCCAGGGCGTTGAAGGTGACCTGCTGGTCCTTGCCGCCGATGCCGACGACCGTGGTGCGCCCGCCGCGCCGGGTGGACTCCCAGGCGGTGCGGATGGTGGCCGCGCGGCCCACGCACTCGACGGCGACGTCGACGCCCTGCTTTCCGGTGCGGGCGCGGATCTCGCGGGCGGTGGTGTCGGAGGCGAGGAGGTAGTCGGTGGCGCCGGCGGCGCGGGCCAGCTCCTCCTTCTCGGGGGACACGTCGACCGCGACGATCTTCGACGCGCCCGCGATCCGGGCCGCCTGGAGGGTGGCCAGGCCCACTCCCCCGGCGCCGAAGACCGCGACCGTCTCGCCCTCGCGGACCCGCGCCGAGTGGTGGACGGCGCCGTAGCCGGTGAGGACGGCGCAGCCGAGCAGCGCCGCCTCGGTGAGGGGGATGCCCTCGGGGGCGGGCAGGACGCAGCCGGCGGCGACCACCGTCTCCTCGGCGAACGCGGCGACGTTCAGACCGGGGTGCAGGTCGGTGCCGTCGTCGGCGCGGCGGGCGTGCACGTCGGCGGCGCCGGCGAGCGCGTTGGCGCACAGCCAGACCTCGCCGAGCGAGCAGGCGTGGCAGGCGCCGCAGGACGGGGCCCAGTTGAGGACGACCGCGTCGCCGGGCGCGACGTGGGTGACGCCCTCGCCCACGGCGACGACGGTGCCGGCGCCCTCGTGGCCGAGGACGGCGGGCAGCGGCACCCGCATGGTGCCGTTGGACAGGGACAGGTCGGAGTGGCAGACCCCGGCGGCGGCGAGCCGCACCCGGACCCGGCCGGGGCCGGGCTCGGGCAGCTCGATGCCGGTGACCTCCAGCGGGGCCCCGAGGGCGGGTACGACGGCGGCACGGACTGCGGTACGGACGGCCATGACGTGAACGGCTCCCCTGCGGCTAGAAGCGGGCTAGAACTGGAGGGACTTGGTCTGGAGGTACTCGGTGAGGCCGTGGGCGCCCAGTTCGCGGCCCACGCCCGACTGCTTGTAGCCGCCGAAGGGCGCCAGCGGGTTGAACCGGCCGCCGTTGATGTCGACCTGCCCGGTGTCCATCCGGCGGGCGAAGGCGACCGCCTCGGCCTCGTCCCCGGCCCAGACGGCGCCGGCGAGGCCGTAGACCGTGCCGTTGGCGATCCGGAGGGCGTCGTCCTCGTCCTCGTAGCGGAGGATGGACAGGACGGGGCCGAAGATCTCCTCCTGGGCGATCGTCATCTCCTCGGTGACGTCCGCGAAGACCGTCGGGCTGACGAAGTACCCCCGCTCGCGCGGGGCTTCGGGGCCGCCCGCGACCAGGCGCGCGCCCTCGGCGACGCCCTTGTCGATGTAACCGCGCACCCGGTCCCGCTGCTTGGCGTTGACGACGGGGCCGATCCGGTCGCCGTACTTCGCGGCGGCCTCGGCGGCGAGCGACACGGCCTCGTCGTACCGGTCGCGGTGGACCAGCATGCGAGTCCAGGCGCTGCACGTCTGGCCGGAGTTGGACATGACGTTGGCGACGCCGACGTTGACGGCCTTGGCGAGGTCGGCGCTCGGGAGGATGACGTTGGCGGACTTGCCGCCGAGTTCGAGGGCGACCCGCTTGACGGCGGCGCCCGCGGTGGCGCCGATGCGGCGGCCGACGGCGGTGGAGCCGGTGAAGGAGACCAGGTCGACGCCCGGGTGCTCGGCGAGGGCCTGTCCGGCGACCGGGCCGAGGCCGGTGACCAGGTTGAAGACGCCCGCGGGGAGCCCGGCCTCGTGCACCGCCTCGGCGAAGAGCTGCGCGACGAGCGGGGTGTCCTCGGCGGGCTTGAGCACCATCGTGCAGCCGGCCGCGAGCGCCGGGGCGGCCTTGGCGACGATCTGGTGGAGCGGGTAGTTCCAGGGGGTGATGGCGCCGACCACGCCGACCGGCTCGTGGTGGACCACGGAGTTGCCGACCTTCTCCTCGAAGGCGTGGGTCGCCGCCAGCTCGGCGTAGGAACCGGCGACCGCGATCGGGGCGCCCGCGTGCACGGCCTGCGAGAACTTCAGCGGGGAGCCCAGCTCGGCGGTGACCGTCTCGGCGATCTCGTCCTTGCGGGCCACCAGGACGTCCCGCAGCGCGGCCAGGCGGGCGGCCCGCTCGGCGGGCGGGGTGGCGGCCCAGCCCGGCAGGGCGGCGCGGGCGGCCCGTACGGCGGTGTCGACGTCCAGGGCACTGCCCGCGGGGACCGTACCGATCACCTGCTCGTCGACCGGGTTCACGACGTCGATCGTGTCCCGGCCGTCGGCGGGGCGCCAGGCTCCGTCGATGTACATGCCGTCGTGTGCCTTCATCGGGTTCCTTCCGGGCGGGCCTCGTGGTCCGACCCCAAACTAGCGCCGTTAGTTTTACGGCACCAGGGGCTCCCCCGATGGTGGCGCGGCTCACCCTCCCGGAGTGCGGAATCGCGGCGTGATCACTCCTCCAGATCCGGCAGCCGCGCGGGGGCGGGGCAGATCCGGTCGCCGTGCTGGTCGAAGACGAACAGGTGGGCGAGGTCGACGAGGAGGGGGACCTGCATGCCGTGGCGCAGGTCGATGTCGGGGGTGGTCCGGACGATCAGGTCGCCGGGGAGGCGGCCGTCGGGGGCGGCGACCGCCGGTTCGGGCTCCGGCGGTTCGTCCATGACGACCACGGGTCCGGCCCGCAGGGCGCCCGCGCGTTCCCTCAGCCGCTCCAGGACCGTGCCGTCGCGACGGCGGCGCCTGACCGGGCGGGCGGCGGGGCGCGGGGCCTCCAGGTCGGGTACGACGGCCGGCTGCGAGCCGGTGTTGAAGTGCACGAGGACCTCGTGGCCCTGGAACTCGACGTGCTCCACGAGCCCGGTGAGCAGCACCTCGCCGGGGCGGGCTGACGAGGGCTTCGCGATCCGGACGGCCTCCGAGCGCAGGCCCACGATGACCTCGCGGCCCTGCTGGACGCGGAGCAACTGGTGGTCCAGGGAGAGCGGTTCGGGCAGGCGCAGGAACTGCTTGCCCAGGCTGATGGTCATCGCCCCGTCCAGCGGGGCCCGCACCAGGCCGCGCAGCAGGTTGATGCGGGGGGTGCCGATGAAGGCGGCGACGAAGACGTTGCGGGGCAGGGCGTAGACGGCGCGCGGGGTGTCCACCTGCTGGAGGACGCCGCCGCGCAGGACGGCGACGCGGTCGCCCAGCGACATGGCCTCGGACTGGTCGTGGGTGACGTAGATGGTGGTGACGCCCAGCTCCCGGGTCAGCCGGGTGATCTCGGCCCGCAGATGGTTGCGGAGCTTGGCGTCGAGGTTGGACAGCGGCTCGTCCATCAGGAAGGCGGAGGGGTGGCGGGAGATGGCCCGGCCCATGGCGACCCGCTGGCGTTCGCCGCCGGAGAGCTGGGCGGGGAGGCGGTCGAGGAGGTCCTCGATGCCCAGCATGCGGGCGGTGGCGTCCACGCGGGGAGTGGGGTCGGTCTGCGGGTCCTCGACGCGCAGCGGGAAGCCGATGTTCCCGCGGGTGGTCATGTTGGGGTACAGGGCGAAGTTCTGGAAGACCATCGCCATCCGCCGCTCCGCGGGGAGCAGGTCGTTGGCGTACGCGCCGTCCAGCGTCAGCTCCCCCTCGGTGATCTCCTCCAGCCCGGCGATCATGCGCAGCACGGTCGACTTGCCGCAGCCGGAGGGGCCGAGCAGGACGAGGAACTCGCCCGGCGCGATGTCCAGCGAGAGCCGGTCCACCACGCGGACGCCTCGCGCGTAGGTCTTGCTCACGTCGTGCAGGGAGATGGCGCGTGTCATGGAGGTGCCCCCGGGGGCTCACTGAGCTCTGGTGCTCCGCGGTCGGACGCCTCGTGCGGGTCGTACGGGGCGTGTGAGTCACGGAAGTTAACGGACCGTGCCCGGCCCGGGGAAGACACCTGACGACATCTCGGCGCGACCGTCCATCTGGTGAGAAAGCGGACGGCCGGATTCAGGGGGTGGGGCGTCTCACGACGTGATCATGCCGGGGCCGGCCGCCGGGTCAGCCGTTCGACGAGCCGTCCGGGTCGCCGCCTCCGCGGCGGCCGCCGGAGCGGCCGGAGGCGCGGACCAACTCTCCCGCGGCCAGGGTCGCCGTCGCCACCGCGCGCGTCCAGGGCGGGCCGCCGCGGCCGGCCCACACGACGCAGGCGCAGCCGCCGACGACGAGGAGCAGGACGACGGACAGAACGATCAGGATCATGCTCATCCCTTCGACTCCCGGCACGGCCGGCTGTCGCCCGCCCGGTCCGGGACATCCTGCCCGATCTCCGGACTCCGGGCTCCGGCGGCCCGGCCGGTCGCACCGTTCGCACCGGCCTCACCGCCCGCACCGCCGGCACCGCCCGCACCACTCACACCGCCCGCACCGGTCGACGGCGAGCGCAGGGCGACGCCCGAGGAGAGCAGGAGGAGCGCGCCCAGCATCACGAAGGGCGCGGCCACACCCGCGACGCCCGCGATCAGGCCCGCGGCCGCGGGGGCGGCGACCTGGCCGAGGCGGTTGCCGGTCAGGCGCAGGGCGAGGGCCGTGGAGCGCGCCTCGTCGGGGGCCGCCTGCACGACCGTGGTCATGGAGAGCGGCTGGCCGACGCCCAGGCAGAAGCCGAGGACGACCAGCATCAGGGCGAGCGCCCACACCGGCACCGGCAGCGCGACCCCGGCGCACAGCAGGGCGGCCAGCAGACACGTGCCCGTGAGCAGCACCGTGCGGCCGAGCAGCCGCAGCAGAGGGGTCAGCACAAGCCGGCAGGCGATCGTCGCGGCGGCCCGCAGGCTGAGCAGTACGCCGATCACGGCCGGGGAGATTCCCCGGTGCTCGCCGACCACCGGCAGGTAGGCGGTGAGGATGTCGGTGGCGGAGAGCACGGAGAGGCTGATCAGGATGCCCGCGGGCACGCCCCGGGCGCGCAGGATGCTCCCCACGGGGACGCGCGCACCCTGCTGCGCACGGGACTCGGCGGTTGCGGGGTGCTCTATGCGCCACAGGGACGTGAAGGCGACCGCCGCGCCCGCGCCCGCCACCACCAGGGCGAGCGCGCTGCTGCCGGCCATGTCGGGGCCCCCGATGAGCGCGCCCGCGGCGATGGGGCCGATCAGCTGGCCGAGCGAGGCGCCGATGGTGAAGTGGCCGAAGTTGCGGTCCTGTTCGTGCGGAGCGGACTGGCGGGCGACCAGTGACTGGGCGCCGATGACGAAGCAGAGGTGCCCGAGGCCCATGACGCCGCTCCACAGGGCCATCGTCCACAGGGACCCGGCGACGCCGCTCAGCGCGCAGCCCCCGGCGATGAGCACCACCCCGGCGGGCAGCAGCGGTGCACAGCGCCCGTGGTCGGTGCGGCGGCCCAGCGGAACGGCGGCGAACAGCGGCAGCAGCGCGTACACGCCGGCGATGACACCGACGGCCCGTTCGTCCGCGCCCAGCGCGAGGGCCCGGTAGGAGACGGCGGGCCGGGCCATCGACACCGCGGCCTGTGCGAAGCCGAAGGCGAGGACGAGGCGGAGCAGCCAGCCGCGGTTCCCACCGGGCACCATGATCGCGTTCCCTTCCGACGAACCGACGATCCGACGTTCTCCGACGATCTCCGTCGGTCAGATGATGCCGAACAGGATGCCCGCCGCGAGGATCACCAGGCTCGTCAGGACGGCCCACTTCACCACGAACCGCGTGTGGTCGCCGAACTCGACCTTGGCCATGCCGACCAGGACGTACACGGCCGGGACGAGCGGGCTGGACATGTGCAGCGGCTGGCCGACGATCGAGGCGCGGGCGATCTCCAGCGTCGACACGCCGTGCGCCTGGCCGGCCTCGGCGAGCACCGGCAGGACGCCGAAGTAGAAGCCGTCGTTCGACATGAAGTACGTCAGCGGCAGGCTCAGCAGGCCGGTGACCAGGCCCATCTGCGGGCCCATGCCGTCGGGGATGGTGTCCACGAGCCAGTTGGCCATGTGGTCGACCATGCCGGTGCCGGTGAGGACGCCGGTGAAGACGGCGGCGGCGAAGACCATGCCGGAGACGTTGAGGACGTTGTCGGCGTGGGCCGCGATGCGGGCCTTCTGGTCCGGGATGTGCGGGAAGTTGACGGTGAGGGCGAGCGCGGCGCCGATCAGGAAGAGCACCGGGATCGGCAGCAGCTCCATGATCATGGCGGTGAGCAGCGCGAGGGTGAGCAGCGCGTTGAACCAGTACAGCTTGGGCCGCAGGGTGGGCCGGTTCGGGTCGAGGCCCTTGAAGTCGTCCTCGACCTCGCCGCCGGACACACCGCCGGACTCGGCCTCCCGTCCGCCCGCGTCGCCGGAGCCGCCCGCCGCACCGCGAGCCGCACCCGCACCCGCACCCGCAACTCCGGCCGCCCCCGTACCCGCACCCGCACCGACCAGCACCGTCTCGGTCTCGCGATTCGGCTCCCGCGCCAGCGTCTCGTCCAGCGACAGCGTGCCCACCCGCCTGCGCTCGCGCAGACCGAGCACGTACGCCAGGACGACGACCGCGACGAGGCCGACGGCCAGGGCCGGGATCATGGGGACGAAGATGTCGGTGGCGTCGACCTTCAGCGCGGTGGCGGCGCGGGCGGTGGGGCCGCCCCAGGGCAGCGTGTTCATCACGCCGTTGGCCATCGCGGCGACGCCGGTCATCACGACCAGGCTCATCTTCAGCCGCTTGTACAGCGGGTACATCGCCGAGACCGTGATCATGAAGGTGGTGGAGCCGTCGCCGTCCAGCGAGACGATCGCGGCGAGCAGCGCCGTGCCGACGACGATGCGCATCGGGTCGGCCTTGCAGAACTTCAGGATGGCCCGGACGATCGGGTCGAAGAGCCCGACGTCGATCATCACACCGAAGTAGACGATCGCGAACATGAGCATCGCCGCGGTGGGGGCGAGGCTGGACACGCCGTCGATGACGTAGTCGCCGAGATGGGCGCCCTTGCCGACGAGCACGCAGAACAGCGCGGGAATCAGCACGAGCGCCGCGATCGGCGACATCTTCTTCATCATGATCAGGACCAGGAAGGTCGCGATCATGGCGAAGCCGAGGATGGTCAGCATGAGTGAGTACCTAACGTTCGCCCTTGAACATCCCACCGGGGCAGGCGGTGCGAGCGACGTTAGGTGGCGCGAAGCAGCGTTAACAAGACGTTGACATGCGAGCAATAAGCGCAGAACTCCAGGTCACAGCTCTGCGCCGGTCAGCGGTGTGAGCGTTACGGGTACGCCGTTGAGGACGGCGTTGCCCGAGAGCGGGTCGAGCGCGCTGCCGTCGAGGAGCTGGTTGACGTTGACGCCGGGATCGGCGGCGGCGTGCGTCTGGCGGGTGCCGGGCCGGTCGTGGCCCCAGCCGTGCGGGAGGCTGACGACGCCGGGCCGGACGGTGTCGGTGACCTCGGCGGGGACGGTCACCGCTCCGCCGGGGCCCTTCACGCGCACCGGGTGCGCAGTGCGCACGCCCAGCCGTGCGGCGTCCTCGGGATGGACGTGCAGGGTGCAGCGGTTGGAGCCGCCGGTGAGGGCGGGGACGTTGTGCATCCAGCTGTTGTTGGAGCGCAGGTGGCGGCGGCCGACGAGGACGAGCCCGGCGGGGCGCTCCTCCAGGGCCCGTGCGAGGCGCGGCAGGTCGGCGGCGATCGGTGCCGGGAGCAGTTCCACCTTGCCGCTGCGGGTCTTCAGGGGCTGCGGCAGCCGCGGGCGCAGCGGGCCGAGGTCGATGCCGTGGGGGTGGGCGAGGAGGCGTGCGAGGGTCAGTCCGTCGGGCCGGGCGCCGAAGCCGTCGCCGTAGGGGCCGAGGCGCAGCATCAGGTCGAGGCGCCGCTCGGGGCCGTTCTCGCCGGTGAGCAGGACGGTCAGTTCGCCGGGGTCGCGGCCGTGCACGGGTGAGTGCGGCTCCCGTACGGACCTGGCGAGGGTCTGTTCGATCACCATGGCGTCGACGGCGGCGGGGTCGGTGCCGTGCGCGCCGCCGACGGCCAGGGTCAGCCGGGCGAGTATCTCGGTCTCGGCCCTCCTGCCGGGTTCGAGCGGGACGGCGGGGCGGGTGTAGCGGACCTGGTTGCGCACGGCGAGGGTGTTGAAGGCGAAGTCGTGGTGCGGGCTCTGGGCGGGCGGGGGCGGTGGCAGGACGACGTGGGCGTGGCGGGAGGTCTCGTTGAGGTAGGGGTCGACGCTCACCATGAAGTCGAGGGAGTCCAGCGCCTTGTCGAGCCGGTCGCCGTCGGGCGCGGACAGGACGGGGTTGGCGGCGATGGTGAGCAGCGCGCGGACGGGCTCGCCCGCGTCGGTGGCGGTGTCGATCTCCTCGGCGAGGGCGGACAGCGGCAGTTCGCCCTTCGCCTCGGGGTGCCCGCTCACCCGGGAGTGCCAGCGGCCGAGCGCGAAGCCGCGGCCGGGTCCGGCGGGGCGCGGGGTCCGGTCGGTGGCGGCCTGCGGGAAGAGCGCGCCGCCGGGCCGGTCGAGGTTGCCGGTGAGGATGTTGAGGACGTCCACGAGCCAGCTGGCGAGGGTGCCGTGCGGGACCGTGCAGCTGCCGATGCGGCCGTAGACGGCGGCGGTGGGGGCGGCGGCGAGTTCGCGGGCGAGGGCGCGCGTCACGTCGGCGTCCACGTCGCAGGCGGCGGCGACGGCCTCGGGGGTGAAGTCGCGTACGGCGGCCGCGACCTCGTCCACTCCCCCGACGTGCGGGGCGAGTGCGCCGAGGTCGACCAGGTCCTCCTCGTACAGCACGTGGGCCATCGCGGCCAGCAGCAGCGCGTCGGTGCCGGGGCGGATCGCCACGTGCCGGTCGGCGAGCTTCGCGGTGCGGGTGCGGCGCGGGTCGACGACGGTGAGGGTGCCGCCGCGGGCCTTCAGGGCCCTGAGCCGGCCGGGGAAGTCGGGGGCGGTGCACAGACTGCCGTTGGACTCCAGCGGGTTGGCGCCGATGAGCAGGAGGTGGTCGGTGCGGTCGAGGTCGGGCACCGGGATGGCGTTCGCGTCGCCGAAGAGCAGTCCGCTGGAGACGTGCTTGGGCATCTGGTCGAGCGTGGACGCGGTGAAGAGGCTGCGGCTGCCGAGGGCGCCGAGCAGGAGGTTCGGGTAGAGGGCGCCCGCCATGGTGTGGACGTTCGGGTTGCCGAGGACCACGCCGACGCTGTGCGGTCCGTACCGCTCGGCGAGGGGCCGGACACCGGCGGCGACCGCGTCGAAGGCCTCCTCCCAGGTGGCTTCGCGCAGTTCGCCCTCCCGGCGCACCAGGGGCGTGCGCAGCCGGTCGGGGTCGGCGTCGACGGCTCCGAAGGCGGCGCCCTTGGGGCAGACGAAGCCGCGGCTGAAGACGTCGTCGCGGTCGCCGCGGGCGGCGGTGACCGTGCTGCCGTCGACGGTGAGGGCCAGGCCGCAGGTGGCCTCGCACAGGGGGCAGATACGCAGGGCGGTGCGGGGCACGGGTCCTCCCGGAAGGCGGCGGTGGCGCGCTGTGCCCGGCGAGCATACCGACCGGTAGGCATGTTGGGGAGGGGTCGAACGGGCGGTGGCAGGGGTGTCGGGGCGGCCGCGCCGGGTCAGTCGAGCACGCGCCCCAGGTACGCCCGCAGCAGTTCCCGGGCCTCCTCGATGATCTTCTCGTCCCCGTCCGGCGCGACCCGGAAGGCGAGCTGCACGAGGGTGTCGGCGGTCTCCACGGCCACGAGGAAGACGCGGCGCAGGTCGTCGTCGGGGCGGCGGCCCAGATAGCCGGAGAGCAGTTCGGTGAGCCGCTCGGCGACGCGGTGGTTGGGGACGGCGTGGCGGTCGCCGACCGGGATCTGGTTGCCGAAGTCGATCAGGGAGAAGCCGGGCGCGGTCCGCTTCATCGTCAGGTACTCGTCGAGCACGGCGTCCAGCGCACCGCGCCAGCCGCCACCGTCCGGCCCCGAGTCCGTCTCCGTCAGCCGTTCGGTCACCCGCTCCGCGTAGCGCTCCAGGTTGCGCTGGGCCAGGGCGTCGGCCATCTGGCGCTTGTTGCCGAAGAAGCGGTACACCGACCCGATGGGCACGTCCGCGCGCAGCGCCACGGCCCGGGTGCTGAGGGCGTCGTAACCGACCTCGTCGAGGAGGCCGGCGCAGGCGTCGAGGATCCGGGTCAGCCGTTCGGCGCTGCGTCGCTGCACGGGGGCACGGCGGAGCGGGGTCGCGTGGGACACGGTCCTCATGATGCCCTGCCCGCCCGGCCGGGTGAACCGTGACCTCCGGTACGGCCGGGGGCGCCCGCCGGACCTCCGGGGTACCGGAGGAGGGTGGCGGGCACGCTCACCGGTCCGCCGCGGGTTCGGTGACCGCCCGGCCCTCGATCGTCTCCGGCTGCGTCGCCCCGGTCGGCTCCGCGTCCGATGCCGTGATGTCCGCGGTGCTCTCGACGGGCTCGCCGTCGACGGCCCAGACGGTGCCGTCGTCGGCGTACAGGCGGACCGTGAGCTGGTGCGTGCCGCGCGGGACCAGGCCGGCGGGGAGGCGGTAGCGGGGGCCGCGCAGGAGGGTGAGGAGGTCGCCGTCGAGGAAGAGGTGGGCGACGCCGCGGCCGGCCACCGCCTTCGCCTCCGTGCCGTCCGGCGAGAACCTGAAGTCGCGGACGGTCAGGCGCACGTCCCAGCTGTCGTCGGCCTCGGGCTGCACCTCGACGCCGACCTCGGGGGCGCGCTCGGCGTCCACCTCGCGGTAGCGCCGGCCCTCCTCGTCGGTGTCCTCGAGCAGCTTGCCCACCGGCGTGGCCGGATCACCGGCCGCCGGTTCGTCCACGTCTCCGGAGCCGCAGCCCGCCGATCCCGTCAACAGCAGGACACAGACCGCGAGCACGGCGAGCACTCCTCGCGTCCACGACATGACGCGAGACTAGAACACGGGTCCGACAGTCCGGATCCCCCGGGGGTCTGGTTCCGGTCATCCTCGTCATCCTCGCGACGGATGCCGGGACGGAGCGGGGAGGCGGGAGCGGAGCGGGGAAGTCCGCTTATGCCCTCTTGCGCGCGGGAAACCGCAATCCTACGGTGTGCCATAGGAATCGGGTTGCAAGGATTCGGGTTGCGAGGGAGCGATCAATGAGCGGGGACGCGCGGAAGACCGCGGAGGGGCTGGCCTATCTGTCCGGTTTCGGCAACGAGCATGCCTCGGAGGCCGTGGCGGGCGCGCTGCCCGAGGGCCGGAACTCGCCGCAGCGGGCGCCGCTGGGCCTGTACGCGGAGCAGCTGAGCGGCACGGCGTTCACGGAGCCGAGGGCGCACAACCGGCGCTCGTGGCTGTACCGGATCCGCCCGTCGGCCGCACACCCCGCGTTCACCCGTGCGGGCAACGGCACGATCCGCACCGCGCCCTTCAACCAGGCCGTGCCGGACCCGAACCGGCTGCGGTGGAACCCGCTGCCGGTGCCCGGGCCCGCCACGGACTTCGTCGAGGGGCTGTGGACGCTCGGCGGCAACGGCGACGCGACCCAGCGCACCGGCATGGCCGTGCACCTGTACCACGCCACCGCGTCCATGGAGCGCGTCTTCAGCGACGCGGACGGCGAGCTGCTGATCGTCCCGGAGCGCGGCGGCCTGCTGCTGCGCACCGAGTTCGGGCTGCTGCACGCCGAGCCGGGGCACGTGGCGCTGATCCCGCGCGGGGTCCGCTTCCGCGTGGAGCTGCTGGACGGGGACGCCCGCGGCTACGTCTGCGAGAACTACGGCGCGCCGTTCCAGCTCCCCGACCTGGGCCCGATCGGCGCCAACGGCCTGGCCAACGCCCGGGACTTCCGCGCGCCGGTCGCCGCCTACGAGGACGGCGAGAGCACGCCGGGCCCGGTGGAGGTGGTCAACAAGTTCTGCGGCAACCTCTGGACGGCCGAGTACGACCACTCCCCGCTGGACGTCGTCGCCTGGCACGGCAACCACGTGCCCTACGTCTACGACCTGCGCCGCTTCAACGTCATCGGCTCCATCTCGTACGACCACCCGGACCCGTCGATCTTCACGGTGCTCACCTCCCCGTCGGACACCCCGGGCCTGGCGGGCGTGGACTTCGTGGTGTTCGCGCCGCGCTGGCTGGTGGGCGAGGACACCTTCCGGCCGCCGTACTTCCACCGGAACGTGATGAGCGAGTACATGGGCCTGATCGAGGGCGCCTACGACGCGAAGGCTGCCGGTTCAGGGGGCTTCGTGCCGGGCGGCGGTTCGCTGCACAACATGATGTCGGCGCACGGCCCGGACCGGGAGACCTTCGACCGGGCGAGCGCCGCCGAGCTGAAGCCGCAGCGGATCGACGACGGACTGGCGTTCATGTTCGAGACGCGGTGGCCGGTGACCCTCACCCCGCAGTCGGCCCGCGCCGAGCACCTGCAGCCGGGCTACGACGACGTCTGGCAGGGCCTGGAGCGGCACTTCCGCCCCTTGCACTGAGGTTTTCCTACCGGTACGGATGGCCCGTGACCTCCTTCGCCCCGGACTCCATCGTCCTGAACCGCAAGCTGCCGCTCTGGTACCAGGTGTCGCAGTCGCTGCGCGCCTCGATACTCGGCCGCTCGCCCCGGGACCCGCTGCGCCTGCCCACCGAGGAGCAGCTGGCCGGGCACTACGGGGTGAGCGTGCTGACCATGCGGCAGGCGCTGAAGGAGCTGGAGGACGAGGGGCTGATCACCCGCCACCGCCGGCGGGGCACGTTCATCGAGCCGCACGCCCGGCGGGGTTCCCCGGTGCGGCTGCTCGGCTCGGTGGACGCGATCGTGGCGCAGCAGTCCGGGATGAAGGCCGAGCTGCTGGATCACGGCACCGCTCCGGTGCCGTCCGAACTCGCCGAGTACTTCCCCCAGGTGCCGGAGGTGGCGCTGTACCACCGGCTGCGCTGCGACGAGAAGACGGGCGAGCCGACCAACCACGCCCGCAACTACGTCCGTCCCGAACTGGCCGGGCGCATCGACGTGGACGACCTCGCCCGGTGGCCGATGACGAAGGTGCTGCGGGACGTGGTGGGCATGGACATCAGCCGGATCACCGACACCGTCGAGGCCCGGCTCGCGGACCCGGAGACGGCACGGCTGCTCGAAGTCCCGCTGCTCAGCCCGATCCTGCACTACACGGGCATCACCTACGACACCGACGGCCGGGTCCTCGACGTGGCCGTCATCCACTACCGCGGCGACCGCTTCTCCTTCACGGTCACCCTGGATGCCACGTGAGCCGGCGGCGCCCCGTCGTACGATGCCCGGCGTGACGCACGACGACGCCCCGCCGCTGGCGGACCTCATGCCGTGGTCCGTCGCACCGCCGCGGCTCGGCCGGGGGTGGCCGGCGGCTCCCGACGCGGCGTCCCTGAAGGCCCGCTGGGACGCCCTGCTGAAGGCCGCGGGACCCGACCGCGCGGCCCTGTTCGAGCCGACCCGCTCGCGCACGCCGCACTCGGCGGTCGGGCGGCTGCCGGGCGGCGCCGGGGGCACCGAGCGGCTGGCGCGTGCCGCGGGGCCCTGTCCGGAGCCGGTCCGGGTGCTGCGGGCGCCGTTCGACGAGCAGTGGCTGATTCCCGACCACCGGCTGATCGACGCGGCCCGACCGGAGCTGTGGCGGGTGGCCGACGCGCGGCAGGTGTTCGTGGTGGAGACGCCCGAGGCCGCCGGTGGGCCGCTGCTCCTCGCGACCTCGCTGCTGCCGCTGTTCGGGCCCGCCCGGATCCGTCCGCTGTACCGCCGTCCCGGCGGTGCGGAGCCCAACCTCGCCCCGGGCCTCCTGGATCACCTCGCTGCCCGCCTCGGCCGGCGCCCCGCCCCGGCAGACGTGCTCGCCTGGTCGGTGGCGGCCGTACGGCCCGGCTCGCTGGTGCCGCTCACCGCGGACCCCGCGCTGTGGGAGCACGGGGTGGAACGGGGCCGGCGCGCCCTGTGGCTGATGCGCCGCGACGGCGAACGCCCCAAGCTGCCCGGCGGCCGCCGCCCGTACGTCCGCGCCCCGCTGCCCCCGCGCCCGCTGACCCTGCGCTACGACCGGGAGGAGGAGGCCCTGTTCTTGGACGAGGGGCGCGTCTCCCCCGTGCCGCCCGGGGCCTGGGACTTCGAGGTGGGCGGGGTGCGGGTGCTGGAGCAGTGGTTCGCGGCCCGCACGGCGGAGGGCGGGGCGGGCACGCTGACGGCGATCCGCCCGGCCGGCTGGCCGCAGACCTGGACCTCCGAGCTGCTGGAGCTGATCACGGTCCTCGCCCTGCTCGCCGAAGTGCGGGAGGAGTGCCGTGAGTTGACGGTCACGGACGAGATCACCACGACCGAGCTGCACAAGGCGGGCGTACTGCCGGTGCCCGGGGCGGCCCGCCGGCCTGCCTCCGTCCTGGACGACCGGGAGGAGGGTCCGGAGGGGCAGCTGGCGCTGCTGTGACCCCCGGCCGGATCGGCGCCGCCGCTCAGGCGAACCCGTCCAGCACCCGGGTCAGCGCCCGCTCGAAGACCCCCTCCAGGTCGATCGGTCCCGCGTCCTCGGCGAAGGACGCCGCCAGCCGCGGGTAGGCGCCGCTCGCGACCTGCCGGCCGAGGTAGGCGATGCGCGCCGCGTTCTCCTGCTCCTCGGACCAGGGCAGGGAGCGGGTGCGCTCGACGGTGGCGATCTCGTTGGCGACGTACGTCGTCACCACGCCGTTCACCATCGCGACCAGCTCCATCTTGGTGCCGTAGGGCGCCTCGAAGGGGTCGAGGCAGGCCAGGCAGTGCTCCAGGTAGCGCAGGGCGTTGGGACTGAAGCCGTAGACGGGGGACATCAGGCGGGGCAGCCAGGTGTGGCGGTGCATCAGGGCGCGGGTCTGGTGGGCGACCCGGACCATGTCCGCGCGCCAGTCGCCGCTCGGCTCCCACAGCTCGTGCTCGCCGCCGGCCGCGTCCATCATCAGCTCGTACAGGTCCTCCTTGCGGGGGACGTAGTTGTAGAGCGACATGGTGCCGCAGCCCAGCTCGCCGGCGACGCGGCGCATCGAGACCGCGTCCAGGCCCTCGGCGTCGGCGATCCGCACCGCGGCGGCGGCGATGTCGGCGCGGGTGTACGCCGGTCTCGGCCCCCGGCCGGTGCGCTCGGGGCGCGACCAGATCACTTCGGGTACGGCCGCTCGGCCCGCCATCGTGCATCACCTCGGCCACCATCCTAGTTACGTACGGCGTACGTAGTGCGCTATGGTCGACCCATGACTACTACGTACGCTGTACTTAGTGAGGGTCTGGAGAAGCGCTTCGGCACCGTGCACGCGCTGCGCGGCCTGGATCTCGCGGTGGCCGAGGGCACCGTCTGCGGGCTGCTCGGGCCGAACGGGGCGGGCAAGACCACGGCGGTCCGGCTGCTGACCACCCTGCTGCGGCCGGACGCGGGCTCGGCGCGGGTCGCCGGGCACGACCTGGTGCGGGAGGCGGCCGCGGTGCGTCGCCTGATCGGGGTGACCGGGCAGTACGCCTCGGTGGACGGAGACCTCACCGGGCGGCAGAACCTGCGGCTGTTCGCCCGGCTGCACCGGGTGCGGGACGCGGCGGCGCGGGCCGACGAGCTGCTGGACCGCTTCGGCCTGGCCGACGCCGCCGACCGGCCCGCCGCCACCCTGTCCGGCGGTATGCGGCGCCGTCTCGACCTGGCCGCGAGCCTGGTGCGCCGCCCCGAGGTGCTGTTCCTGGACGAGCCGACGACCGGGCTCGACCCGGCCAGCCGGAACCGCATCTGGGAGACCGTGCGCGCCCTGAAGGCGGACGGCACCACCGTGCTGCTCACCACGCAGTACCTGGAGGAGGCCGACCGCCTGGCCGACGACATCGCCCTGGTGGACCGGGGCCGGGTCGCGCACACCGGGTCCCCGGCCGAACTCAAGGCGCTGGTGGGGGCCTACGCGGAGGCCGTCGTCCCGGACGCGGAGGCCCTGCTGCGGGCGGCGGCGGTCCTGGACCGGCTGACCGGCGCCGAACCGGTCCTCGACCACGAGCGCCGCACGGTCGGCGTCGTCAGCACCGATCCGACCCTGACCCTGCCCCGCCTGGTGCGCGAACTCGACGCGGCGGGCGTGCCCCTGGCGGACGCGAGCCTGCGGCCGCCGACCCTCGACGACGTCTTCCTCCGTCTGACCGGCGGCAACGGCAGCGACGACGGCAACGACAGCAACGACAGCAACGACAGCAAGGAGCTGGTGGCATGAGCGCGGTGACGACGGGTCCGCACGGCCCGGCGTACGGTCTGGCGTACGACGGGGCGGCCATGCTGGGCCGCCAGTTGCGGCGGGCCCGCAACAATCCGGGTCTGCTGATCCTCACCCAGACCATGCCGATCACGATGCTGCTGTTCTTCGGCTACGTCTTCGGCAGCGCGCTGGCGATGCCGGGCGAGGAGTACCGGGCCTTCCTGGTGCCGGGGTTGCTGGTCGCCACCGCCGCGAACGGCATCATGACGGGCATGTTCCAGGCGGCCCAGGACACCCACCGGGGCGTGACGGACCGGCTGCGGACGCTGCCGGTGAGCCGGGCCGCCGTGCCGCTCGGGCAGTCGGTCGCCGACGTGCTCGTCACGGCCGCCGGGACGGTGCCGCTGCTGCTCGTCGGGCTCGCGGTCGGCTGGCGGGTGGAGGGCGGCGCGCTCGGCGCGGTGGGCGCGCTCGGGCTGTTGCTGCTGTTCCGGTTCGCGACGACGTGGATCGGGATCTTCCTGGGTCTGCTCACCCGCAACGAGGAGGCCGCCGGTCAACTGGGCGGCGCGACCTTCATCCTTCCGCTGCTGTCCAACGCGTACATCCCGACCGACGGACTGCCGGGCTGGCTGCGCACGCTCGCGGAGTGGAACCCCATCAGCGCGGTCACCACGGCGCTGCGGGACCTCTTCGGCAACGCGCCCGTGCCGGACGGGGCCGCCTGGCCGGTGACGCATCCCGTCGCCGGGTCGCTGGCGTGGTGCGCGGTACTGCTGGCGGTGTTCGTCCCGCTCGCGGTACGCCGGTACGCGCACGGGAACCGCTGAACGGGCCGGGGTACCGCGTCACCGCCGGCGGGGAGGCGGCGGGGCGGGAACGTGCCGTGCGGAACGAGAACGTGCGCACGCGTGCGGGACGGACGTACGAGGCGGGGTGTACCCGGGAAGGCCCGCGCTCGGGGAGCACACCGGGGCGCCGCTGCGTGCCGTGGGGATGACGGACGAGTGCCGCGGCGCCGCGCCGGGAGGTGTGACCGCCGGAGCGCGGGCCTCAGTTGCCGCCGAACAGCGAGCGGCGCAGTCGACGCAGTGGCGCGAACAGCGAGACCCGGCGCACCCTGGCGCCCCGGTTGCTGCGCTTGTGTGCGGGCTCACGCGCGGTCAGCTCACGCATCAGCGACGTCGCCTCCACGGTCTCCCGCGGCGGGAGGGCGGGCCCTCCGAGTACCGCGAGATGACGGTCGAGGCGCGAGCTGGTCGCGCTGCTCCCGCAGGTGATCGCAGGGACCCTTGCCCTGCTGCGCACTGTTATCTGTTCCATGTCACTCCCCACCCGTACGAGTCCACCCGGCCCGGGCAGGGTAACCCTATCGCCCCGGTACGGCATGCGTGTATCGCGGTCACAGGATTCACCTTCCCCGTAAGGGGGTTGACGATTACTCTCCGAATCCGACAGATTCCAGGGCGAGTTGGACGAGCGGCTCGCTCGTGGGCAGGGCCGACCCCCCACCGGGTTCGACCGTCACCGCGAGTGACGTCGCAAAGCGGCCGAGGCCGGAGGCGATCAGGGGCGTGTCGCCGTCGAAGAGCCCGAGGGAGCGCGGCTCGGCGCCGGGGCGCGTCAGCCACAGTTGGCGCACGCGGTCGCCCGGCGGCTCGCCGTACCCGCTCAGGGTCACCACCGCGCGCCCCCTGGACACGGAGGCGACCACCGTGACACCGCGGCCGTGTGCGTCCGCGCCGCGCGCCGCCCGGGCGTCCGGAGCGGCGAGAACGTGGGCGATCTCACGTGCCCGGTCCCGTGCGGTGTCCAGCTCGTCCTGGGTCCGGTCGGCCCGCACCGCGAAGAGCGAGGCGACCACGAGCGCCGCGGCGGCCGTCACCGTGGCGAACGGCACGAGCAGGGGGTGCGGCCGGGGGTGCCCGACCGACCGCCGCGGGTCCGGTCGGCGCGCGGGAGCGGGCTCCTGCGCGATGGTGCGTACGGCGGCCAGGACCCGCTCGCGCAGGGCGGGCGGCGCGGGGGTGGCCGTGGACCGGGCCAGCCGGACGGCGTCCTCGGACAGCGCCCGCACCTCGGCGGCACAGCGGGCGCAGCCTTGCAGGTGCCGTTCGAAGCGGACCCGTTCGGCGCCCTCCAGGGCGTCCAGGGCGTAGGGGGCGGCGAGCGAGTGGCCGAAGGGGCTCATGCGACGCCTCCCAGGCACTCGCGCAGGCGGCCCAGTCCGTCCCGCATCCGGGTCTTCACCGTGCCCAGCGGGAGGGAGAGGCGCTCGGCCACCTCCCGGTAGGTGTAGCCGTCGTAGTAGGCGAGGGTGACCGACTGGCGCTGAAGGGCGGTCAGGCGGTCCAGGCAGCGCCGCACCCACTCGCGTTCGAGCCCCGCCTCGACCTCCTCCGACACCTGGTCGAAGGCCGGGTGGTGGGAGCGGTGGGCCTCGCGCCGGTCGCGTTCGCCGGCCGCGCGGGCGCTGCGCACCCGGTCGACGGCGCGGCGGTGGGCGACGGTGAGGATCCACGACAGGGCGCTCCCCCGGCGGGGGTCGAAGCGCGCCGCCGACCGCCACAGTTCGAGCAGCACCTCCTGTGCCACCTCCTCGGACTGGGCCGGGTCGCGCACCACGCGCCGCACGAGTCCGAACACCGGCCCGGACACCAGCCCGTACAGCTCCTCGAAGGCCTGCTGGTCGCCGTCCGCCACCAGCACCAGCAGCTCGTCCGCCGCCACCCGGTCGCCCTCCACCCCGACCCCCTCTCCGCGGACCGCGTCCGGCCCGTCGACGTCACCGCCGGGCGCGCGGTGCCGCGCCCTTCGCAGGGGTTACGGATGCGCGGCCCGAAAACGCCAGTGGCCGGGGCGGGATCGGCGCCAAGGGGGTCGCATCCGCACCGGGTTGGTCTACTTTGTGAAGGGTCCGCGCGTGACGTCATAGGGGGCGCCCGTGTCCGGAAAACCCGACGGCGAGCGTGTGATCGCCGGTCGCTACCGGCTCCTGTCGCCGCTCGGCAGGGGCGGCATGGGCACCGTGTGGCGCGCCCGCGACGAGGTGCTGCGCCGCGAGGTCGCCGTCAAGGAGGTGCGCGCCCCCGCCGGGCTGTCGCAGGCCGACGTCGGGCGGATGTACGCCCGGCTGGAGCGCGAGGCGTGGGCCGCCGCCCGGATCTCCCACCCCAACGTGGTCACGGTGTACGACGTGGCCACCGACGCAGGCCGGCCCTGGATCGTGATGGAGCTGGTCCGCGGGCTGTCCCTGGCCGATCTGCTGGACGCCGAGGGTCCGTTGGAGCCCCGCCGGGCCGGGCTGATCGGCGCCGAGGTGCTGGCCGCGCTGCGGGCCGCGCACGCCGCCGGGGTGCTGCACAGGGATGTGAAGCCGGCCAACGTGCTGCTGGCGAACGACGGCCGGGTGGTGCTCACCGACTTCGGGATCGCCAGGGTGGAGGGCAGCGAGGCGCTGACCATGACCGGCGAGGTCGTCGGCTCGCCCGAGTTCCTCGCCCCGGAGCGGGCGCTGGGCCGCACGCCCGGTCCCGCGTCCGACCTGTGGTCGCTGGGCGTGCTGCTGTACGCGGCGGTGGAGGGGGTCTCGCCGTTCCGTCAGGACACTCCCCTGAGCACCCTGCGGGCGATCGTCGACGAGGAGCTGCCGCCGCCGCGCCGGGCAGGTGCGCTCGGGCCGGTGGTGCGGGGCCTGCTGCGCAAGGATCCCGCCGGGCGGCTCCCGGCGGACGAGGCCGAGCGCGCGTTGCGCCTCGTGGGCGCGGGCGGGGCACGGTCCGGCCGGGGCCCGCGCACCGGCACGCCGCCGTCCGGCGCGTTCGCCCCGACGGTCGTAACCCACCCGGGGCCGCCCACCGCACCGACGCCGCCGATGCCCGTACCGGCGGCCGGGGACACGTCCGCGGCGGGTGCGCCCGGTGCGCCGCGGGGGCGGGACCGGCGGGCGCGTGCCGTGCTGGTGGTGGGGCTGGCCGTGCTGGTCCTGGCGCTGGCCGGACTGACGTACTCGCTGCTGGACCGCTCGGACGGCGGTGGCGGGACGGAGGGTTCGGGCGGGAGCCCGGACCCGGGGGCCACGTCCGCGGCGACGAGCGGCGGCGGGGAGCCGAGTCCCCCGGCGTCGTCTTCCGGGAGCGACGGCGGGGAGAGCAGCCCCGCAGCGCAGTCGGTGAAGGTGTCCGTGGTGGGCTCGCGCACCGACTACTCGGGGGCCTGTCCGCCGCCGCACGAGAGGGCGCCCGCGTTCACGGCGACGTTCACGGTCGGGCGGCTGCCCGCGGAGGTCGGCTACCGGTGGGTGACCGCGGACGGGTCGGTCTCCGATCCGGGGTGGCGGACGCTGTCCTTCCCGTCGGGCGGCGAGCGCTCGCGTCAGGACCGCGTGGTGGTGACGACGCACGACGGCACCGGCGCGTTCGAGAGTGCCGTGCGCGTGGAGGTGCGCAGTCCGGTGCGGGCCACGTCCAACGCGGTGGCGTTCTCGGTGACCTGCGGGACCGGGACGGGGACGGAGACAGAGACGGGGGCGGAGACGGAGACGGAGACCCCGTCGGGCGGGGCCTCCCACTCCTCGTCTCCCTCCGCTCCTTCTTCTTCTCCTTCCGCCTGAGGTCAGGCGGCGCCGTTGAGGACCGGCAGGTAGCCGCCGGACTGCCCGGCCGCGGTGGGGTGGTACGACTCGCCGATGTTCAGCCAGTTGACGCTGTGCAGCCAGGGGCTGCCGGAGCACAGCTCGTGGCCGGTGAAGGTGGTGCGTACGTCGCCGAAGGTGAAGCCGTGGGCGGCGACGCGCTGGGCGATGACGGTGTTGAGGTGGTCGGAGGCCTTGTTGATCGCCGTCCGCTTGGTCTCGGACAGGCCGATGCAGGTGGTGCCGAGCTTGTAGAAGCGCGGGTAGCCGATGACGACGACGTGGGCGTTCGGCGCCTTGTCGTTGATCGCCGAGTAGACGCCGTCGAGCTTGCCGGGCAGCGTCGAGTCGACGTACGCCTCCGCGGTGGCGATCCGCGACAGGCAGGAGCTGTCGGACTGGAGCACACACGCCGTCATGACGTCGCCGAACCCTGCGTCGTTGCCGCCGATGCTGATCGAGACGAGGCCGGTGCTGGAGCTGAGCGGGCCGAGCTGTCCGGCCAGAACATCACCCGTACGGGCGCCGGAACACGCGGTGAAGTCGAACGTGGCGGGCGAGTGGGCGGCCGCCCACAGGTACGGGTGGGACTTGGTGCTGCGCTTGCAGTCGCCGCTGGAGCCGATGTAGCTGCCCGATCCGACCCCGGAGGAGTAGGAGTCGCCGAGGGCCACATAGCCGTCGGCTGCGGCGTGTTGGGCCGCCTGGGCGGTCGCGGCCCCGGTGAGGGCGGCGCCGGCGGCGAGGAGGAGTGAACTCAGGAACCCGACAAGTCGGAAACGTCTCATGGAACCTCCCTTAGCAGGATTGCTGCCACAACCGTGGTAGCAGCTACGCGCGTTGACTGGAAGTGTCCATGCCAAGAAATGGCTGACACTCGTTCAAGTTCGGACGAAAGCCGGCGGGAACGCCCGTGCCGCGGGTGCCCGGGAAAGCGGGTGCACGCGGCGGCCGGGTGCCCGATCATGGCGGCATGTCCGTGAACCCGCACGAAGTCCTGCCGATCCGGCTCAACGTGGACGACAGCGACTCCCCGTCCGATGTCGTCGACGCGCTGTTCCTCGGCCGTTTCGCCACGGGTGAGCAGCCGTACTCGCACGCGGCGAACATCGACCGCGTACGGTCCGGCGCCACGCTGCTGCCGCCCGGCGCGCGCGTGCTGCGGATCGCCCGCGACGACGACCGCAGCGCGACGCTGGCGGAGGGCGACGGCTGGACGCTGCTGATCTCGCGCTGGAACCGGGGCGCCGACGTCACGGTGACGGCGACCAGCGCGGACCTCGCCGAGAAGGTGCTCGGCGAGGCGACGGACGGAGCGGCGGACGAGCCCGAACCGCAGCCGGAGAACGTGACGATGGGCTTCTGGTACGTCTCCCCGCGGCGCGGCCCGCACCGCACCACCCGCCAGATCGCCGCGGGCACCTGGGACGAGGTCCGGGCCAACTACACGGCGCCGGTCGCCGACGCGATGGACGGCCTGATGAAGACGACGCCCGAGGACATCGCGGGCCGGCTGCTGCTCCTGCACGGGCCGCCGGGCACCGGCAAGACCTCCGCGCTGCGCACGCTGGCCCGCTCCTGGCGGGACTGGTGCCAGGTGGACTGCGTCCTCGACCCGGAGCGGCTCTTCTCCGACGTCGGCTATCTGATGGACATCGCCATCGGCGAGGAGGACGCGGCGGGCAAGGGCCGCTGGCGGCTGCTGCTGCTGGAGGACTGCGACGAACTGATCCGCGGCGAGGCCAAGCACACGGCGGGCCAGGCGCTCTCCCGCCTGCTGAACCTCACCGACGGACTCCTCGGCCAGGGCCGCAACGTCCTGGTCGGCGTCACCACCAACGAGGACCTGGAGCGCCTGCACCCCGCCGTGGTCCGCCCCGGCCGCTGCCTGGCCCGCATCGAGGTCGGCCCGCTGACCCGGCGGGAGGCGGTGGACTGGCTCGGCACGGAAGAAGGGGTCGGCCGCGAGGGCGCCACCCTGGCGGAGCTGTACGCGCTGCGCCGGGGCACCTCACCGACCGCGCTGCCGGAGCCGCGGGCGGGCACGGAGGCCGGGCTGTACCTGTAGCCCGGCCGTCCCAGGGCGGTGCTTTGATGGGGGTATGACCCTGTTCGTCGGCACGTCGGGCTGGCAGTACCGGGACTGGCGGGAGAGCTTCTACCCGCCCGGTCTGCCGGTCCGGCTCTGGCTGGAGCACTACGCGGCCGCCTTCGCGACGGTCGAGATCAACAACGCCTTCTACCGCCTGCCCGCCCGGGAGACCTTCGCCGCCTGGCGGGACCGCGTCCCACCGGACTTCACGGTCGCGGTCAAGGCCAGCCGCTACCTGACGCACATCAAACGCCTGCGCGACCCGGCCGAACCGGTCGACCGCCTGATGACCCACGCGGCCGGTCTGGGCGACCGCCTCGGCCCGGTCCTGCTGCAACTGCCCCCGACCCTGCGCGCCGACCCGGACCTCCTGGACACCTGCCTGGCCTGCTTCCCGCCGGCCACCCGGGTCGCGGTGGAACCCCGGCACGAGTCCTGGTGGACGCCCGAGGTCCGCGAGGTCCTGGTCTCCCGGCGCGCGGCCCTGTGCTGGGCGGACGTCCGCGCCCGCCCGGTCACCCCGCTGTGGCGCACCACCGACTGGGGCTACGTCCGCTTCCACGAGGGCCGGGCCACGGCCTGGCCCCACTACGGCCGCCGCTCCCTGGCCACGTGGATCGACCGCATCACGACGACCTGGCCGAACACGAGCGACGTCTACACCTACTTCAACAACGACCCGAAGGGGGCAGCAGTGACGGACGCGGCGTTGTTGGCCAAACTGTCCCGCGCCTCAAACCTGACGGTCACCAGAACGCGCCCTGAAGGGGCGCGGGGAACTGCGCGACAAGCCACAGCGAACCCGCAGCCGGGCGGCGGCCCGAACCCCAACGGCGCTCACCCATAAGCCGCCCGCAGGGCATCCCGCACTGCAGCAAGCGCCTCCCCCTCCGACACCCCCAGCCGCCGAGCCCGCTCGGCATACCCCTGGGCCGCGACGGCCACCTCCCGCTGAGCCGCAGAGCCCGCGGCAGCGACGAACGTTCCGTTGCGCCCCCGCGTCTCGATCACCCCGTCCGCCTCCAGCGCCCGGTACGCCTTGGCGACCGTGTTCGCGGCGAGCCCGAGGGATTCGGCCAGTCCGCGCACGGTGGGCAGCCGGTACCCGACCGGCAGCGCTCCCGAGCGCGCCTGTTCGGAGATCTGCGCGCGCACCTGCTCGTAGGGCGGCGCACCGTCGTCGACATGGATCTTCAGGGTCACCCGGCGATTGTCCCGTATCCCCGCGAAAATGAGAGGCACCCGACCGCCCGGCCGCCGTAGCGTGCGCCCTCATGACCGTTCTTGTACGCGACCTGCGTTCCGACGACCCGGCCGATGTCGCGGCCTTCGCCCAGGTCCGCCATCTCGCCGTGCCGTTCATGCTGTGGACGCCCGAGGCGGTCGTGCACCGGCTCGTCCACACCCACCCGGACGCCCGGAGCCGGTCCCTGGTCGCGGAGGAGGACGGGGAGGTGATCGGCACCGCCCAGCTCGGGCTGGTGCACGACAGCCCGGAGCCCGGTCAGGGCTACCTGAACGTCTACGTCCATCCCGAGCGGTTCCGGCGCGGGGCCGGTGGCCTGCTGGTGCGTACGGCCGAGGAGTACCTGGCCGGCGAGGGAGCGACGAAGCTGTACTCCTGGGTGCTGGACGGCCCCGCCCACCTGGCCTTCGCCGAGCGGCACGGCTACGGACGGCGGCGCGCCTCGCACTTCCTCCGGCTGGACCTGGCGAACGCCGCGCTCCCGCCCCTGGGGTCCGCTCCCCCGGGTGTCGAGCTGCGCACGGCCGCCGACTACGCGGACGACCCCCGGCCCGTGTTCGAACTGGACGCGGAGACGGTCGCGGACGAACCGAGCGACGTCGGCGTCGAGTTCACGGACTACGAGGCCTGGCTCGCGGAGACCTGGCGGCACCCGCTGCTGGACCGCGAACTGACCACGGTCGTGGCCGTCGACGGCCGCCCGGCCGCGTTCAGCGTCGCCTACACCGACGGCACCCGGTACGCGACCGCGATGACCGGCACGGTGCGCGCGCGGCGCGGCCGGGGCCTGGCCAAGCTCGCCAAGACCGACTCCCTGCACCGGGCCCGCGCCGCCGGATACACGGAGGCGCTCACCGGCAACGACACCGACAACGGCCCGATGCTCGCCATCAACAAGTGGCTCGGGTACGAGATCTGCGCGACGGAGGTGCGCCATGTCCGTGAACTCGGCTGAACCGCCCATCGAGGTGGACGTGATCCTGGTCAAGGCGGGCCGTACCAAGATCCGGTACGCCGCCGCGCTGCTGCACGACGACGGCACCCGCCTCGCCGTGCGTGCCCCCTGGGCCGGGGACGGCGTACGCGACTTCGGCTTCGTGCGCTTCGAGGCCGGGGACGTCTTCACCGAGTACTACTGGCGCGACCGGTGGTACTCGGTGAAGGAGGTCCGGACCGCGGCCGGTGTGCTGAAGGGCTGGTACTGCGACATCGCCCGCCCCGCCGTCCTCACCGGCACGGAACTGGTCGTCGAGGACCTCGACCTGGACCTGTGGCGCTCCGCCGACGGCACGGACGTACGGCGCCTGGACGAGGACGAGTTCGCCGAGAGCGGGCTGGCGGACCGGGACCCGGGGGCCGCTGCCGCCGCGGTGGCCGCGCTGGAGGAACTGGAGCGGCTGGCCCGCGGGGACGGCTTCACCGGCCTGCTGGAGTAGCCCGCCGCGCGGCTCACCCGTACGTCACCACCACCGCGTACCGCTCGTCCGCCACCTCCCTGCCCCACAGCGACGGGTCGTCCGACAGCCGCTCCACCCGGCCCTGCCCGGCGAGCGGGCCGAGCAGGGCGGTGACCCGGTCGGCCGGTATGCCGACCGGGGAGACGCTCCCCCACACGCCCTCGACCAGGACCAGCCGCCCTCCGGGGCGCAGCAGCCGCCGCCAGTGCCGCAGCGCCCGGCCGGGGTCGGGCAGCGTCCACAGGACGTGCCGGACCAGCACGGCGTCGAAGCGCTGCTCCCCCACGGGCGGTGCCGCGGCGTCACCGGTGAGGAACACCGCGTCACGGCCGGCGAGCTTGGTCCTGGCCAGCTCCACCATGGCCGGGGAGAGGTCGACGCCGGTGACCCGGTGGCCCTGCTCGGCCGCGAGGAGCGAGAGGCTGCCGGTGCCGCAGCCCAGGTCGAGCACGTCGCCGGGGAGCACCGGCAGCCAGGAGGCCAGCCTGGCCGCCCAGGCCCGGCGCACCTCCGCGTCCCGCAGGCCGTGGTCCGGCTCGTCGTCGAAGGAGGCGGCCAGCGCGTCCCAGTCGGCACCCGGTGCGGTCGCTTCGTCACTGTTCCCACTCATGCGCCCAGGGTGACACCCGCCACTGACAACGGGGCCGGCGCACGGGAACGTGACAACCGCCACTGACAGTTGTGCATCGATGAGTGAGTCTCGGGGAAAGGGTCTACCTCCGTGAGAACGCGGAACCCGGTGGATCCGTAAGGAGGCAGCCATGCGCCGTCTGACCGTGCAGAAGCCCCTGAAGAAGACCGACGCCCGCCGAGTCCGCGAGGAGATCGACGAGCGGACCTCGGGGCGCCCGGAGGTCCGCAAGGACATCGCGCGCACCTGGTGGCCGGAGAGCTGACCGGCGGGTCCGGGCATGAGACGCCTCAGAGCAGCAGCCGCCTGCGGCCGCCACGTCCGCGGCGGTCACGGGCCGGATCCGTGCTCGTTCCATGCCGCGAACGGTAGCTACCTCAGCCCAGCCTGAGCACTCCCTTAACGCGACCATAAGGATCTCCGTCGCCCGCCTCCAGCAGGCGATTTCGCGGTTTCTCGGGGCTAGCTTGCTGATCGGCCCCACGGGTTCCGGCCCGCGTCGCCGCATCCCCAGTGACCGTTTCGAGGAGTTCCCCATGCCCGCATCGTCCGCGTCCCGCAGGGCCGCAGCCGTCGCCGTCGCCGGTCTCGCCCCGCTCGCCCTGACCACGTTGGCCGCCGCCCCCGCCTCGGCGCACGGTTCGATGGGCGACCCGGTCAGCCGGGTGTCGCAGTGCCACGCCGAGGGGCCCGAGAACCCGAAGTCGGCCGCGTGCAGGGCGGCGGTCGCCGCGGGCGGCACACAGGCGCTCTACGACTGGAACGGCATCCGCATCGGCAACGCCGCCGGCAAGCACCAGGAGCTGATCCCGGACGGCAAGCTGTGCAGCGCCAACGACCCGGCGTTCAAGGGTCTGGACCTGGCCCGCGCCGACTGGCCCGCGACCGGCGTGAGCAGCGGCTCGTACACCTTCAAGTACCGCGTGACGGCCCCGCACAAGGGCACTTTCAAGGTGTACATCACCAAGCCGGGCTACGACCCGGCCAAGCCGCTGGGCTGGGGCGACCTGGACCTGTCCGCGCCGGTGGCGACCTCCACCGACCCGGTCGCCTCGGGCGGCTTCTACACCTTCTCCGGCACGCTGCCGGAGCGGTCCGGCAAGCACCTGCTGTACGCGGTGTGGCAGCGCTCGGACAGCCCGGAGGCGTTCTACTCCTGCTCGGACGTCACCTTCGGCGGCGACGGCGGCGGCAGCAGCGGCAGCGGTGCGGCCACCGGCGACGACACCGCGTCCGGCGACGCGGAGGCGGGCGCCGCCCCGGCCCCGGAGGCCTCCGCGCCCTCCGAGGAGCAGCTCGCGGCCGCGGCGGAGAAGTCGACGATCGAGCACCACGGTCACGGCGACCAGGACGCGGCGACCACCACGGACCCGACGGACCCGGCCGCCGCCCCGGAGCAAGCGCCCGGTACCGCCGCCGAGCCCAACCAGGTCAAGGCCGCCGGCGGGGGTACGGAGAACCTCGCCGAGACCGGCGGGGACAGCACCACGCCCTACATCGCCGTCGGCGGCGCCGCGGCCCTGGCCCTCGGCGCGGCCGTCCTGTTCGCGTCGGTCCGGCGGCGCGCGACGACCGGTGGCCGGCACGGCCACTGACCCGGATCCCGGGGGAACCACGGGGGAACCACGGGGGCACGGGAAACGCGGGGCCCGTCCGGCGGCTCAGGCCGGGCGGGCCCCGCGTGACGTGCGCCGGGGCGCGGGGCAGCGCCCGTCAGCCGAAGACCGAGGCGCAGGTGGTGGGCGTGGCGTGCGCCGGGTCCAGGGCGTTGGTCACCTCGTGGAAGGCGATCCGGTCGAACAGTCCGATCGCCAGGTGCTCGGAGAGGTCGAACGGGCACAGGTCCTGCAGCAGGACGTTGCGCACGCCGGGGCCGTCGAGGAACTGGCTGCGGTACGGCGTGACCACCTCGTCGTACTTCGTGGCGAGGACGGTGTAGCGCACGCCGGGCACGGTGTCGCCGCCCGCGTTGAGCTTGGTGAGGACGTCGGAGCCGACGACCTGGTCGGCGAGGGCGGGGGTGTGCTCGTTGAGCAGGTCCTCGACGCCGGGGAAGTACGGCAGCAGGCGGGTGAGGCCGGACAGCGTGGTGCCGTGGTTGCTGGGCGCTATGCCGACCAGGGCGTTCACCTCGGCGGCTCCGCCGAGGAACTTGAGGTAGTAGCGGGGCATCATGCCGCCCTGCGAGTGGCCGACGAGGTCGGTCTCGGCGGCGCCGGTCGCGGCGAGCACCTTGTCGACGTGGGCGGCCAGTTGCTCGGCCGACTTCTCGACCGGGCCGAGTCCGTTGAAGAGCGGGACGCCGGGCAGTTGGCCGTAGTCGAGGGAGAAGACGCAGTAGCCGCGGTTCTTCAGGTAGGGCGCGAGGCCGAGCCAGTTGTCGACGGAGTTCCCGAAGGTGCCGTGGACCAGGACGACGGGGCGGGGGTGGGCGGCGGAGGGCTTGCAGGTGTAGTCGTTCCAGCCGGAGCTGGGGCGGGTGTCCGCGGTGGGGGCGGCGGTGGCGGTGACGGCTGGGACCAGGGCGACGGCGGCGGCCAGCAGCAGCGCGGCCAGGGGTCTGAGCACTCGGCTCCAGGGCAGCATCGGGTGATCTCCTTGCGGATCTGGGGAGTTGCGACGGCAGGGATGCCCCTGTGATCCGGATCACGGGATGCTGTTCACTCGTCAAGTTACGGGCGAGTAGTGCAAGTGTGAAGTTACGCGTCAGTAAAAACTTCCAGCGCTAACCGGCGTCACCAGACGGGCCGGACCGGCCCGCTCGGCGCCACCCGCAGCAGACCGTCGGCCAGCGCACGCGCTCCGTCCTCGCCGAGCACGTCGGCCCAGGCGCCCACGACCTCGGCCGCCGCCTCCTCCGCGGCCCGCGTGCAGGCCCACCCCGCGTCGGTCAGCACGATCAGCCGGGCGCGCGCGTCGGCGGGATGCGGCCGGCGCTCGACGTACCCCTTGCGGACCAGCTCGTCGACGAGCTGGCTCGCGGCCTGCTTGGTCGTCCCGAGGTGCACGGCGAGGTCGGTGACCGTCGCACCGTCGGGAGCGAGCCGGGCGAAGGCGAAACCGTGCGCGGGCCGCATGCCCTCGAAGCCGCGGGCGACGACACCCTCGTGGATGCGCTGCGTGAGTCCGCCGGCCGCGGCGAGCAGCGCGGCGGTCAGGGCCATGGCGTCGGAGTTCTGCACGGGGGCATTGAAACACCCTTGACGATTTGGTCAAGCAGCTTGACCATAGACCGCGGAAGTTAGTCAAGCCGCTTGACCATAGGTGAGGAGACAGCCATGCCCGTCGTCCGCTCGTCCGAAGGCGTCACCCACGAGATCCACGGCGCCCGCTTCGTCTCGTACGTCAGTCCCCGCGCCGGCAGCAAGGAGCTGTGCGCCTGGCGGGGCGAGATCCCGGCGGGGACGAAGGCGCCCGCGCACACCGTCGACCGGGAGGAGGTCTTCCACCTGCTCACCGGCGAGCTGCTGATCACCCTCGACGGCCGCACCGAGCGCGTCACCGCGGGCGACACCGTGATCATCGGCTCCGGGGCGACCCTCGCCGTCGAGAACCCCACCGACCGGACCGCGACCTCCTGGGTCACCACCTCCGTGGGCCTGACGGCGGAGCTGGCCGACGGCACCCGCATCACTCCCCCGTGGGCCAACTGACCCGCGGGGGCCTCACGCCGCCAGCGACCCCGGCATCACCGCCCTCGGCCCGAACTTCGCCCGCGCGCGGTCCGCGACCTCCTCGATCCGGCGGACCTTCTCGTCCACGGGGTCGAAGGTGAGCTGGTGGGAGGCGTGTTCGGCGGACGTGAGGCTCTCCGCGCGCAGGGCGACCGAACGGACCCGGGCGCGCTGGAGGCCGAGCGCCTCGTACATCTCGTAGGCGGTCCGGGTCAGGGCCGCCGAGTGCGCGGTCGGCTCCTTCAGGGTGCGGCTGCGGACGGTGGCCGACCGGTCGGCGTAGCGGACGGTCAGGGTGAGGGTGCGGCAGACCTTGTCCACGGCGCGCAGCCGGGCGCCCAGTTCCCCGGCGGACGAGAGCAGGGCGCGGCGGTGGCGGTCGGGGTCGAGTTCGTCGCGGTCGAAGGGGCGGTCGGCGGCCAGGGACCGGGAGACGCCGTTGGGGACGACCCGGCCGCGGTCGACGCCCTGGGCCTTCTCGTGCAGCTCGCGGCCGGTCCTCGCGCCGACCAGGCGCTGGAGGGTGGACAGCGGCGCGGCGGCGACCCGGCCGAGGGTGTCGAGGCCGTACTCGCACAGGGTGCGGGCGGTCGCGGTGCCGACGCCGGGCAGCGCGGCGACGGGCCTGCCGTCGAGGAACGCGCGCTCCTCGCCGCCGGGCACCGCGCGGGTCAGTCCCGGCCGGGCGTCGCGCAGGGCCATGCGGGCCAGCATCGGACCGGGTCCGGCGCCGATCACGCAGTCCACGCCGTGCAGCGCGAGGGCGCGGACCCGGATCACCGAGGCCAGTGCCACGGCGTCGCGCCCGAAGTACCGTTCGGCGCCGCGCAGGTCGGCCAGCGCGCCGTCGGGTGGCAGCGCCTCGACGACCGGCGTGAACTCCTCGAGGAGCCCGAGCAGTTCGGGCAGGGCCGCCTCGCGCGTCGGCGGCAGCTGGAAACGTACGCAGAGGATCGTCATCCCGCACTCCCCGGACTCTGGTGCCACAACTTCCTTCCGACCGCGGGCCCTTCGCCCGCGGGGCGCAGATCGGCCCAGGGATGCATCTCGTACCCCGTGGACATGCGGATCTTCCGCTGCCCCCCGCCGTTTCCGTCGCCGTCGGCGTCGGCGTCGGCGTCGGCGTCGGCGTCGGCGGCCTCGGGACCGGCGCCGGGGGCGTCGGCCAGCCGGGCGGCAACGCCCTCCAGGCCCTCCTGCCGGCGCACCTCCAGCAGGTCGGCGAGGTTCCAGGCGGCGGAGCCGACCACGCTGAGGCTGCGCGGGCCGCGCCGCTGCACCACCCCGCGCACCAGCAGCAGCCAGGAGTGGAAGACGGTGTGCGCGCAGGCGTCGTGCGAGTCGTCGAAGAAGGCGAGGTCGACCAGTCCCGAGCCGTCGTCCAGGGTGGAGAAGATGACCCGGCGGCCGGAGCGGACCGGCGGGGTCTGGGTGGCCGCCTTGGCGCCCGCGACCAGCACCGTCTCCCCGTGCCGGGCCTCGCGCAGCCGCTTGGCCGACACCACGCCCAGCTCGCGCAGGAAGGTGCGGTGGTCGTCCATCAGGTTGCGCGAGGCGTCCATGGACAGCACGCCGAGTTCGGCGCTGAGCCGCTCCGCCGAGGTGAGGTCGGGCAGCCCGGCGGAGGCGGTCTCGCGGCCGCCGGCCAGGGGGAGCTGGTCGCCGCGTCCGCCCCGGGCGCCGCGGTGCAGTTCGGTCAGGTGCAGTTGCAGGTCCCGGCGGTTGGCCCCGAACGCGTCCAGCGCGCCGACCTGGGCGAGCCGTCCGGCCAGCGGCCTGCTGGGGCGGGCCCGTTCCCAGAAGTCGAGCAGGGAGGCGTAGGGCTGCCCCGCGGCGATCCGCTCCGCCTCGGCCTCGCTGATGCCGTGCACGTCCGAGAGGGCGAGCCGGAGTCCCCACGTGGCGGGCTTCCGTGACCTCCGCGACTTCTGTGATTCAGACACCAGTTCGATCCTGTGTGCGACCCCCGACTCGTTCACGTCCAACGGCAGGATCGGCACCCCGCGCCGCCGCGCGTCCGCCAGCAGCAGCCGCTTGGGGTACATGCCGGGGTCGTGGGTGAGCAGGCCCGCGTAGAAGGCGGTCGGGTGATGGGCCTTCAGCCACGCCGACTGGTACGTCGGCACCGCGAAGGCGACGGCGTGCGCCTTGCAGAAGCCGTAGCTGCCGAAGGCCTCGACGATCTCCCAGGTGCGCTGAATCGTTTCCGCGTCGTATCCGTTCGCCGCCGCGTGCTGGGCGAACCACACCTTGATCCGCCCCTGCGACTCCGGGTCGGAGAGGCCGCGGCGCACCCGGTCCGCCTCGCCGCGTCCGCAGCCGGTCATGATGGCGACGATGTCGATGATCTGCTCGTGGAAGACGACGACCCCGTACGTCCCCGCCAGCGGCTCCGCCAGGTCCTCGTGCGGGTGGCGCACCGGCGCCCGGCCGTGCCGGGCCTCGATGAACGGCCGCACCATGTCGGCGGCGACCGGTCCCGGCCGGAAGAGCGAGATGTCGACCACGAGGTCGTGGAAGGTGGCCGGCTGGAGCCGCCCCACCAGGTCCCGCTGGCCGGGTGACTCGATCTGGAAGCAGCCCAGCGTCTCGGCGGACCGGATCATCCGGTACGTCGCCGGGTCGCCCTCGGGTACGGCGTCCAGGTCGACCTCGGTGCCGGTGGCCCGCTTCACCTCGGCGACCGCGTGCGCCATCGCCGACTGCATCCGCACCCCGAGCACGTCCAGCTTGAGCAGCCCGAGGTCCTCCACGTCGTCCTTGTCGAACTGCGCCATCGGGAAGCCTTCACCGCTGGTCGGCATGACCGGCGTACGGGAGAGCAGGGAGGCGTCGGACAGCAGGACGCCGCAGGGGTGCATGGCGACGCCGCGCGGGAGGGCGTCGAGGCCCTCGACCAGCTCCCAGAGCCTGCCGTACCGCCCTCCTCCGTCCCGCCGGGACTCCCCCGCCAGTTCCTTGAGTTCGGGCAGTTCCGCCAGCGCCGCGCGGGCATCGCGGGCGCGGATGTGCGGGAAGGACTTGGCCACGCGGTCGATCTCGGCCGGGTCCATGGACAGCGCGGCGCCCACGTCGCGGATGGCGTGGCGCACCCGGTACGTCTCCGGCATGGCGACGGTGGCGACCCGCTCGGTGCCGAACCGGCCGATGATCGCGCGGTAGACCTCCAGGCGGCGCGCGGACTCCACGTCGATGTCGATGTCGGGCAGCACCACCCGCTCCTTGGACAGGAACCGCTCCATCAGCAGCCCGTGTTCGACCGGGTCGGCGTGGGCGATGCCCAGCAGGTGGTTGACGAGCGAGCCCGCGCCGGAGCCGCGCGCGGCGACCCGGATGCCCATGTGCCGTACGTCGTCCACGACCTGGGCGACGGTGAGAAAGTACGAGGCGAAGCCGTGGTGGGCGATGATGTCCAGCTCGTGGTGCATCCGCTCCCAGTACTCGCGGCGGCCTGGGCGCCGGTCGTAGCCGCGCCGCACCATGCCCGCCGCCGCCCGGGAGGCGAGCGCCCGCTGGGCGGTGCGGCGCCCGGCGCCGACGAGGTGCGGTTCGGGGAAGTGGACGGCGCCCATGCCGAGGTCGTCCTCGGGGTCGACCAGGCACTCGGCGGCCGTGGCCTGCGTCTGCTCCAGCAGGCGGTGGGCGGTGTCGCGGCGGAAACCCGCGGACTCGACGATCCGCTCGGCGGCGTGCCGCATGGCACCGGCGTCCTTGAGCCAGGCCTCGCCGGAGTCCAGTTCCTTGGTGGCGTCGATCGGGACGAGGCGGCGGGCGGCGTCCAGGACGTCGGCGACCCGGCCCTGGCCGGGGTCGGCGTAGCGGACGGCGTTGGAGAGCACCGGCCGCACCCCCTGTTCGGCGGCGAAGCCGACGGTGCGGGCGGCCAGCCGCAGGGAGCCGGGTCCGGTGCCCTCGCGGCCGTGCCAGACGGCCTCCAGGCGCAGGGCGTCGCCGTAGACCTCCCGCCAGGGGGCGAGGAGCCGCGCGGCGCGGTCGGGACGCCCGGCGGCGAGGGCGCGGCCGACGTCGGAGCCGGGGCCGAGCAGGACGGTCAGGCCGTCGGCGTGGTTGTCGGGCCAGGACAGCAGCGGGGTGCCCTCGGCCGTGTGGGCGGCGGAGACCAGGCGGCACAGGTCGGCCCAGCCGCGGGCGCCGTCCCGGGCGAGGAAGGTCGCCCGGGGGGCCGACTCGTCGACGAAGGCGCCGCCGCGCACGGGAACGCGGCGGCGGTCCCGGCGTACCGAGGTGTCCGTGCGGCCGGCTTCGGGCTCGGGGGCGGCGAGGGCCAGCTCCGCGCCGAACAGGGGGCGGACGCCCGCCTTCGCGCAGGCCTTGGCGAAGCGGACCGTCCCCGCGAGGGTGTCGCGGTCGGTGAGGGCGAGGGCGTCCATGCCCCGCTCGAAGGCGCGCTCGGCCAGCCGCTCCGGGTGGGAGGCGCCGTAGCGGGCGGAGAACCCGGAGACGGTGTGCAGATGCGTGAAACCCGGCATCACGCACCTCCCGACTCATGAACCGACGCATGCCCATGCAGGCCCGACGCCATTATCGAACGTCTGTTCCCAGCTACCCCACCCACCATACCCCCATCGTCGAATGTGTGTGCGACATCCATTTGGCCCCGTCCCACCTGCGCAAACGCTCCCCGACCCGGACTGTGGGGACATGTCACACACACCGGGCCCCGGCACGCGAAGCGGCTCCTTCCTCGGTGAGGTGAAGGACGCCGTCACCCCGCGGGCCACCCTGCTCGTGCTCGGCGTGATCGCGCTCCAGCTGCTGTTCATCGCCTCCTACGTGGGGGCGCTGCACGACCCGCGGCCCAAGGACGTGCCCTTCGGGGTGGCCGCACCCGGGGCGGCCGCCGGGCAGACGGTGGACCGGCTGGAAGGACTGCCCGGCTCCCCGCTGGACCCGCGCACGGTGGCCGACGAGGCGGCCGCCCGGCGGCAGATCATGAACCGGGAGATCGACGGCGCCCTGGTCCTGGACCCCGACGGCAGACAGGACACCCTGCTGGTCGCCTCCGGCGGCGGCACCGCTCTCGCCACCACCCTGGAGCGCGTCGTCGGCAAGGTGGAGCAGGCCCAGGAGCGCACGGTGCGGACCGTCGACGTGGCCCCGGCCTCGCGCCACGACTTCAACGGGCTGTCGTCCTTCTACCTGGTCGTGGGCTGGTGCGTCGGCGGCTACCTGTGCGCCTCGATCCTGGCGATCAGCACCGGCGCCCGGCCGGCCAACCCGCGCCGGGCGGCGATCCGGCTCATCGTGATGGCCCTGGTCGCGATCGTCGGCGGGCTCGGCGGCGCGGTGATCATCGGGCCGATCCTGGGCGCGCTGCCCGGCGGCGTGCTGGACCTGTGGGGGCTCGGCGCGCTGATCACCTTCGCGGTGGGCGCCGCCACACTGGCCCTCCAGGGCGTCTTCGGGATCGTCGGCATCGGCCTCGCGATCCTGCTGGTGGTGATCGCGGGCAACCCGAGCGCGGGCGGCGCCTTCCCGCTGCCGCTGCTCCCGCCGTTCTGGAAGGCAATCGGCCCGACGCTGCCACCGGGCGCGGGCACCTGGGCGGCCCGCTCGATCGCCTACTTCAAGGGGAACGACGTGACCGCCTCCCTGCTGGTGCTGTGGGCGTGGGCGGTGGCGGGGACGGTGATCACGATGCTGGCGGCCGTGCTGCCGCGCCGGGGGCGGCCGCAGACGGACCTGCCCGCGGCACCGGCCGCCTGACCGTCGTCCGCGCGCGGGAGCCCCGGCCGGGCACCCGGAAGTCCCGCCCCTCGCGCGCGGGACGGGACTTCACAGGTGTGCGAGTACTGCTCGGCCGATCGGCGGCTCAGCCGATCTGCGTACCGGTGGCCGACAGGGCCTCCGTCACCGGCTGGAAGAAGGTCTCGCCGCCCGAGGTGCAGTCGCCGCTGCCGCCGGAGGTGAGGCCGACGGCCTGGTCGCCCGAGAAGAGCGAGCCGCCGCTGTCGCCGGGCTCGGCGCAGACGTCGGTCTGGATCAGGCCGTTGACGATGTCGCCGTTGCCGTAGTTCACGGTGGCGTCCAGGCCGGTCACCGTCCCGTCGTGCACCTGGGTGGTGGAACCGCTGCGGGTCACCTGCATGCCGACGGTGGCGTCTGCGGCGCCCGAGATGGCCTGCGAGGAGCCGTCGTAGAGGTTCACCTCGCTCGGGTGGTCCACCTCGGCGGTGTACTTGACCAGGCCGTAGTCGTTGTCCGGGAAGCTGGACGCCTCGTTCTCGCCGATGACGTTCCCGGAGGAGTCCGACCAGGTCGAGATGGACTCGGTGCAGTGGCCGGCGGTGATGAAGTACGGCTCGCCGCCCTTGGTCACGTTGAAGCCGAGCGAGCAGCGCCCGCCGCCTCCGGTGATGGCGTCGCCGCCCGCGACGAAGGGCTTGTACTCGCCCTTGGTCCGCTTGAGCTCGGCCTTGGCGCCCAGTCCGTCGACCACCTTGGTCAGCTTGGCCAGTTCGGCCCCGGAGACCGTGCGGTCGGCGGTGACGACGACCTTGTTGGTGGTCGGGTCGGTCGCCCAGGACGTGCCCGGGATCGTCGCGTCCTTCGTGAGGGCGGTGCGCGCGCTCTTCAGGTCGGCGAGCGAGTTCTCGACGACTCTGGCCTTGGCGCCGGCCTCCTCCACGGTCTGCGCGGCGCTCTGGTCGAGCACGTTGACGACGAGGCTCTTGGCCTGCGCGTCGTAGTACGTGCCCGCCGCGTCGGCGCCGAGGTCGCCGAGCAGCGTCGAGGCGAGCTTTCCGGCCGCCGTGACCGACAGGGTCTGGGGCGCGGCGGTCTCGGGGGCCTCGCTGGCGTTCGCAGTCTGGAAGGTGACTCCGGCCGCGACCAGTGCGGTGATTCCCGCACCTACCACGGCGACCCGCCGCCTGGGTATGCGTCGGTGCTTCAACTCACGTCCTCCTGTGGGGGGTCGGCCCGGAGGTTGTGGGGACCTCGCGGACCGGAAGGCTGGTTGACGAGCGTTAACTCTTCCGATTCCACAGGCCGCACACAAGGTCGACTCCAGGACGTGCGCACGACAACTCCAGCGTGGTCACACGGCCTTCACCTCTTTCTCGCGAGCGCGCAGGAGGCGGCAGCGGTCTCCCCCTCTGGTGGGAGTCCGGGTTTCGACCCTGGGTGGAAGACGGGGAGATCGGCACGCCGGAGGCTTTCGGGCATGACTTCTTCACGAGGCGCCGGGGACCCGGCGGCCATCAGGGTCGAGGGGCTGACCAAGCGTTACGGCCGCAGGACGGCGGTCGACGACCTGTCGTTCACAGTCGGAACCGGGAGGGTGACGGGGTTCTTCGGCCCGAACGGGGCGGGGAAGACCACCGCCCTCAAAGCGGTCGTCGGACTGGCGCGGCCGACGGCGGGCCGGGCGTTCGTACGGGGCACGCCGGTCGCCGCCCTCAGGCCCGACGCCCGGCTGCTCGGCGTGCACATCGAGCCCTGCGGGGCCCATCCCGGCCGCACCGGCGGGGCGCACCTGCGCTCGCTGGCCGCACTGGCCGGACTGCCCCGCCGCCGGGTCGGTGAGGTGCTGGAACTCGTCGGCCTGGCGGAGGCGGCCCGGGGCCGGGTCGGGAAGTACTCGATGGGCATGCGGCAGCGGCTCGGGCTCGCCGCGGCGCTCCTGGGCGATCCGGAGATCCTGGTGCTGGACGAGCCGGTGAACGGCCTGGACCCGCAGGGCATCCGCTGGTTGCGCACGCTGTTGCGGGAGCGGGCCGCGAAGGGGGGCACGGTCCTGCTGTCCAGCCACATGCTGGGCGAGGCGGCCCAGACCGTCGACGACGTGGTCGTGATCAACCGGGGACGGCTGGTCCACGAAGGCGCGATCCGGGACCTCGAACGGTCCGGGGAAAGCGTGGTCGCGGTGCGCACCGCCGAGGCCGAGCGCCTGTCGGAGCTGGTGACCGCGGCCGGGGGCCGCACGAAGGCCGACGACGGAGGCGGGCTGCTGGTCGAGGGGCTCGACGTCGCGGAGGTGGCGCGGCTGGCCCACCGCGACGGTGTCCTGCTGGAGGAGATCACCGAGCGGACCGCGTCGCTGGAGGACGCGTTCTTCGGCCTCACGGGAGGGGCGGACCGGTGAGTCATCTGCTGCGCGGCGAACTGATCAAGACCGTGACCACCCGGACCGTCCTGGGCTTCGCGGTGGGCGCGGCCGCGTTCGCCGCTCTCAACGCCCTTGTGGTCGCGGCGTGGTCGGGCACGCTGGACGAGGTGCCCGAGAAGGAGGAGGCCCTGTCGGCGATGCCGGTCCTGCTCCTGCTCTGGGGGCTGGTCGGCGCGGCCGGTGAGTACCGGCACCGGACGGCCGCGCCGGCGGCACTGGTGGGCCGCCGTGGCCGCGGGGCCGTGCTGTCGGCGAGAATTGCCGCTTACGCGCTGACCGGGCTCCTGCTCGGCGCGCTGACGACCACGGTGTCGGTCGGGCTCGCGCTGCCGCTGCTGAGTGACCAGCCGGGTCCCGATCTCACCCCGGGAGACGTCGGTGCCGTCGTGGCGGGCAACCTGGTGGCGTTCGTCCTGTCCACGATCCTGGGTGCCGCCCTCGGCGCCCTGATCCGCAGCCCGGTCCTGGGAGTGGTCGTCCTGCTGGTGGTGAACTTCGCCGTGGTCCCGCTGCTGTCCGGCGTCTGGGAAGCGGGCGTCAACCTCACGCCGTTCGGCGCGGCCGGGATCCTGAGCCGGATGACGCACCACACGACGCTGTCGGTGGTCTCGGCCGGATGGGTACTGGCCGCCTGGACGGCCGCGGTCACGCTGGTCGCGGTCCTCGTCGAGCGACGGCGCGATCTGGCGTGAACGTGCTCTTCCGGCGGGCCCGGGCGGCGTACGACCTGCTGGTCGCGCGCCGCTCGGCGCTGTTCGACCTCGTGCTGGCGGTGATCACGACCGGAGTGGAGATCGGGCAGCTCTTCGACGGCGGTACCCCGGTCGTCGTGATCCCGGCCGACGCGATCCCGGTCGGCGTGATCCCGGTCGTGGTGACGGTGCTGACCGGCTCCGCTCTGCTCCTCCGCCGGCGCGCCCCCCTGACCGTGCTCGTCGCGGCCTGTGCGGGCGCCGCGGTGCTCGCATGGCTGGGCTACTCGCCGGGCGGGGCGCCCGTCGTGGTCGCCCTCGCCTCGCTCGCCGACCTGCGGGACCGGAGGGTGTCGGTGGCGGCGCTCGTGCCGACGGCGCTGTTCCTGCTGCTGGCGAGCATCACCTCGCTGCCCGTCCCGATCGGCGCCTGGGCGCTCGGCTCGTACCTCCAGACCCGGCGGCGCTACACCCGGGCGCTGGAGGACCGCGCGGCTACCCTGGAACGCGAGCGCGAGCAGCTCGACCAGATCGCGGCGCAGCGGGAACGCACCTCCATCGCCCGCGAACTGCACGACATCGTCGCCCACTCGGTCACCGTCATGCTGATCGGTGTGCGCGGCGCCCGGGACGTCCTGCCGACCGATCCCGGGGTCGCGGCCGAGACCCTGGAACGGGTCGAGGTCAACGCGGAGCAGAGCCTGGCCGAACTCCGCCGGATCCTCGGCCTGCTGCGCACGCCGGACAACGACGCGCAGTGGCGGCCGCAGCCCTCGCTCGGCCAGCTCCCCGAGCTGGTTTCCGGATACCGGACCGCCGGGATGCCCGTACGGCTGGAGTCCACCGGCGAGGCCCGGCCGCTGGCCGGCGGCCTCGAACTGTCGGCCTACCGAATCGTCGAGGAGGCACTGACCAACGTGCTCAAACACACCGACCCCACCCGGGTCACGGTGACGCTCCACTACGGCCGGACGCGGTTGGACGTCACGGTCGAGGACGACGGCGGCGGAGCCGGCGGTGGGGGCGAAGACAAAGACGGAGGCGGAGGCGGAGGCGGTCCGGCCCCGTCGGGCGCCGGGCACGGCATCCGCGGGATGCGGGAACGCGCGGCGGTGACGGGCGGCAGCCTGGACGCCCGCCGCACCGCCGGCGGTTTCGTGGTGACCGCCCGGCTGCCGGTCGGCGACGCCGGGGGTGCGGCATGACCATCCGTCTGCTGATCGTCGACGACCAGGAGCTGATCCGTACCGGCTTCCGGCTGTTCCTGCAGACCCAGAACGACCTGGAGGTCGTCGGCGAGGCCGCCGACGGCGACGAGGCGCTCGACCGGGCCGCCGCGCTGCGTCCCGACGTGGTCCTGATGGACATCCGCATGCCCCGCATGGACGGTGTCGAGGCCACCTCCCGGCTGACCGCCTCCGACGACCCGCCCCGGGTGCTGATCCTCACCACCTACGACCTGGACGAGTACGTCTTCGGCGCACTGCGGGCGGGCGCGTCGGCTTTCCTGCTGAAGGACGCCTCGCGCGCCCGTCTGCTGGAGGCGATCCGCGTCGTCCACGCCGGTGAGGCCCTGCTGTCGCCGTCGATCACCCGCAGGCTGATCGAGGACTACGCCACCCGCGCCGCACCGGTCCGGCCGCGGGAGGCGGTGCTGGCCGGTCTGACCCCGAGGGAACGGGAGATCCTCCTCCTGGTGGCCAGGGGCCTGTCGAACCCGGAGATCGCCGCGCGCCTGGTCGTGACCGAGGCGACGGTGAAGAGCCACGTCGGCAGCATGTTCGCCAAGCTCCAGCTGCGGGACCGCGCCCAGGCCGTGGTGTTCGCCTACGAGAACGCGATCGTCCTCCCCGGCGGCACGGGCTGAGCCCCCGCACACCGTCGCCGCGGTGTGCGGGGGCTCGCTCGTCGCGCTGCCGGCCGCGCTCGATGGCCGACTAGTAGACGCTGACGCCGTAGGCGCTCAGGGCCTCCGTCACCGGCTGGAAGAACGTCGTACCGCCGGAGGAGCAGTTGCCGCTGCCGCCGGAGGTCAGACCGTACGCGGTGCCGTTGCTGCCGTAGAGCGAGCCGCCGGAGTCGCCGGGCTCGGCGCAGACCGTGGTCTGGATCAGCCCGCCGACGACGTCGCCGCCGCCGTAGTTGACGGTGGCGTTCAGGGCGGTGACCCGACCGCTGTGGGTGCCGGTGGTGGAACCGTCGCGGATGACGGTGGTACCCACGCTCGGGGTGGCGGCGCGGGTGATGTCCACGCCGTTGGCGGTGCCGGGCCGGGAGACGGACCCGGTGTACCGCACGATGCCGTAGTCGTTGCCCGGGAAGCTGGAGCCCGCCGTCTGTCCGATGACGGTGCCTCCGGAGCTGGCCCGCCAGGCGCCGGCGCCGTCGGTGCAGTGACCGGCGGTCAGGAAGTACTCGGCGCCGCTGCTGGTGCGGACGTTGAAGCCGAGGGAGCAGCGCCAGCTGCTCGCGTAGATGGCGTCGCCGCCCTGGATGAGCTTGCTGAACGTGCCGGGGGTGCGCTTGATCGTGAGCGCGCCGGCCTTGTCGCCGGCCTGCTCCTTGATCTTCGCTATCTCGGCCTGGGAGACGGTGCTGTCGACGGTGAGCAGCACCCGGCCGGACTTGCTGTCGACGGCCCAGGCGGTGCCCGGGACGTCGGCCTGGAGTACCGCGCTGCCGGCGCTGCTCAGCTCGGCGGCGCTGAAGGTGGCCGGGGTGGGTGCCGCGTTCGCGCTGGGGATCGCGACGGCGGCCGCGGCCACGAGGCCGGTGGACACGGCGATCAGCCGAGTCCGTCTCGTGATGCCGCTGCGGGGGGTGGTGCGCTTGATCCTCACTTTTCGTTCCTCCACAGGGGAAGTCGGGGGCCCCGCTCGTGGGGGTGGGGGCCCGTGAGGCGCAGCCAGGGGACAGACCTCCGGGTTCCGAATACGTCGTGCCCCTGACAAGCGCTGAGGTGGAGTATTCGGCCGAACGTCCGGTCGGCGCAAGAGCGCCTTTCGGCCGTCAAGCTTTGAACGACCTTTACCAACCCCTGTAGGCCTCAGCGCAGTTCGCGCTCCCCCGCCTCGACGCGGGCCCCCAGGGTGTTCCCCGGCGGCGGGAAGGGACAGACGAAGTGGTCGGCGAACGCGCACGGCGGCAGCAGCGCACGGTTGAGGTCGACCGTCGTACGCCCCTCGGCGTCCGGTGCGGCCGGGCGCAGGAACCGGAAGCGGTAACTGGTGCTCCCGCTGGTGGCGTCGGCGAAGACGGCCCACAGGGAGCCGTCGTCCTCGACGCCCACCTGGAGGGTGTGCCCCCGTCCGTCCAGCTCGAAGGCCAGCTCCCCGCCGAGCGCCAGCCCGCGCTCCCGGCCGTCCGCGTTCGGCACCCGCACGCTGCGCCGCCCCGTGCCGTACGGGGTGAAACGGCCCGGGACCGACCAGCGCGGGTCGTACGGCGTGGCCGCGATGCCGCGGAACGCCCGCCGTGCGGGGGCGGCCGGGTCGAAGTCACGGACGCCCCACAGCCCCTCGCGGACCAGCACGACCAGCCGCCGCTCGCCGCGGGCCACCCGGGCGGCCTCCACCGGTCCCCGGTCGGCCGTGAGCCGTGCCTCGCCGTCCAGGAGCCGCCCGTCCACGGTGAGCCCGTCCGCGCGGCCGGCCGTCAGCAGCACCGCGTCGCCGTCCGTCGTCCACCGGCCGGGGATGTCCGGAAGTTGCCCGTCCGGATGATCCTCCAGCCAGTGCGTGCCGGTCAGCGCGAGCGGCCCGTAGGGCGCCGAGACCGTGCTGACGCGCTGCTCGTGCCACCGCTTCCACGCGTCGGAGGCGTCGGGCGCGTCGGAGGCGTCGGACGCGTCGGGCGCGTCGCCGGGTGCGCGGTCGGATGCCTTGTCCGGTGTGTCGCCTGGTGAGCCCTTCGTCATGGCTCAAGCCTTCCACACCGGGTCGGACAGACCGAGGTGGGAACGCAGGGTGGCGCCCTCGTACGCGGTACGGAACGCGCCGCGCTCCTGCAGCAACGGGACCACCCGGTCCACGAACTCGTCCAGCCCGCCCGGGGTCAGATGCGGTACGAGGATGAAGCCGTCGGCGGCGTCCCGCCCCACGAACTCGGTCAGTTCGGCGGCGACCTGCCCGGGCGTGCCGACGAAGGACTGCCGGGCGCCCGCCTCGATCACGGTCTGCCGGATGGACAGTCCCCGCTCCTGCGCCAGCGCCCGCCACTTCTCGGCGGTCGCGACGCTGTCGCCCTGCCGGGTCCGCCCCTGGCTGAGCCGCGGGTCGGCCACCGGGTCGACGTCGGGCAGCGGCCCGTCGGGGTCGTACGCGGACAGGTCGACGCCCCAGATCTGCTCCAGCGTGAGCAGCGCCGTCTGCGGGGAGACCTGCCGCCACCGGATCTCCTCGGCCCGCTCCCGCGCCTCGGCGGCGGTGTCCCCGAGGACGACGGTGACGCCGGGCATGATCTTGAGGTCGCCGGGGCTGCGGCCGTACCTCGCCAGGCGGCGTTTGACGTCGGCGTAGAAGGCACGGCCCGCGTCCAGGGTGCCGTGCCGGGTGAAGATCACGTCCGCCGACGAGGCGGCGAACTCCCGGCCCTCGTCGGAGTCGCCCGCCTGGATCACCACCGGGTGCCCCTGCGGGGAGCGGGGCAGGGTGAACTCGCCCGCGATGTCGAAGTGCCGCCCGTGGTGGGCGAAGGGGCGGGGGTGCCGTCCGGGGCCCAGGAGTCCCACAGCTCCCGTGCCGTGGCCACGAACTCGGCGGCGCGGGTGTACCGCTCGGCCCGGTCCAGGTAGCCGCCGCGCCGGAAGTTCTCGCCGGTGAAGGCGTCGGAGGAGGTCACCACGTTCCAGGCCGCCCGGCCGCCGCTGAGGTGGTCCAGGGTGGCGAGCCGGCGGGCGAGTTCGTAGGGCTCGTTGAAGGTGGCGTTGACCGTGGCGGCGAGGCCGAGGCGGCCGGTGACGGCGGCGAGCGCGTTCAGCACGGTCAGGGACTCGGGGCGGCCGACCACGTCCAGGTCGTGGATGCGGCCCTTGTGCTCGCGCAGCCGCAGTCCCTCGGCGAGGAAGAAGAAGTCGAACAGGCCGCGTTCGGCGGTGCGGGCGAGGTGTTCGAAGGAGGCGAAGTCGATCTGCGAGCCCGAGCGCGGATCGGCCCAGACGGTGGTGTTGTTGACCCCCGGGAAGTGCGCGGCGAGGTGCATCGGCTTCGGCTGCCTCGGTGCCGGCTGCCTCGGTGCCGGCTGCCTCGGTTTCGGTCCGGTCATGACGCTCCCTGCGCGACGGTGTACTGGTTGGCGGGCCGGGTCAGGCCCAGGTGGTCCCGGAGCGTGCTGCCCGGGTAGAAGGTGCGGAACAGGCCCCGGTGCTGGAGCAGGGACACCGTGCCGTTGACGAGGCGTTCCAGGTCCCGGCGCGGCTCGACGGGGGTGAGGTGGAAGGCGTCGACGGTGCCGTCCCGGTGCCAGGAGACGATCAGTTCGGCCAGGTCGACGGGGCCGCCGCGATATAGCGGGCCGTGCGGCGTGGCGCGGGGGCCGCCGCCGCCGTGCCCCGGTTCGGCCGCGTACTCGCCGTCGCCGAGGTCGACGTCCAGGGCGGCGAGGACCCGCAGCTCGTCCGGGTCGCGGCCGTGCGCCTCGGCAAGTGCCCGCAGTTCGGCCCGCGCGGCGGCGGCCCGGGCGGGGAGCGCGGTGCGCACGAGGGCCACGTCGGCGTACCGGGCGGCGACCGCCCGTGCGGCCCGGTCGGTGGCGTCGACCACGCGCACGGGGTGCCCCTGCGGGGGTCGCGGCACGATCGAGGGGCCCTTGACGGAGAAGGCTGAGCCGGTGAAGTCGACGTGGTGGAGCTTGTCCCGGTCGACGAAGCGGCCGGTGGCCGCGTCCCGGATCTCGGCGTCGTCCTCCCAGCTGTCCCACAGCCGCGCCGCCACGTCGGCGACCTCGCCGGCCTCCTGCCAGAGCGCGTCGGCGGAGGCGGCGTGGCGGCGGCCGAAGAGGCGGGCCTCGCCCTCGGTGGTGGACACCTCGATCCGCCAGCCGGCCCGGCCGCGGCTGACCCAGTCCAGGGTCGCCACGGCCGCCTGGACGTGGAAGGGCTCGGTGTGGGTGGTGGTGACGGTGGGGACCAGGCCGACACGCCGCGTGGCGGGCGCCAGCCGGGACAGGACGGCGAGCGCGTCGGGACCGGGGCGGGCGAGGCCGTCGTCCAGGGTCACGAAGTCGAGCGCACCGCGTTCGGCGAGCCGGGCGGCCGACACGTACGCGTCGGCGTCGTGCACCGACCGCCGGTCCAGTGCGGTGGCCAGGTGCAGCCGCCGCCTGCCGTGGGAGGAGGTCATGCGGGGTCATCCCTTTCTGTCCGTGCCGACAGCCCTGTCGTCACAGGACCTTGGAGAGGAAGGCCCGCGTGCGCTCGTGCCGCGGGCGGTCCAGTACGTCGCCGGGCGGGCCCTGTTCGACGATGCGTCCGTCGTCCATGAAGACCACCGTGTCGGCGGCCTCGCGGGCGAAGCCGATCTCGTGGGTGACGACGATCATGGTGGTGCCCTGGCGGGCCAGGCCCTTGATGACGTCGAGCACCTCGCCGACCAGTTCGGGGTCGAGTGCGGACGTCGGCTCGTCGAACAGGAGCAGCCTCGGCTCCAGGGCGAGCGCCCGCGCGATGGCCACTCGCTGCTGCTGTCCGCCGGAGAGCTGCCGCGGGAAGGCCTCGGCCCTGTCCGCGAGCCCCACCCGCTCCAGGAGCCGCCGGGCCGCCTCGACGGCCTCGTGGCGCGGGCGTTTCAGCGCGGAGACCGGGGCCTCGGTGATGTTCTCCAGCACGGTCAGGTGCGGGAAGAGGTGGAAGTTCTGGAAGACGAAACCGATCCGCGTGCGCTGTCTCAGGACCTCGCGCTCGGGCAGCTCGCGCAGCCGGTCGCCGCTTCGCCGGTAGCCGATGAGGTCGCCGTCCACGCTGATCACGCCCCGGTCCACCTTCTCCAGGTGGTTGACGGTGCGCAGCAGCGTCGACTTGCCGGAGCCGGAGGGGCCGAGGACCACGGTCACCTCGCCGGTGCGCACGGTGAGGTCGATGCCCCTGAGCACCTGAAGCGGGCCGAAGCTCTTGTGCACGGATCTGATGTCGACCATGACGTCCGGGTCACCGGTGATACTCATCGCGCGGACTCCTCGATCAGGGGACGGTGCGGTGCCGCGGGGCCCTCGGGCGTCCGCAGGAAGGTCAGTACGGCCCGCGCGGTGGCATCGTTCTGCCGGAAGGCCACGCCGCCGGTGCGGGGCCGGGTGAACGCGCCCGAGCCGCGCGCGTCGGTGTGCGGGCCGAGCGCGAACCGGCGGGGATGCGGTCGCCCGTCCCGGTCCAGCACGCGTCCGTCGGTGCGGTCCACGGTCAGCAGTCCGTCCGGGGTCGCACCGGCGCCGTCGGCGTACAGCGCCCGCAGCAGCGGATCGCGGGCGCGTTCGACGGTGGGGTGCGGCAGCCGCGCCTCGACCAGCGCCCGGGCTTCGACGGCGGCGCCCGGCACGGTGGCGCTCGTCGCCCGGAACACTCCGTCCTGGACGGTGACCGTCGTCCCGGCGCCCAGGAAGCGGACGACGCCGGCCCGGGACAGGGCGAGCAGTTGCCGCAGCCGCGGCCCGGGCGGACCCGAGGCGAGGAGGCTGAAGAAGCCGTGCCACCGGCCGCCGACGTCGCCGAGCCGGACGAGCTGTCCGTACACGGAGAGCAGGGCGAGGAAGACCGCGAGGTCCGGGCTGTGCGCCGGGTCGTGCCGGCGGCGCAGGTCGGCCTCGACGTACTGGCGCAGCCCCGCCTGGAGCTCCGCGTCCGAGCCGTATCGCACGGCGTGCAGGGGGCGGTCGAGGGCGGCGAGGTCGAGCCGGTCGGCGGGGTCGGGCACCGCGGCGGCGACGAGGGCCGCCCGCTCGTCCCGGCCGGCGGCGGCGTACCGCGTCTCGAAGCCGGCCCGGTCGGTGCGCACCCGTTCCGGATGGGCCGTGAAGAGGCGGTGGTAGTGGGCGAAGCCCAGTTCCTTCTCGACCAGCGGCCACACGTCGCGCCGGAAGTCGAAGCCGTCCGGCCGGGCGAGCAGCGCCTCGGTCTCGGCGGGCCCGAAGAACCTCGGCAGCGGCGGCCGGTCCCCGGTCCAGTCGTAGCCGATCTTCGCGTGGTACGGCACCCCGCGCCGCGAGCCGGCGTACAGCACCGGTTCGCGTCCGGAGGGCAGGTAGGTGTCCCCGTCGTACCGTCCGCCCCTGCCCTCGGTGAGCAGCACCATCAGGTCCACGAAGGCCAGCCCGAGTCCGCGCACGAGGACCGGCTCGCCGGGGCGCAGCACGGACAGGTCGCTGTCGGCGGTGAAGTCCGGCGGGAGGTGGACCAGGCCGTGCGCACGGGCGTACGCCGACAGCTCCCGCTGCTCACGGTCGGGGTCGGCGTCGAGGTGGCCGAGGGTGAGGACGACCAGGTCGGCGGAGAGCGGGGTGCCGCGGCCCTCCAGCCACACCCGCTGGCGTTCCTCGCGCGCACCCTCCACCCGTACGGCGCGGCGCGCGTGGTGGTGCACGACGGTGTCCGGGGGCAGCCCCGCCACGGCGCGCCGGTACACCCAGCGCAGATACGTGCCCTGGGTCCGCCGGTCGGCGAAGGTGCGGCCGTTGAGGGCCGCCCATTCGTGCAGGGTCGGCCCCGGCCGCACGGGACCGGCCATCTCGACCGTGTCGTCGGTGAACATGGTGACGTCCTGGGCGTGCGAGTTCATCCACAGCAGCGGCGACTGCCGGGTGCGCCAGACGCGTCCGGCGCCCGGCGGGTGCGGGTCCACGAGGTGGATGTCGAGGCCGCGGCCGTCGTACAGCCCGGGTGCGTTGGCGGCGATGCGCTCCAGCAGTCCGGTGCCGCGCGGTCCGGCGCCGACCACGACCAGCGAGGCGCGGGGGCCCGGCGCGGGGCGGGTCATCGGGAGCGCTCCGTGCCGCGGGCGTAGTGCTTCTCGACGTAGTACTGGCCGATGCCGAGCAGCGAGGTGACGACGGTGTACCAGACGGTGGCCACCATCAGCAGCGGGATGACCTGGTAGGTGCGGTGGTAGACGAGCTGCACCGAGTAGAGCAGGTCCTGTACGGCGATGACGCTGACGATGGAGGTGCCCTTGAGGGTGCCGATCAGCATGTTCCCGGCCGGTGGCACGATGGAGCGCATGGCCTGCGGCAGGACGATCCGCCGCCACCGCCGCGCCCGGCTCAGGCCGAGCGCCTGCGCGGCCTCGACCTGGCCGCGGTCCACGGAGAGGATGCCGCCGCGCACCACCTCGGCGGCGTACGCGGCCTCGTGGAGCGTCAGGCCGATGATCGCCACGGTGACCGGGCCGAGCAGGTCGACCGTCTTCACGCCGAGGACCTGGGGGTACAGGGCGCCGATGTTGAACCACAGCAACAGCTGCACCAGGATCGGTATCGACCGGAAGAGCCACACGTAGCCCCGGCTCACGGCGCGCAGGACGGGGTTGGCGGAGAGCCGGAACGCGGCGAGCAGGGTGCCCAGCGCGAAGCCGAGGACCATGACGACGGCGGTGAGCCAGAGGGTGAGCCACAGGCCGCGCAGGACGGCGTCGGAGGTGAACCGGTCCGCGACGACGTCCCACTGGAACGCGTCGTTGCGCAGCACGGAGTTGACGGCGAGAGCGAGGAGGACGAGGACGATCGCGGCGGCCGTCCACTGGCCGGGGTGGCGTTGCGGGACGATCCGCGGGAGGTCCGTCCCGTCCGGGGTGTCCGGTGGGGCGGCGGACTTGGCGAGGGTGTCGGAGGACATGCGAAGGCTCCGTGACATCGAGTCAGTCGGACACGGTGGGTGGTGCCTTCACACGGTCGAGCCCCTCAGCACGGCCGTCCGCCGAGAGTACGGGGCTGTTTCCGTCCACTGTCAAGGCTGTCCACACTGTGAGCCGCACGTCTCGGTTCGTTGACGCGGAAGCGGATGCCTGTTCCACTTGGCCCATGCATCCACAGCAGTGGCTGGTCACGCGCTCCCACATCGACTTCGGTCGAGTGTGGTCCTGTTCCTGTTGAGCCGACCCCCCTGCCTGCCCTGATCAGCTGATCCCGTCGGGGCCCTCCCTGGTTCGACCTGCCGTCGACCCGCCTTCACACGCGCACGCACACCCCTCCCCTCGCGCCGCCCCATGCCTTCGCTCTCAGGAGACCACTGACGATGCGTACGCCCACGCGTGCCCGGAAACGACTCTTCCTCCCTTTCGCCCTGATCACCTCGGCCGCCCTGCTGCTCACGGCGTGCGGCTCCGGTGATCCCGCCGCGGACGTCGCGGGCGCGGCGGCCGGCTCCGACGCGGTCCCCACCACGGACGTCGTCTCCGGGGTCCGGCGGAACGCGGACGCGGTGCGGCTGCTGCCGCCGGGCACCACCTACCTGTCCGACGGCAAGACGCTGACCGGCCAGGACGTCGACTTCGCGCACGCGGTCGCCCAGGCGCTCGACATCGGCCTCACCACCGAGCAGGCCTCCTTCGAGGCGATCCTGCCGGCCCTGGACAGCGGCAAGTACGACATCGGCGCCGCGAACTTCGGGGTGACCGAGGAACGGCGCGGGACCATCGACTTCGTCACGTACATCAACGACGGCCAGGGCTTCGCCGCCCGCGAGGACAGCGAGTTGTCCGAGGTCACCGACCTGAGGCAGCTGTGCGGGCGGAAGGTGGCGACCGGCGCGGGCACCACCTTCGAGGCGACGCTGGAGGAGAGCCGGCACCTGTGCGCGGACGCGGGCGACAAGACGTACACGGTGCAGACGTACAGCGAGCCCGGCGCGTTGTGGTCCTCGCTCCAGCAGGGGCGCAGCGATGTCGTGATGTCGACCGTCAACGGCCTGCGCTACGCCGTCGCCCACCAGCAGGGCCTGAAGTTCCTCAACGAGTTCCACCGCCTGGACGTCGGCTTCGCGCTCAAGAAGGGCTCCGGCCTGGCGCCCGCCCTCCGGGCCGCGGTGAACGGGCTGATCACCGACGGGACGTACGCCCGCATCCTGAAGAAGTGGGGCACGACCGAGTCGGCGATAGCGGAGTCCGAGATCTCACCGCCGGAGCTGACGGACTGAGGGACTGAGGGACTGACGGGCTGACGGGCTGACGGGCTGACGGGCTGACGGTGCCTCAGCAGCTGCAACCGCAGTCGCACCCGTCGCAGCCGCAGGCGCACCCGTCGTCGCCGCAGCAGTTGCTGCAGCAGTCGCAGCAGTCGCAGCAGTTGCCGCAGTCGCACTGGGAGCAGAGCCCTTCCCTGCGCTGCCCGCTCCAGGGGTCGTTGAAGGTGCCGCAGCACATCTGGCACGTGCAGGCCAGCCCGAGCCACACGGCACAGCCGGCGAGCAGCCCGCGCCGGTCGCGGCGCGGCGGCTCCGGGGGCGTCGGCCCGCCGGGGCCGCCGGGAGCACCCGGGGTGCCCGGCGCGCCGGGAGGGGCGTACGGATGGCTGCCGTGGGCGCACGAGACGGTGCCGAACGCGCGGTCCACGGAACTGCCCAGCTCGTGCGCGAGCAGCCGGTGCACCAGCCGCCGGTCGGTGAACTCGGCCTCCCGCAGGGCCAGCCGCACCCCGTGCACGGCGTCGTCGGCGAGCCGCCGGGCCTCGGTGAGCGGCGTCCCGGTGGCGGTGAGCGGGTTCCAGGCGCCGGACGCGGCGTCGGCCTCCCGGTCCTCCACGGCGTCCAGGAGGTGGGCGAGCCGGCCGAAGAGCCGCCCGGCCTCGGCGAGCGGCACGGCGTTGTGCGGCCGTCCGGCGAGGTGCGCGGTGTGCGCGAAGGCGGCGGCGGTCGCGGTCTCGGTCGGCTCGGTGACGGTGAGCAGGGGCGTGCCGGGCCCCGCGAGCGCCTCGATGCCGCCCTGCCGGTCCACGGCGTCGACCAGTACGGCGGTGTCGAAGCCGACGGCGCTGCCGCCGCGCGCCCCGGCCGCGTCCCAGCCGGTGGCGATCCGGCGGGCGGCGAGCGCCACCGGACGGCGGGCCAGCAGGCCGTCCCGGTCGGCGACGTGGTCGCGCACCTTGGCCGAGGCCAGCACCAGGGAGACGGCCGCCGCGAGCCGGGCCCCCTCGCCGTGCGCGACGGAGGCGGTGCGCATCCCGCGCAGCGGGCAGGGCCCTGCGGTGCGCCGCCCGGCGCCCGCACCGCCGCGCTCGGCCTGAGCCTCCGTCAAAACCGATATGAGCAGCCCGTCATAGTTCGTCACGATCCGCGCGAACTGTCCGTGGTCCTTGCGCAGCGCGAGGCACAACCCGCACAAATGAGCCATCCACTGGCTCGTGAGGCTCTCTCCGAGCCGGTGCCTGCACGGCCTGACGATTCCGAACACGACGCTCCCCCGTGGTTGGTACGACGCTGAGCTGCGGCATCGTACCGACCGCCGCCATCACCCGTACGCACCCGTCCTCACCCGTGTGCCGCGAAGAATCATATTTCACTCACAGTCAGCAGCCGTTTGGGAAACGACCCTTGGGACACAAGGACTCTCGACGTATCCGCTGTGCACCAGTACCGTCACAAACCCCCCGCGCGGCGTCTATCCACTTGGCGCGACGTCCGCATCATGGATGACCATAGGGATGCGGAAGCACGAAAGACAGCTGTGAGAGGAGGCGTCCATGGGATCGGTACGCAAGGCGAGTGCGTGGCTCGGCCTCGTCGACGACAACAACGATGACGAGCGTTACTACGACGACGACTACTCCGAGGGCACCGAGCCCGGGGACGCCTGGGTCACGGACCCGCGGGTCAAGGTGGCCTCGGACGTGGCCGAGGAGAAGGGCCGCCGCATCGCGACGGTCACCCCGGACAGCTTCCGGGACGCACGGGCCATCGGTGAGCTGTTCCGGGACGGGGTCCCGGTCATCGTGAACCTGACGGCCATGGAGGGCACCGACGCCAAGCGCGTGGTCGACTTCGCGGCCGGGCTCATCTTCGGCCTGCGCGGTTCGATCGAGCGGGTGTCCACCCGGGTGTTCCTGCTGAGCCCGGCCGACACCCAGGTCATCAGCGGCGAGTCCGGCGCGCACCGGTCCGACGGTTTCTTCAACCAGAGCTGAGGCGGGGCCGCGGACCACGGCCCCGCCCCACCCCCGGCCGCCTACCGGAAGGCGTCGAGTCCGGTGAGCGCCTTGCCCAGCACCAACTGGTGCATCTCGACGGTGCCCTCGTAGGTGAGCACCGATTCCAGGTTCGTCGCGTGCCGCATCACGGGGTATTCGAGGGAGATCCCGTTGGCGCCGAGGATCGTACGGGCCGTACGGCAGATGTCGATGGCCTCGCGTACGTTGTTGAGCTTGCCGAAGCTGACCTGCTCGGGACGCAGGCGGCCGGCGTCCATGCGCCGCCCGAGGTGGTGGGCGAGCAGGATCCCCTTGTGCAGTTCGACCGCCATGTCGGCGAGCTTGGCCTGGGTCAGCTGGAAGCCTCCGATGGCCCGCCCGAACTGCTCCCGCGACTTCGCGTACTCCACGGCCGTCTCGAAGGAGCTGCGGGCCGCGCCCATCGAGCCCCAGACGATGCCGTAACGGGCGTGCGAGAGACAGCTGAGCGGGCCGCGCAGCCCGGTCGCCTCCGGCAGTACGGCGTCGGCGGGCAGCCGTACGTCGTCGAGCACCAGCTCGCTGGTGACGCTGGCCCGCAGGGACCACTTGTGCTTGATCTCGGGCGCGGAGAACCCGGGGCTGTCGGTCGGCACGGCGAACCCGCGCACACCCTCCTCGGTCTGCGCCCAGACCACGGCGACACCGGCCACCGAGCCGTTGGTGATCCACATCTTGCGCCCGTTGAGCACCCAGTCCCCGCCGGCGTCGCGCTTGGCGTGGGTGCGCATGTTCGCCGGGTCGGACCCGTGGTCGGGCTCGGTCAGCCCGAAGCACCCGATGACCTCACCGGCGGCCATGCGCGGCAGCCACTCCCGCTTCTGCTCCTCACTCCCGAAGCGGTGGATGGCGTACATGGCGAGGGAGCCCTGCACGGAGACCAGGGAGCGGATGCCGGAGTCGGCCGCCTCCAGCTCCAGACAGGCGAGCCCGTACTGGACGGCAGACGCACCGGCGCAGCCGTACCCCTCCAGGGACATCCCGAGCGCGCCGATGGAGCCGAGCTCTCGCGCGAGCTCCCGGATGCCGGGCAGCTCGCCGCTCTCGTACCAGTCCGCGACGTACGGCAGCACGCGGTCCGCGGCCCAGCTCCGCACGGTGTCCCGGACGGCGAGGTCCTCCGGCTCGAGCAGGTCGTCGATGCCGAGGGGGTCGGCGGGGTCGAACGCGGGCAACTTCGGGGACGCGGCCATGGGGACACCCTCCGGGACTCTTAAAACTAGCGCCGCTAGTCACGGCTGTCGCTGCCGACGTTACGATGCGGCGCTCCGCACGTCCACCATGCCCGTCTCCCACCCACGCACCACCCGTTCACCGCCGGGAACAAGGCGAACGTCGCCCGCGGGGGTGCCCCGCCGTCGGCGGCTTGCGGTGGGGGCGGGGCGGGTGGCGACCCACGATGAGAAGAGCGGCGCCGGCCCGTCGTGGCGGGGACCCAACTCGAGGCAGGCGTTCCGGCAGTTCTCGACGCCCTACGCGCGACCCCGCGACGCCGCAGCCCTGAAACCGAGCCCACCCACGACGACCAACGCTCCCCGCCCAGCAATACCCCAAACACTGAGACCAAACCCACGACAACCAGCAGCCACCAACACTCCCCGACCAGCGATGCCCCAGCCCTGAGACCAAACCCACGACGGCCGACGGCCCGCCGACGCTCCCCGACCAGCGATACCCCAGCGCTGAGACCGAACCCACGACGGCCGGCGGCCGCCGGCGCTCCTTGGCCACCCACGGGAGACGTCCACCCCGCTCCCGGCGGTGAACGGGTGGTGCGTGGGTGGGAGACCGTGGGGTCACACCGAGACGCGGGACTGGGACTCCACGGCCCCCCGAGGCGCCGGCACCGAGACCTCCTCGCACTGCATCACCCGCGGCAACCGCAACGCCATCACCGCCCCCAGCAACAACAACCCCGCACTCACCACCAACGTCACATGCAGCCCGTGCACGAACGCATCCCCCGCCGCCCGCCGCAACGCACCCCCCGCAGGCCCCCCGAGCTGCGCAGCAACCTCGTACGCCTCCCCCAGCGAATGCCCAGCCGCCACCGACGCCGGCGCCGGCACCCCCGGGACACCCCCCGTCAGCCCGGGCGCGTACGCCGCGTTCATCACACTGCCCAGCAGGGCGATGCCGATCCCGGCGCCCAGTTGGTAAGAGGTCTCCCCGATCGCCGCCGCGCCCCCCGACTGCTCCTGCGGCGCCTCGCTCAGCATCGACTCGTACGCCCCGAACAGCGTCGTCTCCAGACCGAAGCCGAGCAGCACGAACCCGGTCAGCAGCAGCGCGCAGTTGTCGGCCCGGCCCATCGCCGTCAGCAGCACCACCGCGAAGGCCGTCAGGCAGAACCCCGCGCACACCATCCGCCGCGGCCCGAAACGCCGCAGCAGCCGCGCACCCGCGAGCCCCGCCGCCATCGCCGCGAAGGTCAGCGGCAGCAGCCGCAGCCCGGTCTCCAGCGGGGACAGCCCGAGCACCAGCTGCAGGTACTGCGCGGCGATCAGCTCGAGCCCCACCAGCGCCAGCATGGCCAGCACGATGCACCCCACCGACGTACTGAACGCCGGCCGCCGGAACATCGCGAGATCGACCAGCGGATACGCACGCCGCCGCTGCCGCCGCACGAAGCCCGCCAGCAGCGCCGCGCCCAGCACCAGCGGCAGCACGGTGAGCAGGCTCGCCACCGGCTCCCCGCCGCCCAGCCGCTTCACGCCCAGGACGACCCCGAACAGGCCGCCCGCCGCCATCAGCGCGCCGACCACGTCCCAGGGCCCGCGGCCGTCGCCCTTCGACTCGGGCAGCAGCAGCCGCCCCACCGGCAGGCTGACCAGCATCAGCGGGATGTTGACGAGGAAGACCGAGCCCCACCAGAAGTGTTCGAGGAGGAAGCCGCCGAGCAGCGGACCGACCGCCGCGCCGACCGCGGCCACGGCGCTCCAGATGCCGATGGCCAGCGCCCGCTCCCGCCGGTCGGGGAAGACCTGCCGCAGGATCGACAGCGTCGCCGGCATGATCATGGCGCCGCCGACGCCGAGCAGCGCGCGGGCCGCGATCAGCACCTGGGCGGTGTCGGCGAGGGCCGCGAGCGCGGAGGCGACGCCGAAGAGGGCGTAGCCGAGCAGCAGGACCCGTCTGCGGCCCACCCGGTCGCCCAGCGTGCCGAAGAGGATCAGCAGCGAGGCGCAGACGAGCGGGTAGACGTCGACGATCCAGAGCAGCTCGATCGCGCCGGGCCGGAGGTCCTCGGTGACGGCGGGGACCGCCACGTGCAGCACGGTCGCGTCCACGGCGACGAGCAGCAGGCTGACGCAGAGGACGACCAGGACCACCCAGCGGTTGGCACCGGCCCCGGCCGCCCGACGGCGTGGCGTGGCGGCAGCCGTGGTCGTCCCGGACATGTACGTACCTCCAAGATGTTCCCTCGCGTCCGGCGGGCCGCGGGGTGGGGACTCCCCGGCGGCTCGGCCGGAGAGGAGCGGGGGGCTCCGGGCCGTGCAACGGAACGCGAGTGACTCGCCAGAGTACGCGAGACCGGGCACCGCACACGTGTCGGGTCTCACACATCCCGCGTCACCCGTGTGGCATGCGCCACTGCGGTCACCGTGCCGCCCGCCCCGGCGGGACGCCCGCCCCCGCGGCCGACGGATAATCGGGCCCGTGACCGATCTTGAAACGCGCGGCGCGGCCCGCCGGGGCGCCCCGGGTCCGTCCTGTGCCCTGCGCCGGGCCGCCCCGGCGCTCCTCGGCTACGCGGCCGTGCGCGCGCTGGGCCTGCTCGCCCTGGCCCTGTGGAGTGCCGCGCGCGACAAGAGCGCGTACACGCTGCTGACGGCCCGCTGGGACTCCCTCTGGTACACGAGGGTCGCCGAGCTGGGGTACGGCTACGAGGTGCGGCTGCCCAATGGCGACGTGCACTCCAACCTGGCGTTCTTCCCGCTGCTGCCCTGGCTGGAGCGGCTCGGCGCGGCGGTGACGCCCCTGTCGTACGCCGACGCCGGGTTCGTCGTCTCCCTGCTCGCCTCGCTCGCCGCGGCCTGGGGGATCTTCGCGGTGGCGGAGCACGTCCACGACCGCCGCGTCGGCGTGTGCGCGGTGCTGCTGTGGGCCGTGCTGCCGGTCGGTGTCGTGCAGTCGATGGCCTACAGCGAGTCCCTGTTCACGGCGCTGGCCGCCTGGTCGCTGTACGCGGTGCTGACCGGGCGCTGGGTGACGGCCGGGACACTGGCCGCGCTGGCCGGCCTGACCCGCCCGGTGGGGCTCGCCGTGACGGCGGCGGTGTGGGCGGCCGCGATCACCGCGTTCGCGCGAAGCCGGAGCGAGGGCGGCAAGGGGGGCGCGGGCGACGGGGGCGGCGCTCCGGGCGCGCGGTGCGTGCTCGGCATGCTGCTCGCGCCCCTGGGCGCGGCAGGTTACGTCCTGTGGGTCGGCCACCGCACCGGCAAGGGTCCGCTCGGCTATCTCGACGTGCAGGCCGGCTGGCGCAACGGTTTCGACGGCGGCGCGGCCTTCGCCCGGTTCGTCGCCGCCAAGTTCACGTCGTTCCCGGCGGCCCTGGCGGGCGTCGGGCTGATCGTCGGGGTCGCGCTCCTGGTCTGGCTGTACGTGGTGTGCGTACGGCAGCGCCAGCCGCTCCCGCTGCTGGTCTACGCGGGGCTCGTCACCGTGCTCGCCCTGTGCGCGTCGAGCTACTTCGGTTCGAAGCCCCGGCTGCTGCTGCCCACGTTCCCGCTGCTGTTCCCCCTGGCCGTGGGCCTGGCCCGGCTGCGCACCACCAGGTCGGCGCCGGTGGTGTGCGGTGTCGCGGTGGCGGCGGCGGTGTACGGGGCGTTCTGGCTGAACGGCTCCGGCCCGCCCTGACCGGCCCGCCCGGCCCGGCCAGCGGGTACGCCCGGTGACCGCCGGGACAATTCCGCACCAGCATTCGGTGAACGAATTCATAAGCACGATAAACCGCCGGCCGGACAGATCAAAGGAATTGAAGTCCACGGCCGGACGGGATTGCGGATTACCCGGAAATAGGGCACCGCCTGAGAGGAATCCCACATCACATCGTCATCACAAACCCGTTGATTCGGCCGGGATCACTCCTCACTCGCTGTAACGTCGATTGGGTGCGTACCGAACGGAAGCCCACCCGTCTGGACCGGGTGTTCGCGAGACTGGACCGGGAGCCGGAACGACCGGCGCTCCTGGATGTGCCGGAGATGTCCCGGCACAGGATCGCGCTGTTCGCCGGGACCCTCGCGTTCTACATCGCGATCGTGTGGGCCGTAGTGATCACCTCGTGGCTGGTCCGGCTCGACTGGCAGGTCATGTTCTTCCGGCCCTACCAGCAGTGGCCGGAGATCCACGCGTTCGTCGACTACTACGTGGTGCTCGGCCAGCGCGGCCCCACCGCGGTGATGGTCGCGGCCTGGCTCGGCTGGCGCTCCTGGCGGCAGCACACCCTGCGTCCGCTGCTGGCGCTGGGCGTCTCCCTGCTCCTGCTGAACGTCACGGTCGGCGCCGCCAAGTACGGCATGGGGCGACTGGGACCGCACTACGCGACCACGATCGGCGCCAACGAGATGTGGCTCGGCGGCGATATATTTCCGAGCGGTCACACCGCGAACGCCGTCGTCACCTGGGGCATCCTCGCCTACCTGGCCTCGACGCACCGGACCCGGCGCTGGCTGTCCGCGGTCTCCGCGGTCACCTCGCTCGGGGTGGGCATGTCCACCGTCTACCTCGGCACGCACTGGCTCAGCGACGTGCTCCTGGGCTGGGTGGCGGGCCTGCTGATCCTGCTGGCGCTTCCCTGGTTCGAGCCGCTGATCACCCGCGCGGAGGCGTGGATCCTCGGACTGCGCGACCGCTGGTACGCCCGTCGCGACCGCCGGAGCACCACGAAGCGGCCGCTCGGCCCGCCCGTACCCGTCACCCCGCCCGGCTCCGGCAGCCGGCCCGGGGCACCGGCCCGCGAGCCGGTCGCCGCGCCCCGCACCGCCCGGGCTCCGGCACACCTGGCGCCGGGCCCGCACACGGCCCGCTCGGACCGTACGCCGGTGACCCCGGCCGGCAGCCGCCGCCCGCCGCACACCGACCGGCACACACGCAACACAACCCCCACCGCACGGCCCCTGTCGGGCGGCTGACCGGCCCCAGGGCCGCCCTGGGTCCTAGCCCTTCCAGGCCCGGGACACCCGGCCGTCCTTCACCTCGAAGTTGAGACGGCCCACCCGGTACTCCATCGTGATGACCGTGCCCGGCGCCAGGGATCGCACCGTCGACCAGCCCCGCTCCCGCGCCAGCCGTTCGGCCGCGTCGGAATCGAGGCCGACGTAGGTGTCCGGACTGTCCTGGGGCTCGGCGGGAGGTGTCGGAATCGGTGCCATGCCGCCACGCTATGCCCTGCCCCCGGAGCGGGGAAGCCCAGGCCGGTAACACGGGCCACGGACGTACCTACGGTCACATTTCTGTCACAAGATCATGAGGCGCGTTTTACTGGAACCCGTTCACACGGACGGATGTTTTTACCTGCGTTCCACAAGCGGTCGAGAGCTATTTCTGCGTCCCGCGGCAGCCGCTCGGACAAAGCGCGGCGGGCGCCGGCGCAAAAGACTTCGGGGCACCCTCGCCGGGGCCCCGCATTCCGTACCCGGACACTTCCGAACACACACGTACGCCCTTGCGGAACGGCCCGCGGATCGCTTACACGAATCGAACATCGGACACCCGGTCAGGCGTCGGCGTCCAGCGGGCTGACGGTGAGCGACAGGTCGTTGTCCCGGGTGTAGCAGGGCCCGGCCTCCACGGGACCCCGGGGCGTCCGCACGCGTGCGCGGGGAAAGGTGACCGGGTTCTTGTCCGCGACGTCGTCCAGCAGCCGCGCGAGGCGCACCACCGGACCGGCGGCTCCGGCGGGGCGCAGCCACAGGTCCCAGACGCCGGGCGCCAGGCCCTCGTAGGGCACGGTGAAGGCGAACTCCGTCCGCTCGGACGTGACGTGCACCCGGCGTATGCCGCCGCCGTCCTCGCCGCCCGCTCCGCCGCCGGGCCGGGCGCGCAGCTCGGCGTCCGCCCCGGGCACGAGCTGGGTTCCGTACACCCGCCCGCGTACGGTCAGGCCGCCGCTCGCGAGGCGCAGCTCCACCGCCTCCGCGTGCGGCGCGCGCAGCCAGCTGCGGACCGTGAGGTTGCCCTGCCGGGTGGCGTACGGGATGCGGACGGCGACGTGCCCCAGCAGCCCGCTGGGGGTGCGCTCGGCGAGGGAGCGCAGGTCGGTGACGCCGGGCACCAGGCGCCGCGGCTCGCCGCCGGAGAGGAGGGCGTAGGCGTCCCAGCGGCCCTCGGGCAGGGACACGCTGCTGGGCAGCGCGGCGCGCAGCCGGCCCGCCGCCGCCGGGGCCAGCGGCAGGCTGACCGTCTCTCCCGCCCCGTCGGGGGCGTCGAGGGCGTCGGCGGCGCGGCGGCGCAGGACGAGCAGGGGCGCTCCGGCGTTTCCGCGCGCGGCGACGTCGAAGGTCAGACCGCCCGCGGAGTCGCCGATGCAGTCGGCGCGCAGCGGGGCGGCCGGCGGGGGCGGCGGCGTCATGCGGTGCGGATCCTCCCATGGGCTTCTCGTCGTCCGGTTAGACCCGGAACCCTGCCTTCTGGTTGTCCGTGTCCGATTGCGATGTGGTCACGACGGGGGCGGGCGCCCGCCAGCACTCCTTTTCGGTCACCCAGTTCATTCGCTGATTTCCTGATTTGTCGACTCGTGGACCGGACGGCCCGACCCGTTCCAGCAGCCCAACCCCGGTCTGTCACACCCCACTTGGGCGCGCGGCGGCGCTCGCGGCCCTCGGGCGATCGCGAGCGCCGCCTGGTTCGATTCCGTCGGCCATGGGGCGTGACTCCCGCCACTGATCCCCCGTTGTCCTTGCATGAGCCGGGGACCCGCCCGGACCACGGCCCGGGAGCCACCCGGTCCGGCCACGCACCGCATCCCGAGGGAGCCACCCGTGCCGCGCATGCTCGACGTCAGCGACGACGTACGCGCCGAGATCGGCGACGAAGAAGCCGACCGCCTGCTGGCCGGGGAGTCCGCCCCGGGCAGCTACGACTGCACGTCCTGCCGCACCCCGGGCGACTGTGAGCAGGAGCGCACCAGCACCGTCCTCTTCATCGGGGACGAGACCGCCGTGCTCGCGTTCGCCCACGCGGGCTGCCTGCCCTCGCAGGTCGTCAAGGTCACCGAAGAGCAGCTCCAGGGGGCGGTGCGGTCCATCAGCGCCGACCAGGCCCGCTCCGAGCCCGCTCCCGCGGCCCCCGAGAAGGCCTCGCCCGAGCAGGCGGTGCTCGGGGTGACCAGCGGGCTGATCCTGATCGCCGGGGAGCTGCACCCGGCCCTCGTGGTGGAGCCGACCGCTCCCATCGCGCGGCCCGGCACGTCCGGCGCCGGTGACGACTTCCTGCCGCTGCTGATCGAGCAGGGCTTCATGCCGGTCACCGAGCTGGCGTCCACGCCGGCCGTGCTGCACGGCTGGTCGGTCCTGCTCGCGATGGGCCGGCTGCACGCGGTGCTCCAGCCCGGGACGAACGGCGGCCGGCCGGTGGCCTGGTGGCAGGCGCACCAGCCGCTCCAGGTCACCGAGGGCTGGCGTACGGCGGCCAACAAGCACCAGCAGGTGCTGATGTTCGCCGCCCCCGTCGGGTCGATCGGCCGGCAGCCGCGCGAGGACCTGCTGCGGGACGCGCTGGACAAGGCGGCGGCGAACGGACAGCTGGTCGCGGCCGCGCTGCCGCTGGCCGGGACCTGAGCCCGTCCGGTCGGCTGCCGGACGGCCGTCACCTGGGCCGCATCCCTTCCTGCGCGGGGTCGTTTGGACATACGTGTACGCATACGACGCCTTCCACCGCCACGGCGGCCCCTCGGCCACGCCGATCTACGACGCGCTCTACGCCGAGTACGTCAGGTCCTTCCGATCGCTGCCGGGCGATCGCAGCGGTGAGGAGGAGCTGGGATTCACGGCCTTCAGGAGCATCCCGCGCGGCAGAGGCGGCTACAGCGCCTACAGCGCGGGGGCCCAGAGCGCCCGCGTCGGCCAGCAGTCGGTGTGGCAGCGCGTCGGTGGCACGCACCACGTCCCGGCGGCGCTGCCACCGGCCCCGCGGTCCGGCAGCTGACCACCGGACCACTGCCGTACGACTGAGGGAGAGGGCGCCCGGCCGGGTGCCCTCTCCCTCAGTCGCAGGTGCTACTTCTTCTTCGCGCCGCGCTTCTCGCGCACCCGCACCGAGATATGGATCGGCGTCCCCTCGAAGCCGAACTCCTCGCGCAGCCGGCGTTCGATGAAGCGCCGGTAGCCCGCCTCGATGAAGCCGGAGGCGAAGAGCACGAACCGCGGGGGCTTGGTGCCCGCCTGGGTGCCGAAGAGGATCCGCGGCTGCTTGCCGCCCCGCACCGGGTGCGGGTGGGCGGCGACCAGCTCGCCGAGGAAGGCGTTGAGCCGGCCCGTCGGGACGCGGGTCTCCCAGCCGGCCAGGGCGGTCTCGATCGCGGGGACCAGCTTCTCCATGTGCCGGCCGGTCTGCGCCGAGACGTTGACCCGCGGCGCCCACGCCACCTGGCCCAGCTCCGTCTCGATCTCCCGCTCCAGGTAGTAGCGGCGCTCCTCGTCGAGGGTGTCCCACTTGTTGTAGGCGACGACGATCGCGCGGCCCGCCTCGACGGCCATGGTGACGATCCGCTGGTCCTGGACCGAGATCGACTCGGAGGCGTCGACGAGGATGACGGCGACCTCCGCCTTCTCGACGGCGGCGGCGGTGCGCAGCGAGGCGTAGTAGTCGGCGCCCTGCTGGAGGTGGACGCGCTTGCGGATGCCCGCCGTGTCGACGAACTTCCAGGTGACGCCGCCCAGCTCGATCAGCTCGTCGACCGGGTCGCGGGTGGTGCCGGCGAGTTCGTTGACGACGACGCGCTCCTCGCCGGCCACCTTGTTCAGCAGTGAGGACTTGCCGACGTTGGGGCGGCCGATCAGGGCGATGCGGCGCGGCCCGCCGACCGCGGTGCCGAAGGTCTGGGCCGGGGCCTCGGGCAGGGCCTCCAGGACCTTGTCGAGCATGTCGCCGGTGCCGCGGCCGTGCAGCGCGGAGACCGGGTGCGGCTCGCCGAGGCCCAGCGACCACAGGTAGGAGGCGTCGGCCTCGCCGCTGGGGCCGTCGACCTTGTTGGCGCACAGCACGACGGGCTTTCCGGCCTTGCGCAGCAGCCGGACGACCGCCTCGTCGGTGTCGGTGGCGCCCACCTTGGCGTCCACGACGAAGACGACCGCGTCGGCGGCCTCGATGGCGTACTCGGCCTGCGCGGCCACGGAGGCGTCGATGCCGAGGACGTCCTGCTCCCAGCCGCCGGTGTCGACGACCTTGAAGCGGCGCCCGGCCCACTCGGCCTCGTAGGTGACGCGGTCGCGGGTGACGCCCGGCTTGTCCTCGACGACGGCCTCGCGGCGGCCGATGATGCGGTTCACCAGGGTCGACTTGCCGACATTGGGGCGGCCGACGACGGCGAGGACCGGCAGCGGGCCGTGCCCGGCCTCCTCGATCGCGCCCTCGACCTCCTCGATGTCGAAGCCCTCTTCGGCGGCCAGCTCCATGAACTGCGCGTACTCGGCGTCGCCGAGCGCCCCGTGGTCGTGCTCCCCGCCCGAGCCCTCGGGGTGGATGTGGTCGTTCATGAAGTCCGTACCTCGTTCATCGTGGTGATCGGTGGAACACCCCTGTACCGGGTGATCCACTACTCAAGTGTCACTCAGCGCCCGGTGAGGCGCCTGGCGTTTTCCAGGTGCGCGGTGAGCTGCTTCTGGATGCGTTCGGTGGCCTCGTCCAGGGCCTTGCGGGTGCGCCGCCCGCTGCCGTCGCCCGCGTCGAAGGGGTCGCCGAAGACGACGTCCACGCGCGAGCGCAGCGGGGGCAGCGCCTTTATCAACCGTCCGGGACGGTCCGTGCTTCCCAGCACCGCGACCGGGACGATCGGCGCGCCGCCGCGCACCGCGAAGTAGGCCAGCCCCGCGCGCAGCGAGGCGAAGTCGCCCTCGCCCCGGGTGCCCTCCGGGAAGATGCCGAGGACACCGCCGTCGGCGAGCACGCCGAGCGCCTGCCCTATGGCCGCGCGGTCGGCGGAGTGGCGGTCCACCTTCAGCTGGCCGATGCCGGTCAGGAAGCGTCCGAGCGGGCCGACGAACGCCTCCTTCTTGATCAGGAAGTGCGTCGGCCGGGGTGCCACGCCCATGACCATCGGGCCGTCGATGTTGTGCGCGTGGTTGACGGCGTAGATCACCGGGCCGGTGGCGGGCACCCTCCAGGCGCCGAGCACGCGCGGCTTCCACAGTCCGTACATCAGGCCGACGCCGATGCGCCGGCCGACCTCGGCGCCCTTCTCGGAGGGGGCGGGCGCGGCGGAGGATGCGGTCACTTCCCGGCCCGCTTCTCCTCGACGAGGGTGACGACGCACTCGATGACCTGCGCCAGGGTGAGGGCGGTGGTGTCCACCTCGACCGCGTCGCCGGCCTTGGCCAGCGGGGAGGTCTTGCGGCTGGAGTCGGCCGCGTCCCGCTTGATCAGGGCCTCGCGGGTGGCGTGGACGTCGGCACCCTTCAGCTCGCCGCTGCGGCGGGCGGCGCGGGCCTCCGCCGAGGCGGTGAGGAAGATCTTCAGGTCGGCGTCCGGCAGCACGGTGGTGCCGATGTCGCGGCCTTCGACGACGATGCCGAGCGGCGCGGCGGCGGCGATGGTGCGCTGCAGCTCGGTGATCCGGGCGCGGATCTCCGGTACGGCGCTGACGGCGCTGACCTTGGAGGTGACCTCCTGGGTGCGGATCGGTCCGGCCACGTCCACGCCGTCGACCGTGATGGCCGGAGCGGCCGGGTCGGTGCCGGAGACGATCTCGGGCTTGCCGGCCGCGGCGGCGACGGCGTGCGGGTCGTCGGTGTCGATGCCGTTGCTGACCATCCACCACGTGATCGCCCGGTACTGCGCACCGGTGTCCAGGTAGCTGAGGCCGAGCTGGGCGGCCACGGCCTTCGACGTGCTCGACTTGCCCGTGCCGGAGGGGCCGTCGATGGCGACAATCACGGCCGGGGCGGTCGGGGCGGCGCCGTTTTCCACGAGGGACACCTTCCTGGTGCGGTGCGGTGGGTGGTGTGCGGGACGCGAGCGCGTCCCGCACAGGGCCTGTCTGATGATTCCCGTCGTCCGCCCGGAGGGCGGGCCCGGCGGCGTCTGGTGCGTGCGATCGCAAGGCGCCGGAGCGCCCTCGTGGCGGAGCCACGCGGGCGTTTCGGCGACGCGGCGAGCGTGCGTGCCAGGCGTCGCCGGGCAGGCGGGAATCATCAGACAGGCCCTAGGTTACCGGGCCCAGGAGGCCCCTCCGACAGGCGTCCGGCGCCCCGCGATCACTGGCGAATCGCCCAGCCCCGCTCCTTCAGGGCCGCCGTGAGGACGGCGGCGGCCTTCGGCTCGACCATCAGCTGCACCAGACCCGCCTGCTGCCCGGTCGCGTGCTCGATCCGTACGTCCTCCACGTTGACCCCGGCCCGTCCCGCGTCCGCGAAGATGCGGGCCAGCTGACCGGGCTGGTCGTCGATGAGGACGGCCACCGTCTCGTAGGACCGCGGGGCCGACCCGTGCTTGCCGGGGACGCGGACCTGTCCGGCGTTGCCGCGCCGCAGCACCTCGGCGATGCCGGTGCCGCCCGCGCGGCGCTTGTCCTCGTCGGTGGACTGCAGGGCACGCAGGGCCCGTACCGTCTCCTCCAGGTCGGCGGCGACGTCGGTGAGCAGGTCGGCGACCGGCCCGGGGTTGGCGGAGAGGATGTCGATCCACATCCGGGGGTCGGAGGCGGCGATCCGGGTCACGTCGCGGATGCCCTGTCCGCACAGCCGTACGGCGGCCTCCTCCGCGTGCTCCAGGCGCGCGGCGACCATGCTGGAGACCAGGTGGGGCATGTGGGAGACGAGGGCCACGGCGCGGTCGTGGGCGTCCGCGTCCATCACGACGGGCACCGCGCGGCAGTGCGAGACCAGCTCCAGGGCGAGGTTCAGCACCTCGGTGTCGGTGTCCCGGGTGGGGGTCAGCACCCAGGGGCGGCCCTCGAAGAGGTCTGCGGTGGCGGCCAGCGGGCCGGACTTCTCCCGGCCGGACATGGGGTGGGTGCCGATGTACGCCGAGAGGTCGAGCCCGCGCGCCTCCAGCTCCCGCCGGGGGCCGCCCTTGACGCTGGCCACGTCGATGTAGCCGCGGGCGACGCCGCGGGCCATGGCGTCGGCGAGCACGTCGGCCACCAGGGCGGGCGGTGCGGCGACGACGGCGAGGTCGACCGGCCCGTCCGGGGCCTCGTCGGTGCCGGCGCCGAGCGCCGCGGCGGTGCGGGCCTGCTCGGGGTCGTGGTCCGCGAGGTGGACGGTGACACCGCGTTCGGTGAGGGCGAGGGCGGCGGAGGTGCCGATGAGGCCGGTGCCGATGACGAGGGCGGTTCTCACTGGGCGATGTCCTTGCGCAGGGCCGCGGCGGCGCCGAGGTAGACGTGGGCGATCCCGGCGCGGGGCCGGTCCGACTCGATGTGGGCGAGGACCCGGACGACGCGGGGCATGGCGCCCTCGACGTCCAGCTCCTGGGCGCAGATCAGCGGCACGTCGGTGATGCCGAGGCTGCGGGCCGCGGCGGCCGGGAAGTCGCTGCGCAGGTCGGGGGTGGCGGTGAACCACAGGCTGATCAGGTCGTCGGCCGTCAGGCCGTTGCGCTCCATGAGGGCGGTCAGCAGGGCCGCGACCTGCTCGTCCATGTGCCCCGCCTCGTCCCGCTCCAGTTGGACGGCGCCCCGGACCGCTCGTACCGCCACGGCGATGCTCCTTGCTGATGTGGCCGACGTTGCTGATGTTGCCGACGTGTGTACCGGTTCTTGGTCCGTCCAGCCTAGTCAGCCCGCCGCGTACCGGCCCGCGGCGCCCGTCTCCTGAGACGCTGACGGCGGCCCCGACCTCCCTCCCCCGGAGTTGCGACATGACCCAGATCCCGGACCGCCGCACGGTCCTCCTCTGCACGGGCGCGGGCGCGGCGGCGCTCTGCGTGGGCTGCGGCGGGGGCGGCGACTCCTCGGGCGCCTCGCCGGGACAGGAGCTGGTGCGGACGGGCGACGTCCCGGTCGCCGGCGGCAAGATCCTCACCGACGAGAAGATCGTGGTGACCCAGCCGCGGCAGGGCGAGTTCAAGGCGTTCTCGGCGGTCTGCACCCATCAGGGCTGCGTCGTGTCGGACGTGCGGGACGGCACCATCGACTGCGCCTGCCACGGCAGCAGGTTCGCCGTCGCCGACGGCTCGGTGGTGCGGGGTCCGGCCACGGAGCCGCTGCCCGGGAAGCGGATCACGGTGGAGGGAAATTCGGTCCGCCTGGCGTGAGCGGCCCGCGTACGCTCCCGCCATGCGCCCCGAAGCCCCCGAGAGTCACGCGTCCCTGGTCCGCGACCACACGGTCTACGCCTGTGTCATGGGTTCGCGCGCCTTCGGTCTGGCGACGGAGGGCAGCGACACGGACCGCCGGGGCGTCTTCCTCGCGCCGACCGCCCTGTTCTGGCGCTTCGAGAAGCCGCCGACGCACGTGGAGGGCCCCGGGGAGGAGCAGTTCAGCTGGGAGCTGGAGCGCTTCTGCGAGCTGGCCCTGCGCGCGAACCCGAACATCCTGGAGTGCCTGCACTCCCCGCTCGTGGAGTCGGTGGACGACACGGGCCGCGAACTGCTCGCCCTGCGCGAGGCGTTCCTCTCCCGCCGGGCCTACGAGACGTTCACCCGGTACGCGCACGGCCAGCGCCGCAAGCTGGACGCCGACGTGCGCACCCACGGCGCCCCGCGCTGGAAGCACGCGATGCACCTGCTGCGGCTGCTGACGTCCGCCCGCGACCTGCTGCGCACGGGCGTCCTGACGATCGACGTCGGCGAGGCGCGGGAGTCCCTGCTCGCCGTGAAGCGCGGCGAGGTGCCCTGGCCCGAGGTGGAGGCGCGGATGACACGTCTGGCGCGGGAGGGCGAGGAGGCCGCCGCGCGCAGCCCGCTGCCCGGGGAGCCGGACCGGCGCCGCGTGGAGGACTTCCTGGTCCGCACCCGCCGCGCCTCAGCGCTCCAGCCGGGTCCGTACGACCAAGTCGTGCAGGGCGTCGTACGCGGTCGGGGCGTCGGGGAGGACTGACGCGCCCTGCGCCTCGTCCAGCACGCCGTGCAGCCGCTCCACGTCGGCCCGCACGCGCGCGTGGTCGACGCCCGCGTCGCCGTGCTCCCGCTCGGCCTTGGCGGCGACCAGCTCGGGCAGGTACACCGGGGCGGCGTCGACCTCCTCGACCAGGGTCGGCAGATGGGGCTGCACCTCGCCGGTGCGCATCAGGTGAACGCCGGTGAGCAGCACCCGGAAGGTGTACAGGAGGGGCTTCAGCTCACCGGTCTTCTCGAACAGGCGCCACTGAGTCTGCGCGAATCCCCGGTAGTGGTGGGCGTGGTGGGCGGTGAGGACCCCTGGGGCGTGTCCGGCCAGTTCCCGCTGCGCCTCGGTGGTGTGCACGACCAGCGGCGACAGCAGCTGCTCCAGCACGTAGCCGTTGCGGCGCAGCATCAGGCGTACGAACTTGCGCAGGTCGTGCGTGACCAGGTCCATCTCGACGCCGTCCCGGTCCCACATCCGCGACCTGGTCTCCTCCGGCTCGCGCAGCCCGACCAGGTCGGCGGCGGGCAGCAGGTGCACGCCGCGCAGGTCGACGTCGGAGTCGCGGGAGGGGAAGCCGTAGAGGTGGGCGCCGGAGACGGTGGCGAACAGCAGAGGGTACGGCTGTTCGGCCACCACCGGGGCCAGGTCGATGTCGAGGGCGTCGATCATGCGGTCAAGCGTCCCAGAGCGCTCCGAGGGCCAGCAGGTCGCCCCGGTACTCGATGCGGTCCGCCCAGTCGGCCGGCCAGGCGTCGGCTCCCAGGTGCGCGCCCGCGAAGGCGCCCGCGAGGCAGGCGATGGAGTCGGAGTCGCCGGAGGTGCACGCGCCGCGGCGCAGGGCGGTGAGTGGCTCGTCGACGAAGAGCAGGAAGCAGAGCAGCCCGGCCGCCATGGCCTCCTCGGCGACCCAGCCCTCGCCGACGGCCAGGCACGGGTCGGTCTCCGGCGAGACGGTGCGCACCGCCTCCTGGAGCCGGTCGAGTATCGCCAGGCACTCGTCCCAGCCGCGCGCGATGAAGTGCTCGGGCGTCGGGTCCTGGGCGCGGCTCCACAGGTCGCCGAGCCAGCGCTCGTGGTAGCGGGTGCGGTTGTCGTAGGCGTACGAGCGCAGCAGCCCGACCAGACCGGTCGGCTCGGCGCCCTCGGCGAGCAGCCGTACGGCGTGCGCGGTGAGGTCGGAGGCGGCGAGCGCGGTGGGGTGGCCGTGGGTGAGCGCGGACTGCAACTGGGCGGCGCCCGCGCGCTGTTCGTCGCTCAGGCCGGGGACGAGCCCCACCGGCGCGACGCGCATGTTGGCGCCGCAGCCCTTGGAGTGGATCTGGCTGGCGTCCTGCCAGGGGCGGTCCGGGGCCTTGAGGAGGTTGCAGGCCTTGAGGCAGGTGTTGCCCGGCGCGCGGTTGTTCTCCGGCGACTGGTACCAGTCGACGAACTCCTCGCGCACCGGCCGTTCCATGCGCTTGGGTCCGAGCAGCCCCCGGTCCATGGCCGTCCGCAGCCCCTTGCCCAGCGCCAGTGTCATCTGGGTGTCGTCGGTGACGATCGCGGGCCTGGGCAGTGCCATCTCCCGCCAGGGCCCGCATTTGGCGAGGATCGCGGGGACGTCGTTGAACTCGGTGGGGAAGCCCAGCGCGTCGCCGAGGGCGAGGCCGGTGAGCGCTCCGGTGGCGGCGCGCTTGGTGCCGGTGGTGGTCATGCGGGGCGTCCTTCCCGAGGGGTGCGGAGCAGCGGCGGGTGCAGGGTGGTGGCCGGGCCCGCGCGGTACACGGCGGCGGGTTTGCCGCGGCCCCCGGTCAGGCGGGCGGCGCCCGGGACGGGCTCGACGAAGCCGGGGGTGGCGAGAGCCTTGCGGCGGAAGTTGGGCCGGTCCAGGGCCGTGCCCCACACCGTCTCGTAGACCTGCCGCAGCTCGCCGAGGGTGAACTCGGCCGGGCAGAAGGCGGTGGCCAGGCAGGTGTACTCCAGCTTGGCGCCGACCCGGTCCCGGGCGTCGGCCAGGATCCGGTCGTGGTCGAAGGCGAGGCCCTGGGCCTCGTCGTACGGCACCCAGCGGGCCTCGGCCGCGTCACCGCCGCCGTGCGGCTCGGGAGGGTCCGGGAGCAGCGCGGCGAAGGCCACGGACACGACCCGCATGCGGGGGTCGCGGCCGGGTTCGCTGTAGGTCCGCAGCTGCTCCAGGTGCAGCCCGGTCACGTCCGCCAGTCCGGTCTCCTCGGCCAGCTCGCGCCGTGCCGCCTCCTCCGCCGACTCCTCGGGCAGCAGGAAGCCCCCGGGCAGCGCCCAGCGGCCCGCGTACGGCTCCTGTCCCCGCTCGACGAGCAGCGCGTGCAGCGCGCCCGCGCGGAGCGTGAGGACGGCGAGGTCGACGGTGACGGCGAACGGCTCGTAGGCGTGCTTGTCGTAATCGTGCACGAGCACCCACCCCCTTAATAGTCACTACGACTATAAAGCGGGTAGGTGCTCGGAACAACCCTTGGAGCCCTTCAGGAGCGCTCTTTAGAGCTCGACCTCCTGCATCAGCATCCCGACCTCCGTGTTGGACAGACGACGCAGCCAGCCCGACTTCTGGTCGCCCAGGGTGATCGGGCCGAAGGCGGTGCGCACCAGCTTGTCGACGGGGAAGCCCGCCTCCGCCAGCATCCGGCGGACGATGTGCTTGCGGCCCTCGTGCAGGGTGACCTCGACCAGGTAGTTCTTGCCGGTCTGCTCGACGACCCGGAAGTGGTCCGCGCGCGCGTACCCGTCCTCCAGCTGGATGCCGTCCTTGAGGCGCTTGCCGAGGTCGCGCGGGATCGGGCCCACGATGTGCGCGAGGTAGGTCTTCTTCACGCCGTACCGGGGGTGGGTCAGGCGGTGGGCCAGCTCGCCGTGGTTGGTGAGCAGGATGACACCCTCGGTCTCGGTGTCGAGCCGGCCCACGTGGAAGAGGCGGGTCTCACGGTTGGTGACGTAGTCGCCGAGGCACTGGCGGCCCTCCGGGTCCTCCATGGTGGAGACGACACCGGCGGGCTTGTTGAGCGAGAAGAACTGGTACGACTGCGTGGCGACGGTCAGGCCGTCGACCTTGACCTCGTCCTTCTCCGGGTCGACGCGGCGGCCCTGCTCCAGCACGATCTCGCCGTTGATCTCGACCCTGGCCTGCTCGATCAGCTCCTCGCAGGCGCGCCGGGAGCCGTAGCCCGCGCGCGCGAGGACCTTCTGCAGCCGCTCGCCCTCCTGCTCGGCGCCCGGAAAGGTCTTGGGCAGCTTGACGTCCTTCTTGCCCGCGTAACGCTCCCGGTTGCGCTCCTCGGCCCGCGTCTCGTACTCGCGGGACGTGGCGGGCGCGCTGCGGCCGCGCTGCTGGGGCCGCTTCGGGCCGCCCTTGGCGCCGCCGCGGGCCGAGGGGCCGCGGCCCGACTTGGGGCCGTCCTGGGTGGCGCCGGGGCCCACGTCGTAGCGCCGCTCCTCCGGGCGCGGCTTCTTGGGACGGCCGCCCTGCTTGTCGTCGCGGTTGTTGCCGGCGCCGCGGTGGTTGCCTCGGCCACCGCCACTCCCGCCGCGGCCGCCGCTGTTGCCACCACGGCTCCCGCCGTTGTTTCCGCTGCTGTTCCTGCCGCTGCTGCTTCGCATCAAAATTCCGTCTTGTCGTCTGCGTCCCCGGTATCCGGGGCGTCCGGATCGAACGACGGGACCCCTTCCAGCGTGTCGGCCTCGATCGCCTCCGCCTCCGGGAGGAAGGGCGCGAGCTCGGGGAGCTCGTCCAGGCCGCGCAGGCCCATCCGCTCCAGGAAGTAGTTCGTCGTCACGTACAGGATCGCACCTGTTTCGGGTTCCGTGCCCGCCTCCTCGACCAGACCCCGCTGCAGGAGGGTGCGCATCACGCCGTCGCAGTTCACGCCGCGCACCGCGGAGACGCGGCCGCGGCTGACCGGCTGGCGGTAGGCGACCACGGCCAGGGTCTCCAGGGCGGCCTGGGTGAGCCGGGCGTGCTGGCCGTCCAGGACGAAGCCCTCGACGGCCGCGGCGTACTCGGGGCGGCTGTAGAAGCGCCAGCCGCCCGCGATCAGACGCAGCTCGAAGCCGCGGCCCTGGACGGCGTATTCGTCGGCCAGCTCGCGCAGGGCGTCCGCGATCCGCCGCCGGGGCCGTTGCAGTATCTTCGCCAGCTGCTCCTCGGTCGCGGGCTCGTCGACGACCATGAGGACGGCCTCCAGGGCGGGCTTGAGGTCGAGGGCCGCGACCCCGTCCGGCCCGCCCTCGGCCTCCTCGGCCTCCGTGGTCTGCTCACTCACGCCTTCCGCTCCTCCTTCGGCACCTCGGGCGGCCGGTCGAACTCGTCGGTCACCGACGGCTGCGTCTCCCCGTCCCCGCCCGTCCAGCGGACCAGGAGGTCGCCGAGCGCGGTCTCCTGGTCCAGCTCGACGGCCTTCTCCCGGTACAGCTCCAGCAGGGCCAGGAAGCGGGCGACGACGGTCAGCGTGTCCTGCGTGTCCTGGACCAGCACGTGGAAGCCGGCCTCGCCCAGCTCCCTCAGGCGGGCGACGACGATCCCGGCCTGTTCCTGCACGCTGACCAGGGGCGCGTGGATGTGCTCGACGTACACCTGCGGCTTGGGCTTCGGCTGCATGGCCTTCACGGCGAGCTTGGCGAAGCCCTCGGGGCCGATGCTGATGACGACCTCGGGCAGCAGCTCGGCGTGGTGGGGCTCCAGGCCGACGGTACGGGGGTAGCGGCGGGCCTCGGCCGCGAGTCGGTCGTTGAAGATCTCCGCGATCTGCTTGTACGCGCGGTACTGGAGCAGGCGGGCGAAGAGCAGGTCGCGGGCCTCCAGCAGGGCCAGGTCGGCCTCGTCCTCGACCTCGGCGGCGGGCAGCAGCCGGGCCGCCTTGAGGTCGAGCAGCGTGGCCGCGACCACCAGGAACTCGGTGGTCTGGTCGAGGTCCCAGTCCGGCCCCATCGCCCGGATGTGCGCCATGAACTCGTCGGTCACCTTCGACAGCGCGACCTCGGTGACGTCCATCTTGTGCTTGGAGATCAACTGGAGGAGCAGGTCGAACGGCCCCTCGAAGTTGGCGAGCCGCACCTTGAAGACACCGTCGCCGGTGTCGTCGGAGGTGCCGTCCGAAGGCTCCCGGGACGACGTGGCGCCGTGCCGGCCGGAGTCCCCTCCAACGTGCTCCCCGGACGCCGCCTCGCCGCCGGCTCGCGGTGGATCCGCCGGGCCGGGGGGCGGCTCCATGGCGGAGGCGGTGTCAGGCGGGCCGCCCGCCCGTACGGCGGCCTGTCGGCCGCCTGCGGCCGAGACCCGCGCGATCGCTGCCGGTGCCCCCACGTCCGCCGGCTCCGCCACCGAGCGCACCCCGGGCCCCGAAGCATCCGGTTCCGCTTCAGATGCCCCGCGCCTCCCGGTGCCCGAAGCCCCGCCGGCCCGCTCGTCCGTGCCCGGCACCGCCGCCGCCCGGACCCGGGCCGGGTCTCCGGGCTCCGCGGTAGGCTCCCGGCCGCCTTCGGCCGAGACCCGCGCGATCGCTGCCGGTGTCCCCGCGTCCGCGTCCGCCGGCTCCGCCACCGAGCGCGCCCCGGGCCCCGAAGCATCCGGTTCCGCTTCAGGTGCCCCGCGCCTCCCGATGTCCGAAGCCCCGCCGGCCCGCTCGTCCGAGTCCGGCACCGCCGCCGCCCGGAGTTCCTGCTCGGCGGTGCCCGCTCCGGTGGACCCGGACGGGGTGGCGCCGGGGGGCGTCTGCTCCGGAAGCGGCGGAGTCGCCGACTCCCCCGGGCCCCTGCCCAACGCACGCCGGCGGCCGGGGCGCGGGCCGCGGTCGGGGCGGGGGGCGTCGTTCGAGGTCATGGCCCCCGCAGGCTACCGCTACCGCCCGCGCAGCCGTCGTACGAGGATGCTGGCGTCCCCGCGGGTCTCCAGGTCGGCCAGGACCACGGCGACCGCCTCGCGGACGATGCGGCCGCGGTCGACGGCCAGGCCGTGCTCGCCCCGAAGCACCAGGCGGGCGTGCTCCAGGTCCATCAGCTCCTCTGCGGAGACGTACACGGTGATCTTCTCGTCGTGGCGCTCACGCCCGCTGGGACGGCGCGAGGGCGATCGTCCCCGCTTGCGCGGCCGGTCGGCGGCAGAACCTTCCTGCGCGCCCGTACCCGGCCCGGGACCGCGTGCGGAGCGCTCCGTGCCCCGGGTGCGCGACTCGCCCGCCGAGCCCGGTTCCGCGTCCGCCGCGGCGTGCTCCGCGCCCTCGCCGTCACCGCCCTGCGCGGGCACCGACTGAGGTGCGTCCTCGGCGGCGGTCTGGTCGCTCTCCCCCGCCGGGGCCGGCACCCGGGCCTCGCCGCCCGCCGGTCGCCGCGGGGTGGACGCCTGGAGCGCCGTTCCCCCTGTCGTACGGAAGAGTTCGTCGGCCCCCGGCAGACTCACTCGGCGTGACACCGGGCGAGCACCTCCCTGGCGAGCTGGCGGTAGGCGGCGGCACCGACGGAGTTGGACGCGTACGTGGTGATCGGCTCTCCGGCGACCGTGGTCTCCGGGAAGCGGACCGTGCGCCCGATGACCGTGTGGTAGACGTGGTCGTCGAACGCCTCGACGACCCGCGCGAGCACCTCACGGCTGTGCACGGTGCGCGAGTCGTACATCGTGGCGAGGATGCCGTCGAGCTCCAGGTCGGGGTTGAGCCGCTCCTGGACCTTCTCGATCGTCTCGGTCAGCAGCGCCACACCGCGCAGCGCGAAGAACTCGCACTCCAGCGGCACGATCACCTTGTGCGCGGCGGTCAGCGCGTTGACCGTGAGCAGGCCGAGCGAGGGCTGGCAGTCGATCACGATGTAGTCGTAGTCGTCCATCAGCGGCTTCAGCGCCCGCTGCAGGGTGGACTCGCGCGCTACCTCGCTCACCAGCTGCACCTCGGCCGCCGACAGGTCGATGTTGCTGGGCAGCAGGTCCATGTTGGGGACCGCGGTCTTCAGCAGCACCTCGTCGGCCGCCATGCCCCGCTCCATGAGCAGGTTGTAGACGGTGAGGTCGAGCTCCATCGGGTTGACGCCGAGTCCGACCGACAGCGCGCCCTGCGGGTCGAAGTCGACGAGCAGCACCCGGCGCCCGTACTCGGCGAGCGCGGCACCCAGGTTGATGGTCGACGTGGTCTTGCCCACGCCGCCCTTCTGGTTGCACATCGCGATGATCTTGGCGGGGCCGTGGTCGGTCAGCGGGCCCGGGATCGGGAAGTACGGCAGCGGGCGTCCGGTCGGACCGATGCGCTCACGGCGCTGTCGGGCCGCGTCGGGCGCGAGCGTGGCGGCGTACTCGGGATCCGGCTCGTACTCCGCGTCCGGGTCGTAGAAGTGCCCCTCGGGCAGTTCGTCGTAGTCGGCGAAGTGGTTGCGGGGCGCGCCACTTCCGTCGCCGGCCATGGCGTTCACGTGTTGGCCATCCATACTCATGTGTGCTGTCCGAGTTGCCTGCGGACTGTGGTGGTCGGCTGCGGAGGTGCGTACAGCTACGGAGCCGACAGCCTCGAGACGCCCGGGACCATGGGTCCGTGTCGGCGTTCCTGGTTGACCACCCCCGGGAGTAAATGTCGACTCATTCACAAGTCGTCTTACCTCCTTGGTGACCAGGGAACTTCTAGACAGGTCAGCGTGGCACCATGCCGACGTTCGGCGACTCTATGGCGTGTCGGCCGTCCGCAGCAACACAATCCGCCGGACCCGGCCCGATGTGTCGGCAATGAAACATCCCTCTGTCAAGGGCGTACGGCCGTCGCACAGCAGGTTTCACCGGTGCGCGAATCGGTTGAAGCGTTACGTTCGAGGCGAGTTGACCGAGAATCGCAAAGTGACCATACACACACCCGGCCGGACCTTGTCGGGCAAGGTCCGGCCGGGTGTGTGGCGTTGACGGCGTCTGTTGACGTATCGCCTTTACCGCTTGACGACTTAGGCGAGCAGCGAGGCCAGCTCCACGTGCTCCAGCCCGTGCGCCTCGGCGACCTCCCGGTAAACGACCTTGCCGTCATGGGTGTTGAGACCCTTGGCCAGCGCGGGGTCGCGGCGCAGCGCCTCGGCCCAGCCGCGGTCGGCCAGCTCCACGATGTACGGCAGCGTGGCGTTGGTGAGCGCGTAGGTGGAGGTGTTGGGCACCGCGCCGGGCATGTTGGCGACGCAGTAGAAGACCGAGTTGTGGACCGGGAAGGTCGGCTCGGCGTGGGTGGTCGGGTGGGAGTCCTGGAAGCAGCCGCCCTGGTCGATCGCGATGTCGACAAGGACACTTCCGGGCTTCATCCGGGACACCAGCTCGTTGGTGACCAGCTTCGGGGCCTTGGCGCCCGGGATCAGCACGGCGCCGATCACGAGGTCGGCCTCCAGGCAGGCCTTCTCCAGCTCGAAGGCGTTGGAGACGACGGTCTGGATCTTCGTGCCGAAGATCTTGTCGGCTTCCCTGAGCTTGGTGATGTCCTTGTCGAGCAGGGTGACGTGGAAGCCCAGGCCGATGGCGATCTGCGCCGCGTTCCAGCCGGAGACGCCGCCGCCGATGACGACGGCGCGGCCCGCGAGCACCCCGGGGACACCGCCCGGCAGCACACCGCGGCCGCCGTTGGCGGCCATCAGGTGGTAGGCGCCGACCTGGGGGGCGAGGCGGCCCGCGACCTCGGACATCGGGGCGAGCAGCGGCAGCGCGCGGCTGGGCAGCTCGACCGTCTCGTAGGCGATGGCGGTGGTGCCGGACTCGATGAGCGCGTCCGTGCACTCCTTGGAGGCGGCCAGGTGCAGGTAGGTGAAGAGCGTCTGGTCCTTGCGCAGGCGGTGGTACTCCTCCGCGATCGGCTCCTTGACCTTCAGGAGCAGGTCCGCGGTGGCCCAGACCTCGTCGGCGGTGTCGAGGATCCGCGCACCGGCCGTGACGTACTCCTCGTCGGGGATCGAGGAGCCGACGCCGGCGTTGCGCTCGACGACGACCTGGTGACCGTGGCGCACCAGCTCGTGCACGCCGGCGGGGGTGATGGCCACCCGGAACTCGTTGTTCTTGACCTCGCGGGGGATGCCGACCTTCACGTGGATCACGGTCCTTGGCTCAGAGGATGGGCTATTACAAGGCATACCCGCTCAAGCGCGGGCACACCGGGAGAGACCGCGGGAGAATGTGCGGCAGAGCCAGTCTAATGAAGGTGTTCCGTCTGTCTAGCCTTTCAAAGCACTAATCTTCAGACACTGCGCTGCGGATTTCGCAGGCGTCCGGGGGATCTTCCCTCAACATCCGTTCGGCCGCGCTCCGCTCCAGGCCCGCCGCGGTGGGGTCGCCGAGCCGGTCGAGCGTGTCGGCGAGCCGCAGGTGCAGCGCGGCCTGGAGCCGTACGTCCTCGGCCCGGCGGGCCCAGTCGACGGCCTCCTGGCAGGTGCGCAGCGACTCCTCGGGCCGCCCGGCGTACTCCTGGACCCGGGCCAGCTCGGACAGCGCCCGCGCGTGCGCGGCCACGTCGCCGGCCTTGCGGTGTCCGGCCACCGCCGCGCGCCAGGCCCGCACCGCCTCGCCGTAGCGTCCGGCGTAGGTGTGGGCGGTGGCGAGCCGGCCGTAGACCCGGGCGGCGTCGGCGCGCTCGTCCCGGGCGAGGCGCTCGGCCAGGGCCCGGCCGAACCAGTCGGCGGCCCGGTCGTAGTCCCCCAGCTCCAGGTGGGCACCGCCCACGGATTCCATCGCACGGCCGGTCGCGTACGGGTCGTTCGCCTCCCGCCCGGCGTCCAGCGCGGCCCGGTAGCGCACCAGCGCCTCGGCGGTACGGCCGGTGCGGGCGTCCAGGTCGGCCAGGTTGAGCAGGGCCGCCGCCTTCTCCCGGGGCAGTTCGCGGCGCTCGGCCACGTCGAGGACGAGCCGGTGGATCCCGTACAGGTCGGGGGCCGCGGCCCGGGTGCCGAAGTGGGCGACCATGGCCCGCACCAACTGGGACATGAGTCTGCGGGCGAGGGTGTCCAGCTCGCCGTCGGCGACCGCGAGACGGGCCGCCGCCAGCAGGGCGGGGCGCCGGGCGCGCAGCCAGTCGGCGGCGGCCCTCGGGTGCGGAAAGCGCAGGTCGCGCGGCGTGGCGAGGAGCTTTTCGCGGGCCTGCGGGCTGTCGGTCTCGGTGACCGCCCGGCAGGACTGGAGCAGCCGCACCGTCCGCTCCAGCATGCGGGCGCGGGCCAGCTGCAGCTCGGCGGGCCGGTCGTGCCTGCGGGCCAGGGCGCCGAGCCGGCCGTGCAGGCACCCGGGGACCTCGTACTCGGGCAGCGCCGAGTCGACGGCGCGCAGCAGGCCGTGGGCGACGAAGTCGTCCAGGGTGGTGCGGGCGCCGCTCACCGAGCAGCCGGCGAGCGCGGAGGCGGTGTGCGGGTCGACCAGGCCCGCCGGGGCGAGGGAGAGCAGCCTCAGCATGCGGGCGGCGGTACTGGGCAGGGAGGCGTAGACGAGGCCGAAGACACGGCCGAGCGCGCCCGACTCGTCGCTCTCCGCGTGCACGTGCTTGGCGAGGTCCGCGACGGCCGCCTGGGGCCGGGCCGCGAGCCAGCCGCCGGCCAGGGTCAGCGCGGCGGGCTGGGCCTGGCACAGCTCGACCAGCTGTTCGGCGGCCCGGGGGTCGACGGTGATGCGGACCGAGCCGGTGTGGCGGGAGAGCAGTTCCACGGCCGACTTGGTGTCCAGGCCGCCCAGCGTGCACGGGCGGACGTCCGCGATGCCGGTCAGCGGGCCCTCGGCCACGGCGACGGCCAGGCAGTCCGGGGTGTCCGGCAGCAGCGCGTCGACCTGCTCGGCGTCGGCGACGGCGTCGAGGAGCAGCAGCACCCTGCGGTCGCCGAGCGCGGTGCGCAGGGCCTCGGTGAGGTCGTCCTCGTCGGCCCCGGGCGGCGCGGTGCGCTCCAGTGCGGTGAGCAGCTCCCGGGCGAGGCGTTCGACGGGGACGCGGGTGCCGTCCGGCTCGCTCAGCCGGGCCCGCAGCACGCCGTCGGGGTAGTCGTGCGCGACCCGCGCGGCCAGCTCCTCGGCGAGCGCGGTGCGGCCCGAGCCGGGACGGCCCGCGATGAGCAGCACGCGCGCGCGAGGGGCCTTGCGGCCGGAGAGGGTGTCGAGGCCGGCGCGCTCGATGTCGGCGCGCAGCTCCTTCAGCTCCCGGGTGCGGCCCAGGAATCCGCTCTCCGCAGCAGGGTCCTGGGACAGTCGTACGCCGTCCGTGTCCACCGCCTGATCCGTCACGGGCCACACTCCCGATCCCACCGCACGCCGGTGCCCGCCGGAAGCCCGGTTCGGGCGTTTGAGAGCCTAGTTCACGCTCTGCGACGTTCCCGGTGGAGCGCGGCGGGCACATCCCCCGATCGGATCAGCCGATGGTCACACCAGTGGGGGCTCCAAGGCCGTCCTCAGGCCTCGAAGGGGCGGGCCGGCCACGGCGCCAGGGCCGGCCGGAGCGCGTCGAGCCCGTCGCCCCGCTCCGCCGCGACCAGCGCGAGCACACCCACGACCAGGCAGTTGTTGTGCAGCTCCCCCGCGAGCACCCCCCGGACCAGGTCGGCGACGGGCACCCGCGCCAGCTCCATGTCGGCCTCTTCGTCCTCGACCTCGAAGCGCTCCCCGGCGGCCTCGGACAGGTCCCGGGCGAGGAAGATCCGTACCGCCTCGTCGCAGCCGCCGGGGGTGGTGTAGACGTCGGTCAGCACCCGCCAGTCCTCAGCCTTGACGTGCGCCTCCTCGTACAGCTCGCGCTGGGCGGCGTGCAGCGGGTTCTCGCCGGGGACGTCGAGCAGGCCGGCCGGGATCTCCCACAGCTTCTCGCGCACCGGGTGCCGGTACTGCCGGATGACCAGCACCCGCCCCTCCCCGTCCAGGGCGAGGACGGCCACCGAGCCGGGGTGGACCTGATAGTCGCGGGAGGCCACGGAGCCGTCGGGCATGACCACGTCGTCCGTGCGGACCGAGGTCTTCTTGCCCCGGAAGGGGGTCTGGCTGCCCCGGATCTCCCACTCCTCCGGGGTGTCCTTGATCGTGCTGCCCGTCATCGGTGACCTGTCCTTCCAGAGGTACGCGAAAGCCGGGGCCCGCGCCACCTGAGTGCGCGCGCCCCGGCCACCGTACAACTGGTGTGTTACTTCGACGTCTTCCGCTCGACCGCGGCCTTGACCAGCCCGGCGAAGAGCGGGTGCGGCCGGGTCGGGCGCGAGCGCAGCTCCGGGTGCGCCTGCGTGGCGACCAGGTAGGGGTGGACGTCGCGCGGGTACTCGACGTACTCGACGAGCTTGCCGTCCGGGGAGGTGCCCGAGAAGACGATGCCGGCCTTCTTCTCCAGCTCCGCGCGGTAGGCGTTGTTCACCTCGTAGCGGTGGCGGTGCCGCTCCTCGACGTACTCCTTGCCGTCGTAGACCTCGCGCACGATGGAGCCCTCGGCCAGCTTCGCCGGGTACATGCCGAGCCGCATGGTGCCGCCCATGTCGCCCTCGCCGGCCACGATGTCCAGCTGCTCGGCCATGGTGGAGACGACCGGGTGGGCGGTGGCGGGGTCGAACTCGGTGGAGTTGGCGTCCGCGACGCCGGCCAGGTTGCGCGCGGCCTCGACGACGATGCACTGCAGGCCGAGGCAGAGGCCGAGCAGCGGGATCCCGTTCTCACGGGCGTACTGGATCGCGCCCACCTTGCCGGTCACACCGCGCTCGCCGAAGCCGCCCGGGATGCAGATCGCGTCGACGTCGCCGAGCTGCGCCCCGGCACCCGCCGGGGTCTTGCAGTCGTCGGACGTGACCCACTTGATCTTCACCCGCGCCCGGTTGGCGAAGCCGCCCGCGCGCAGCGCCTCGGTGACCGAGAGGTAGGCGTCGGGCAGGTCGATGTACTTGCCGACCAGGGCCATGACGATCTCGTGGTCGGGCTTGTGGACCCGGTCGAGCAGGTCGTCCCAGGTCGTCCAGTCCACGTCGCGGAACGGCAGGTCCAGCTTGCGGACGACGTAGGCGTCCAGGCCCTCGGTGTGGATGACCTTCGGAATGTCGTAGATGGAGCGGGCGTCGGGGCAGGCCACCACGGCCGCCTCGTCGACGTCGCACATCAGGGAGATCTTGCGCTTGATCGCGGTCGGGACCTCGCGGTCGCAGCGCAGGACGATCGCGTCCGGCTGGATGCCGATGTTGCGCAGGGCGGCGACGCTGTGCTGGGTGGGCTTGGTCTTCAGCTCGCCCGACGGGCCGATGTAGGGCAGGAGCGAGATGTGCACGACGAACACGTTGTCGCGGCCGACCTCGTGCCGGACCTGGCGGACGGTCTCCAGGAACGGCAGCGACTCGATGTCGCCGACGGTGCCGCCGACCTCGGTGATCACGACGTCGACCTCGTCCGTCGCCATGCGGCGGATGCGGTGCTTGATCTCGTTGGTGATGTGCGGGATGACCTGCACGGTGTCGCCCAGGTACTCGCCGCGCCGCTCCTTGGCGATCACCGTGGAGTACACCTGGCCGGTGGTGACGTTGGCCGAGCCGTCGAGGTCGCGGTCGAGGAAGCGCTCGTAGTGGCCGATGTCCAGGTCGGTCTCGGCTCCGTCGTTGGTGACGAACACCTCACCGTGCTGGAAGGGGTTCATCGTGCCGGGGTCGACGTTCAGGTACGGGTCGAGCTTCTGCATCACGACGCGCAGGCCCCGGGCCTTGAGCAGCATGCCGAGGCTGGAGGCGGTGAGCCCCTTGCCCAGCGAGGAGGCGACACCCCCGGTGACGAAGATGTGCTTGGTCGTCGAAGCTGTGCCGGATCGAAATGCGGCGGGCGGCATGGCCAAGAGGGGGCTCCCGTGGTCGCGGTCTGGGGTGCGGTGCGTTCGTCCTCCGCCCCGGTCGTCCCGGGTGTCGTCGGCGGCGCCGTCGCTGCGGTTCCGGGGTTTTTCTCCCACCGGTCCACGGGCTACCAGCGTATCAGCGCCTCGGGGCGACGTCGTCCGGCCACCCTCCGCGCACGTCCGGACACGCAGGTGGGAAGGTCACCGTTTCCTCACACGCCGGTCACTCGTTCGGCGGACCCGGGTTGCCCGGAGCGGCACACAGATCATCTACGTGCGTCGTATCCTGCTCGGACGTTCGCTGCCGAGCCCGCCCGGCGACACGGCACCACCCCTCGCCCGTCAGCACCGGAACAACGAGAGCTCGTCAGTTCGTTGAGCAACAATTGTCGTTCGGGGCACCACGTTTGGCCGCACGGCCGGACGGCTGCTTTGCTTCATGACTCAACGAGGCATGGCACGCGGGACACCCGTCCCCGACACACATTCCTGACCCACACCCCTGACCCCACCCTTGACCGCTGACCGCACTAGCGACCGCCCCCACTGCGGGGTGACGTGGCCGTTCGACTGGAGTTGCACGTGGCCGGGCGCATCGAAGACTACGCACTCATCGGAGACATGCAGACCGCTGCGCTGGTCTGCCGGGACGGCACAGTCGACTGGCTGTGCCTGCCCCGCTTCGACTCGCATGCCATCTTCGCCGGCCTGCTCGGCACCGGAGAGCACGGCTTCTGGCGGATGGGACCCGCGTACGCCCCCGGCGCCGAACCGCCCACCTCGGCCCGGCGGACCTACCGCGGCGACTCACTGATCCTGGAATCCGAGTGGGACACCCCGCGCGGCACCGTCAGAGTGACCGATTTCATGCCGCCGCGCGACGGCGCGCCGCAGCTGATCCGGATCGTGGAGGGCGTCTCCGGCCGGGTGCCGATGCGCTCGGAGCTGCGGATGCGGTTCAGCTACGGCCGGGTGGTCCCCTGGGTGCACAAGCACGAGGGCCGCACGGTGGCCGTCGCGGGCCCGGACTCCGTGTGGTTCGACACGGAGGCGGAGACCTACGGCAAGGCGCTGACCACGTACGCGGACTTCACGGTGGCGCCGGGCGACCGGATCGCGTTCACCATCTCGTGGGAGCCCTCGCACAAGGAGCCGCCGGCGCTGCCGGAGCCCGAGCAGTCGCTGGTGGCCACGGAGGACTTCTGGCGGGACTGGGTCGAGCACTGCACGTACCACGGCCCCTACCGGGAGGCGGTGGTCCGCTCCCTGATCACGCTGAAGGCCCTGACGTACGCCCCCACCGGCGGCATCGTCGCCGCGCCCACCACCTCCCTGCCGGAGGACATCGGCGGCGTCCGCAACTGGGACTACCGCTACACCTGGCTGCGCGACGCGGCGATCACCCTGTCCTCGCTGCTGCGCACCGGCTACCGCGAGGAGGCCCGCGCCTGGCGCGAGTGGCTGCTGCGCGCGGTCGCCGGCGACCCGGAGAACCTGCAGATCATGTACGGCATCGCCGGCGAGCGGGAGCTGGGCGAGGCGGAGCTGGACTGGCTGCCGGGCTACGAGAACTCGACCCCGGTCCGGGTCGGCAACGGCGCGGCCCACCAGCTCCAGCTGGACGTCTACGGCGAGGTGACCGAGGCCCTGCACCTGGGCCACATGACGGGCCTGGCCCGCAACGACTACGCCTCGGTGCTCCAGCTCAAGCTGATCCGCTACCTGGAGGACCACTGGAACGAGCCGGATGAGGGCATCTGGGAGGTGCGCGGCCCGCGCCGCCACTTCGTGCACTCCAAGGTGATGGCCTGGGTCGCCGTGGACCGCACCATCAAGCTGATCGAGTCCGGCGACGCGGACGGCCCGCTGGAGCGCTGGAAGCAGCTGCGCGACGACATCCACCGGGACGTGTGCGAGAAGGGCTACGACAAGGAACGCAACACCTTCACGCAGTCCTACGGCTCCCAGGCGCTGGACGCCTCCCTGCTGCTGATCCCGCAGATGGGCTTCCTGCCGCCGGACGACAAGCGGGTCATCGGCACCATCGAGGCCATCCAGCGTGAGCTGTCCACCTCGGACGGCTTCATCCTGCGCTATCCGACGGACGGCGAGGAGGAGGGCGTCGACGGTCTGCCGGGCGACGAGGGCGCCTTCCTGGCCTGCTCGTTCTGGATGGCCGACGACCTCGCGATGATCGGCCGGGTGGACGAGGCGCGCAAGCTCTTCGAGAAGCTGCTCTCCCTGCGCAACGACCTCGGCCTCCTCGCCGAGGAGTGGGACCCCCGCCTGCAGCGCCAGGTCGGCAACTTCCCGCAGGCCTTCAGCCACGTGCCGCTGATCGACACGGCCCTCCGGCTGACGGCGAGCGGCGCCTACGGCGGCTGACCGGGCACCGGCCCCGCGCTGCCGGGGGTCCGGTGCCGGGGGCCCGGTGCCGGGGGCCCGGTGCCGGGGGCCCGGTGCTGCCGGGTTCCCGGTGCTGCCGGTGGCAGGTGGCCGCGGTCCGTTCAGGGGGCCAGTGCCGTCAGGGTCCGTTCGCCGCCCGGGTCGCCCGCCGTCGCCGGTACCAGGGCCATCTCGTCCAGGCCCGCCTCGGCGTAGGCGTCCATCCGGGCCCGTACGGTGTCCGGGCCGCCGATCAGGCCCACGGTGGCCGCCGCCTCTTCCGGCAGCGCCCGCAGCAGGGTGTCCGCGTCGGCTCCCGTGCGGGCCAGCGCGACCGCCTCGCCGAAGCCGGCCTCCTCGAACATCTCGCGGTAGCCCGGCACCGTGAGATAGCCCACGACGCTGCGCATGACCTGGGTGAGGGAGGCGGGGTCGGGGTCGACGGCGGCGGGCACCCAGGCGGCCAGCGCCGGCGGGGTCCGCCCGGCCGCGTCGGCCGCGGCGAGCAGCTTGGCGCGCAGGGCGCGGACCTGCTCGGGCGAGACCACGTCGAGGAGCATGCGGTCGGCGTACCGGGCTGCGACGGAGATCGCGCGGTCGCCGAAGGCCGCCACGGTGAGCGGACCGCCCGGCGGCCGGTGGCGGCGCGGGAAGGCGCTGCCGGGCACGACGGGCTCGCCCGGCGCACCGTGGAGCAGCTCCCGCAGTGCCGCGGCGGTCGCCTCCAGTGCGGCCGCCGGACGTTCCCGGGCCCGGCCGTGCACGCCCTCGACCACCCGCTTGCTCGACGTGCCCAGCGCCACGCCGACCGGGCGGCCGGTGACCGCGGCCACCGAGGCGGCGCCCCGCGCGATGCCGTGCGGGTCGCGCACCGACACGGCGACCGGCCCGGCGGTGAGCGCGATCCGCCGCGTGCCCGCTCCGACGGCCACGGCGAGCACGAACGCGTCCCAGGTCGGCCCCTCCCCCAGCCACACCTCGCGGTATCCCAGCCGGTCTGCCTGCTGCGCCACCCGCAAGGGCTCGTCGAGGGGGCTGGTGTCCTCACGTGCGGCGGCCACGACGGTGATGTCCATGCCGGGTGCCCTACCCACCGGGCGCCCGCCGATCCGCCGAAGGCCGGGCGGATCTCCCCCGGGCGGGTCGCGCCGGGTAGCGTCCGGCCCATGGACAGCGGCACGAACAGCGGATTCGACACGCAGGGCGCCGGGATCACCGTGCGCCGGGCCCTGGAGCTGCCCGGGCTGCGCAGCGGTCTGCCGGAGATCCTCGCGGGCGCCGACCGCATGCAGCGCACGGTGCGCTGGGTGCACGCGGGTGAGGTGCCCAACATCGCCTCGCTGCTCAAGGGCGGCGAACTGCTGCTGACCACGGGGTACGGCCTCGGCACCCGTCCCGCCGAGCAGCGGGCGTTCGTGCGCACGCTGGCCGAGCGCGGCATCGCGGCGCTCGTCGTGGAGCTGGGCCCGCGCTTCACCCGGCTGCCCGCGGCGCTGGTCGACACCGCCCGCGCGGCCGGGCTGCCGCTGGTGCAGCTGCACCGCGAGGTGCCGTTCGTGGCGGTCACCGAGGAGATCCACACCGAGATCGTCAACGGCCACTACGCGCTGCTCCAGCGGGCCGAGGAGGTGCACCGCCGCTGCACCGAGGCGCTGCTGGGCGGCGGCGGAGTGCCCCAGGTCCTCGCCATCCTGGCCGACTTCGCCGGCAACCCCGTCTTCCTGGAGACCACCGACGGCCGCCTGCTGTACGCCGCCGGCGCCGGGCCCGAGGGGGCCGACCCCCTCCAGGTCTGGGAGGGGCTGCGGGACCCGCACAAGGACGCGCCGCCCCCGGCGGGCTCGGTCCTCGTGGACGTGCCCGGCGGCGGACCCGGCGCCGGGTCGGTGCGCGCCCGGCTCGTCCTGCTGCCGGTACGGTCCTCGCCCGCGCCGGTGCACCGGATGGCGGCGGAGCGGGCGGCGGGCATCCTCGCCGTGGTGCTGATGCAGGCGCGGCAGGAGGAGGAGCTGGCGGCGCGCGGGCGGGGCGGCTTCCTCACCGACCTCGCCGAGGGGCGGATCGCCGCCGAGGACGCCCCCGCGCAGGCCCGCGTCCTCGGCTTCAAGCCGGGCGCCGGTCCGCTGCTCCCGGTGGTGATGCGCCTCGGCGACGCCCTGTCCCCGGCGGGCGGCGGCTGGGCGGTGCTGGCCCGCGCGGTCGCCGAGGAGCTGGCGGCGGTGGGGGTGCCGGTCCTGCTGGGCGTACGGCCGGTGGAGGGCCGGGTCCCGCTGCTGCTGGGGCTGCGCTCGGAGTCGGAGCGGGCCGCGGTCGCCGACCGGGTCGCGGCGGCGCTGCGGGCGGGTGTGGAGCGGGCCGGGATACAGCGTCCCGGGGCGCAGCCCCCCGTCGTGGTCGTCGGGGTGTCCGGCGGCTGGGCGGCGGCCTCGGCGGGCCTGAGGCACGCGGCGGAGACGGCGACCGCGGCGCAGGGCCTGACCGACCGGCCCTGGTACGACGCGCGGCGCCTGGACATCGACCTGCTGCTGTGGCGGCTGCGCGACCATCCGGACCTCGCGGCGTTCGTGGACCGCGCGATCGGCCCGCTGCGGGACCACGACGACCGCTCCAGGCCGCCCCTGCTGCCCACCCTCCAGACGTACTTGGCCCATGCCGGCCGCAAGGCGGAGACGGCCCGCGAACTCCACCTCAACCGGCAGACCCTCTACAACCGGCTCGCCAGGATCGGGGAGTTGCTGGGCACGGACCTCGACGATCCGCAGACCGTACTGGCGTTGAGCCTGGCCCTGCGCGCCCGCCGGCACGTGCCGTAGGCGACGGAGCCAGGGCCGGGGCGGGTGCCTAGAGCAACGGCGTGGGCTGCGTCAACTCGTCGTAGATGCTCAGCACCTGGGCGACGGTCTCGTCCTCGGTCGGCCACGTGGCCGCCTGCCGCGCGCCCCGCTCGCGGAGTTCGTCCTGCCGCGCGGGGTCGGCGAGCAGGCCGACCACGGCGTCGGCGAGGGCCTCCGCGTCCCTGGGCGGGACGAGTTCGGCGGCGTCGCCGACCAGCTCGGGGATGCCGCCGACGGCACCGGCGACGAGTGGCACGCGCGCGTGGAGCGCTTCCTGGGCGAGGACCGAACGCCCCGGCTCCCGGCGGCTCGGCAGCAGCGCGAGGTCGGCCGCCGCCAGCAGGTCGGGCACGTCGGCGCGGCTGCCGACGAGCACCACCGGCAGCCCCTCGCCCTCGATCCGGCCCTGCAACTCGCCGCGCAGCGGCCCCTCCCCGGCGACCACGACCAGCGGCGCCGGGTCGAGGCGGCGCCACACGCGGGCGGCGTCGAGCAGCACGTCGTACCCGCGGTGCCGCTCCAGCGATCCGACCGCCACCAGCAACGGCCGGTCGATGGCGCCGAGTTCGGCCCGGACCTTGGGGCGCAGCAGGTCGGGGTCGTCGGGTCCGGCCGGCGGGCCCGACCGGGCGGGGAGGGCGACGGGGCCGAGGCGGGCGTCCCGGGCGCCCGTCCGGCGCGCACCGTCGACCAGTTCCGAGGTGGCGCCGAGCACGACGGTGGCGGCCTTCATGACCCGCCGCTCCAGCACGCGCAGCAGCTGGCCGCGGGCTCCCTCGGCGTGCGCCCGGTCGTGCCAGGTGACGACGAGCGGAGTGCGCACGCGCCGTCCGCCGAGGGCCAGGGCGGCCCGGAAGGAGGCGTGCAGCCCGTGCGCGTGCACCAGGTCGGCTTCGGCGCACACCGTCCGCAGCGCGGCCACCGAGACGGGATCGCTGCTGCGCGGCACGTGCACGTGGTCGGCCCCGGCGCCGGTGAAGTCGTAGGTGCACTCCGCATCCGAGGGGGCGCACACCGTCACCTTCACGCCCCGTGCGACGAGCCCCGCGGCCAGTGAGCGCACGTGCGCGCTGCTGCCGGCGTTGCCGCCGCCCAGCACCTGCACGGTGCGCAGCGGCGACTGGCCGTGCGGTGAGTGGCTGCTCACGGGGGTCACCTGGCCGGGGCTCCTGGTTCGGCGGGAGACGGTCACGAAAGACGTGGGGACGGTCACGAAGAACGTACAGAAGGATGGTGCGGACGGGGTGCGCCGGGCGGTTTCCCGTGCGCCGCTCCGTCAAGGATGCCAGGCCGCACGGGTGTTCCGGGAACGACGACCGCCACGACCGGACGACCGGCGGGACAACGACACAGAACCATCTCACCCGTACGAGTGAACGTCACGCCGTCGCACCGGCCACCCGGGGCGTACGTCCGGGAGACCGCCGAAGTACGCCCGCCCGGCCCCCGGAGTCCCGACCCGGGCGGCCAGGGCGGCCAGGGCCGCCCGGAGTGCCCGGAGTGCCCGGAGTGCCTACCGGTCGGCCCGGGCCGTCTCCAGCAGTTCCTCCGCGTGGGCGCGGGCCGTCTCCGAGTCCTCCTGGCCGGCGAGCATCCGGGAGAGTTCCCGGACGCGTTCCTCGCCCTCCAGGACCTTCACGCCGGAGCGGGTCACCGAGCCGTCGTTCGTCTTCTCCACCAGCAGCTGCCGGTCGGCGAACGCGGCCACCTGCGGCAGGTGCGTGACGACCACGACCTGCGCGCTCCTGGCCAGCCGCGCCAGCCGCCGCCCGATCTCCACCGCCGCCTTGCCGCCGACCCCGGCGTCGACCTCGTCGAACAGGTAGGTCGGCACGGGATCGGTGCCCGCGAAGACGACCTCCACGGCCAGCATCACGCGCGACAGCTCACCGCCGGACGCGCCCTTGGCGATCGGCCGCGGCGGCGCGCCGGGGTGCGGGGCCAGCAGCAGCTCCACCTCGTCCGCGCCCGACGGCCCGTACGCGACCGTACGCCCGCCGATCTCGACGCCCTCCGGGTCCTCGGTCTGCCGGATCGCGAAGGACACGCGCGCGTGGGGCATGGCGAGCGACGCCAGCTCGGCGGTCACCGCGGCGGCGAACCGCTCGGCGGCCTCGCTCCGCGCGTCGGTCAGCGCCTGGGCGAGTCCGCCCAGTTCCGCCCGCAGCGCGTCCCGCTCGGCGGTCAGCTCGCCGATCCGCTCGTCGTCGCCGTCCAGCTCGGTCAGCCGCGCGGCGCTCTGCTCGGCCCAGCTCAGCACGGCCGCGATGTCCTCGCCGTACTTCCGCGTCAGCGCGGTCAGCGCGGCCCGGCGCTCCTCGACCGCCGCCAGCCGCAGCGGGTCGGCGTCCAGGTCGTCGGCGTACCCGGCGAGTTCCCCGGCCACGTCGCGCAGCAGGATGCCGACCTCGCCGATCCGCTCGGCGAGCGCGGCCAGCGCCGGGTCGTGGGACCGTACGGCGTCCAGGGCCCGCTGCGCGCCCGCGACGAGCGTGGCGCCGTCCACGCCCTCGGGATCCTCCGGGTTGCCCGCCAGGGCGGCGTGGGCGACCGTGGCGGCCGACGCGAGCGCCTCGGCGTGTCCCAGCCGCTCCGCCTCCTCCGCCAGCTCCACGTCCTCACCGGCGCGCGGCTCGACCGCGGCGATCTCGTCGAGGCCGTAGCGCAGCAGATCGGCCTCCTGGGCGCGCTCACGCGCGCGCGTGGTGATCTCCTCCAGCTCACGGGCGACGGCCCGCAGCCGGCGGTAGGCCTCCGCGTACTTGGCGAGCGGCCCGGCGACCGCGTCGCCCGCGTACCGGTCCAGGGCCTGGCGCTGCCGGTTCAGCTTCAGCAGCCCCTGCTGGTCGGTCTGCCCGTGCACGGCGACCAGCTCGTCGGCCAGCTCGGCGAGCATCCCCACCGGCACCGACCGCCCGCCCAGGTGCGCGCGCGATCTTCCCTCGGCGGACACGGTACGGCTGATCAGCAGCGCCCCGTCGTCCAGCTCGGCCCCGGCCTCCTCGGCCCGGACGGCGGCCGCGGCGTCGCCGGGCACGGCGATGCGCCCCTCGACGACCGCGTTCTTCGCCCCGATCCGCACGAGCGCCGCGTCGGCGCGCCCGCCCAGGAGCAGCCCCAGGCTGGTGACCACCATGGTCTTGCCGGCACCCGTCTCACCGGTGACAGCGGTGAACCCGGGCGACAGCTCGACCACGGCGTCATCGATGACTCCGAGCGACCGTATCCGCATCTCCTCAAGCACGGACACGACCATACGAGGTCGAGGGCAGGGAGCGCACACAGGCCGCCCTTGTCACGCCGGGCAAGCGCATGCCGCCAGGGGCGCGGGACTGTGTCAATAGCGGCTGCGCCGCGGGGCGCGACCAGCCACAACCCACCCGCAGCCCGCGACGCACCCGACCACCCCATCGAGTCCGCTAGTGCGGCGCCCCGCGCCATCCGGACACCGGCAACGCGAACTTCGCGACCAACCGGTCCGTGAACGACGCATGGTGCAACCGAGCCAACCGCACCGGCACCGCCCCCCGCCGCACCTCCACCCGCGCCCCCGGCGGCAGCTCCACCGTCCGCCGCCCGTCGCACCACAACACCCCCGGCGGGACATGCGGCAGCACCTCCACCGCGAGCACCGAGTCCGGCGAGGTCACCAGCGGCTTCGCGAACAGCGCGTGGGCGCTGATCGGCACCATCAGCAGCGCCTCCACCTCGGGCCACACCACAGGCCCCCCGGCCGAGAAGGCGTACGCCGTCGACCCGGTCGGCGTGGACAGCACGATGCCGTCGCAGCCGAACCCGGTCACCGGCCGGCCGTCGATCTCCAGCACGACTTCCAGCAGCTTCTCGGCGCCCGCCTTCTGCACGGCGGCCTCGTTCAGCGCCCAGTCGGTGTGCACGATGTCGCCGTTGCGGTGCACGACGACGTCGACGGTCATCCGCTCCTCGACCTCGTAGGCCCGGTTCACCACCCGGTCGACGACCTTGTCGAGGTCGTCCCGCTCGGCCTCCGCGAGGAAGCCGACCCGGCCGAGGTTGACGCCGAGCATCGGCACGCCCGAGGCGCGGGCGAACTCGGCGCCGCGCAGCAGCGTGCCGTCGCCGCCCAGCACGATCAGCAGCTCGCACCCGTCCAGGCACTGCGGGGTGGCCTCGCCGACCAGCTCCACCTCACCCGGCAGCGGCAGGTCGCGCGCCTCGGCCTCCAGGACCCGTACGCCGATCCCGGCCCGCAGCAGCCCCTTGACCACCAGCTCCGCGCTGCGGACGGCAGCGGGGCGCCCGGTGTGGGCGAGCAGGAAAACAGTACGCGCTCGGTTCTGTGTCAACGCGGCCCCTCCGCCACTGCACGGTCAACGTCGGCCGGGTCCAGTTCACCGGCCCCGGCCCGCAGCCACAGAAAGTACTCGACGTTCCCGGAGGGACCCGGCAGCGGACTGGCGGTGACCCCCTTCACCCCGAGCCCCAGCTCCCAGGCCTTCCGCGCGACTCCCCGCACGGCCTCGGCCCGCAACTGCGCGCTGCGTACCACTCCCCCGCTGCCCAGCCGCTCCTTCCCCACCTCGAACTGCGGCTTCACCATCATCACCAGGTCGGCGCCCGGCCGGGTGCACCGCACCAGGGCCGGCAGCACCAGTCCGAGCGGGATGAAGGACAGATCCCCCACGACAAGGTCCACGGGCTCCCCATCGATCGCCTCCGGCGTCAACTCGCGTACGTTCGTACGGTCCTTGACGGTGACGCGTTCATCCTGCCGGAGACTCCACGCGAGTTGTCCGTACCCGACGTCCACGGCGACGACGTGCGCGGCGCCCGCCCGCAGCAGTACGTCGGTGAAGCCGCCGGTGGAGGCGCCCGCGTCCAGGGCCCGCCGCCCCTCGACGACGAGGCCCTGCGGCACGAAGGCGGCGAGGGCCCCGGCCAGCTTGTGGCCGCCGCGCGAGACGTAGTCGGGGTCGTTGTCGTCGTCGGTCACGACGATCGCGGCGGCGGTCTCGACCTGCGTGGCGGGTTTGGTCGCGACGGTCTTGCCGACGGTGACCCGCCCGGCGGCGATCAGCTGGCTGGCGTGCTCGCGCGAGCGCGCCAGCTTGCGGCGCACCAGCTCCGCGTCGAGACGGCGGCGTGCGACTCCTGCCACGTTCGGTTCAGCTCCTGCGGTCGTACGGTGATGGCGGCGACGGGGGCACCGGTGGTCCCTGGGGTCCCGGGCGGGCGTCGAGCGCGGTGAGCGCGTCGCGCAGCCCCCGGTGTACATCCTCGTACACCTCGACGTGGCCGTCGGTGGCGAGGTGGTCGGCGTCGGCCAGCCGCGCCAGCCGGGCGTCGACCTCGGCGTTCCCCGTGGGGTCGCGCGGGACGTCCAGCGGTGCGGGGGCGGCCGGCTCGTCCCCGGGGCCGGTGTCCGCCCCGGGCTCCGACTCCGGCTCCGGTACTGCGTCGCTCATGCCCCGACGCTACCGCGTGGCGCTGGGGTACGGTCGGTCCCGATGGCGACGACTGAGGAGTGCCGTGCCGCACTCGACAAGCTCTCGGACAGCATGCGGGGCGCCGAAGGGGACGTGCGGTCGGCCACGGAGCTGGACCGCTCGGTGAGCTGCCACATCACCGACCTGGACGTCACCTTCGCCGGACGCATGGCGGACGGCCACATCGACGTGCGCGAGACCCTGGAGGGACCGCCGCGCGAGCGGGCCGAGATCAGGCTGGCGATGACCGGCGACGACCTGGTGGCCCTGGTGGCGGGCGAACTGAACTTCGCCAGGGCCTGGGGATCGGGCCGGGTGAAGCTGGAGGCGGGCCTGCGCGACCTGTTCCGGCTCAGGAAGCTCCTGTAGCGACTGCCTTCTCCAGCTTGGTGCGCCCCTTGCGAGCGGCCGGCACCACCAGCGGCGTACCCGTCTCGGGATCGTCGATGACCTGGCAGCGCAGCCCGAAGACCCGCTCGACCAGGTCGGCGGTGACGATGTCCTTCGGCGCGCCCTCGGCGATGATCTGCCCGTCGCGCAGGGCGATGAGGTGGGTGGCGTAGCGGGCGGCGTGGTTGAGGTCGTGCAGCACGGCGACGAGGGTGCGGCCCTGCTCCTCGTGGAGTTCCGCGCACAGGTCGAGGACGTCGATCTGGTGCTGGATGTCCAGGTACGTCGTCGGCTCGTCGAGGAGCAGCAACGGGGTCTGCTGGGCGAGCGCCATGGCGATCCACACACGCTGGCGCTGTCCGCCGGAGAGTTCGTCGACGTAGCGGTCGGCCAGCTCCGAGATGCCGGTCTGGGCCATCGACTCCTGGACGACCCGCTCGTCCTCGGTCGACCACTGGCGCAGGATCCCCTGGTGGGGGTAGCGGCCGCGGCCGACGAGGTCGCCGACGGTGATGCCGTCGGGCGCGATGGACGACTGCGGCAGCAGGCCGAGGGTCCGGGCGACCTGCTTGGCGGGCATCGACTGGATGACCGACCCGTCGAGCAGCACCCGGCCCTGGCTCGGCTTGAGCATCCGTGACAGGGCGCGCAGCAGGGTGGACTTGCCGCACGCGTTCGGGCCGACGATCACGGTGAAGGAGTTGTCGGGTATCTCCACCGACAGCTTCTCCGCGATGACCCGCTGGTCGTAGGCGAGGGTGACGTTCTCGGCGGTCAGACGGTTCACGTTGCTGTTGCTCCTTCGGTTGTTCGGCCCGCTGCGGTGACCGGTGCCGGTGCTCATATCCGGCCCGCCTTGCGCTCGGTGACCAGCAGCCACAGCAGGTAGACGCCGCCGAGCACGCCGGTGACGACGCCCACGGGCAGTTGCTCGGCGCCGAAGACCCGCTGCGAGATCCAGTCGGCGCCGACCAGCAGGGCGGCGCCCATGCACAGGGACGGAAGCAGGTTGGGGCCGGGCGAGCGGGTCAGGCGCCGGGCGAGCTGCGGCGCGGTGAGCGCCACGAAGCCGACGGGTCCCGCGGCGGCGGCGGCCGCGGCGGTGAGCAGTACGGCGGCCACCATCAGCAGCGCCCGCACCCGCTCGACGCGTACCCCGAGGGCGTACGAGACGTCGTCGCCCATCTCCATCATCCGCAGCGCCCGTCCGTTGGTGAGCACGAGCGGCACGAGCACGGCGCACAGCGCCAGCAGGGGCCAGACCTGGTCCCAGTCGCGGCCGTTGAGGGAACCGGTCATCCAGACGACGGCGCGCGAGGCGTCGACGATGTCGGCCCGGGTCATCAGGTAGCCGTTGACCGCCGTGACGATCGCGGACACGCCGATACCGACCAGGACCAGCCGGTATCCGTGCACACCCCGCTTCCAGGCGAGCAGATAGATGGCGAGACCGGTCACCAGGCCGCCGACGAGCGCACCGACGGTGACCTGGGCCGAACTGCCGGAGAACAGGACGATCATGATGAGCGCACCGGCCGTCGCCCCCTGCCCGAGGCCCAGGACGTCCGGACTGCCGAGCGGGTTGCGGGAGATGGCCTGGAAGAGCGCGCCGCCGACGCCGAGCGCCGCGCCGACCAGCAGTCCGACCAGGACCCGCGGCAGCCGCAGCTCGTTGACGATGAACTCCTGCCCGGCGTTGCCCTGGCCGACCAGGGTCTTCAGCACGTCGGCGGCCGGTATGTCGAAGTCGCCGGTGCCGATCAGCAGCACGCTCGCGGCGAGCGCGAGGAGCAGCAGCAGCGCGACGACGACCACGGCCCGCACGTCGAGGCGGAGGGACAGCCCGCCCGGGGTGCGGACGGCACGGTTGCTCTTCACGGTCTTCGCCGTCTTCTCGTTCTTCGCCGTCTTCTCGTTCTTCGCGGTCTTCACAGCTGGGCCGTCCTCCGCCGTCGTACGAGAAAGATGAAGACCGGCCCGCCGAGGACGGCGGTGACGATGCCGACCTGGAGTTCCGAGGGCCGTGCGACGATCCGGCCGAGGACGTCCGCGCCGAGCAGCAGCACCGGGGACAGGATCGCCGCGTACGGCAGGATCCAGCGCATGTCGGGTCCGGTGAAGGAGCGGACGATGTGCGGGATCATCAGCCCGACGAAGACGATCGGCCCGCAGGCGGCGGTCGCGGCCCCGCACAGCACGGTCGCGGCGAGCATGGACAGCGCCCGGGTGCGGTTCAGGTTGGCGCCGAGGGCCTTGGCGGTGTCGTCGCCCATCTCCATGGCGTTGAGCGGCCGGGCGAGCGCGAGGGCGAGGACCGTGCCCACCACGAAGAAGGGCAGCACTTCCTTGATGGTCCCGGTCGTCGCCGAGGCGAGCGAACCGACCGTCCAGAAGCGCATCCTGCCCAGCGCCGCGTCGTCCATGATCATCACGGCCTGGAGGTAGCCGAAGAGGGCGGCGCTGATCGCGGTGCCGGCCAGTACGAGCCGCACCGGCGTGGCCCCCCGGCTGCCGCCCAGGAACCAGACCAGCGCGCCGACCCCCGCCGCACCGGCGAAGGCGAACCAGACGTACCCGGTCAGCGAGGTGACGCCGAAGAAGGTGATGCCCGTGACCACGGCCGCCGAGGCGCCCGCGTTGATGCCGAGCAGTCCGGGATCGGCCAGCGGATTGCGGGTCAACGCCTGCAGCACGGCTCCCGCGAGGCCGAGGGCGGCGCCGGCCAGCAGACCGAGGACGGTGCGCGACAGCCGCTCGCCGACCACGACGTCGCCGTAGGTGCCCGAGTCGTGGAAGAGGCCGTGCCAGACCTCCGCCAGGGACAGGTCCTTCGCACCGATCGCGATACTCGCCAACACGATGGACACCAGGACCGCCACGGCGACGGGCAGCCCCGCGGCACGCAGGACACGGCGCTTGGAGGGCGGCGCGGGAGCGGTCTCCGCGCGCTGTTCGGGGGGACTGTCGACCAACACGCAGTTAGGTTAGCCTACCCTGCCAATCGATCACGATCCCCGAGCCGCCCCGGGGCCGCGGGCCCGGCCCGCCCCGGGACGCCCGGGCCGGTGAACGGCATGAACGGGGGCCGACAGGCGCCTTCCCCGTACGCCGTCTCACAACCCCAATCGTGCCAGCGCCTTCCCCGAGTCCAGCCCGCACCCCTGCTCTCCGCCCGCCGTCCAGGCCGCCGCGCACAGGACGCGCAGCCCGTCCGGCGCCGCGCCGTCGCCGTCCAGCTCCAGCCGCTCCCCGCCGGCCGTCGCCGTCCAGCCTCCGCAGCGGAAGCCTCCCTCCGCGTCACCGGTGACCTCCGGCTGTCCGGTGAGCAGCCCGCGCAGATCGGCGTCGACGTACGTCGGCCGGTGCTGCGGCGGCGCTGCCAGCAACTGCGCCCCGTCGGTCACACCGGTCAGGACGAGCAGCGAGTCGACCTCCCCGTTGAACGCCCCCTCGATGTCGGTGTCCAGCCGGTCGCCCACCACCAACGGGCGCCGGGCGCCGGTCCGCAGGATCGTCTCCCGGTGCATGGGGGGCAAGGGCTTGCCCGCGACCTGCGGCTCGGCGCCGGTCGCGATCCGCACGACCTCCACCGCCGCGCCGTTGCCCGGGGCGATCCCGCGAGCGCCCGGGATGGTCAGGTCGGTGTTGGAGGCGTACCACGGCACGCCCCGCGCGATCGCGTAGCAGGCCTCGGCGAACCGCCCCCACGGCAGCTCCGGCCCGCCGAACCCCTGCACCACGGCCGCCGGATCGTCCTCGGCCGACTCCACGGGCTCGAGACCCCGCTCCCGCAGCGCCACGCGCAGCCCTTCACCGCCGATCACCAGCACCCGCGCCCCCGGCGCCAACTGCTCGGCGATCAGCCGGGCCACCGCCTGCGCCGACGTGATGACGTCCTCGGCCCCCGTCGGTATGCCCAGCTCGGTCAGGTGCGCGGCCACCGCGCCGGGGGTCCGGAGCGCGTTGTTGGTGACGTAGGCCAGGCGCATCCCGCCGTCGCGGGCCGCGGCGAGGGACTCGACGGCGTGAGCGATCGCGTTCCCCCCGGCGTACACCACGCCGTCCAGGTCGAGCAGCGCCGTGTCGTACGCCTCACTCAGGTCCGGGCCACTGCCCGCGGGCCTCGTCCTGACGCTCCGGCTCATTGCGCATCGCTCCTCGTTCGTCGCCTTTCCCCCGATCATCCCCCATGGCACTGACACACGTACGATGCCGGGATGAACTCTGCAGGTCACCCGGAAGCAACGGCGCGCCGGGGCCTGGAACTCACCCCGTTCCGAGGCCTCCGCTACGACCCCGACCGGGTCGGCAGCCTGGCCGCCGTGACCTCCCCTCCGTACGACGTCGTGGTCCGCCCCGACGGCCTGCTCCACCTCGAGTCCGCCGACCCGCACAACATCGTCCGGCTGATCCTGCCCCAGGCCGCCACACCCGAGGCGCGCAACGAGCAGGCCGCCCGCACACTGCGGCGCTGGACGGCGGAGGGCGTCCTGACCACCGACCCCGAACCGGGTCTGTACGTCTACGAACAACGCGACCGCGAAGGGATGCTGCAGCGCGGCATCATCGGCGCCCTGCGCGTGTCGGACCCCGCCGAGCGGGTGGTCCTGCCGCACGAGGACGTCATGCCGCACGTCGTCGCCGACCGCGCGGCACTCATGCGGGCCACCCGGGCGAATCTCGAGCCCCTGCTGCTGACCTACCGGGGCGACGACGGGACGCCGGTCACCACCGCCCTCGTGGAACGCACGGCCGAGCAGCCGCCGCTTCTCTCCACGACCACGGAGGACGGCTTCTGCCACCGTCTGTGGTCGGTCACCGACCCGGACACCGTGGCCCGCGTCCGGGCCGAGCTGTCCCGGCACCAGGCCCTCATCGCCGACGGCCACCACCGCTGGGCCACCTACCGCACCCTCCGCGCGGAGCACCCTTCGCCCAGCCCGTGGGACCACGGCCTGGTCCTCCTGGTCGACACGGCCCGCTACCCGCTCCGCGTCCGCGCCATCCACCGGCTGCTGCACGGCGTCCCGGTGCACGCAGCCGTGGCGGCCCTCGCCGGACACTTCCGCGTCCGCCGACTCGGCGCGTCCCTGGACGAGTCACTGGAAACCCTGGCGAAGGCGGCCGACACGGGCAACGCCTTCCTCCTCGCCGGCGACGGCGCCTTCCACCTCGTCGACCTGCCCGAGCCCGGGCTGCTGGCCCGCACGGTCCCCACCGACCGGCCCGAGGCCTGGCGCACGCTGGACGCCACCGTCCTGCACGCCACGCTCCTCGCCCATATCTGGCACGTTCCGGACGACTCGGCGTCCCACATCTCCTACATCCACGACACGGCGGCCACCGTCGAGAAGGCCGAGCGCGACGGCGGTACGGCAGTGCTGATGCACCCGGTCCGCGAGGAGGTCGTCCGCGAACTGGCCCGGCAGGGCGTCACGATGCCCCGCAAGTCGACGTCCTTCGGCCCGAAACCGGCCTCGGGCCTGGTTCTGCGCCCACTCGACGCCTGAGACGGCCTGGCGACACGCCGAGGGGGGGCGGGCCCGTGAACCGGTCCCGCCCCCCCTCGACTCGCCCTCAGGCGTCAGACCATCAGACCATCAGGCCGTCAATCCTTGTCGCCGTCCCCGGCGGAAGGGCTCTGCTCGTCGCTCTCGGACTCACCCTCGTCCAGGGCGTCCATGAACTCCACGCCGTCCAGCTCGGCAAGCCGGTCGGAGGCGTCCGTGCTGCCGTCCCGGTCCGACTCCACGGCCTTCGCGAACCACTCCCGCGCCTCCTGCTCCCGGCCGGCGGCCAGCAGCGCGTCGGCGTAGGCGTACCGCAGCCGCGCGGTCCACGGCTGGACGGAGTTGGAGGCGAGCTCGGGGCTCTGCAGCGTCACGATGGCCGCGTCCAGCTGCCCCATGTCACGCCGGGCACCGGCCGCCACCAGGCGCATCTCGACCTGACCGGCCTTGTCCAGCTTGTGCACCTCGGGGGCGCCGGCCATGTCCAGCGCCTTCTCCGGCCGGCCGAGCCCGCGCTCGCAGTCGGCCATCACCGGCCACAGCTCGACGGAGCCGGTCATCCGCCGAGCGGCCCGGAACTCCGCCAGCGCCTCGGCGTACTTCTGGTTGGCGTACGCGGCGAACCCTGCCGCCTCCCGTACGGCGGCGACGCGGGACGCCAGGCGCAGGGCGACCCTGGAGTAGCCGTACGCGGCCTCCGGGTCCTCGTCGAGCAGCCGCGCGACCATCACCAGGTTCCTGGCGACGTCCTCCGCAAGCGTCTTGGGCAGGCTCTGCAGCTCCTGCCGCACGTCCTTGTCGATCTCGTCGCCCGTGACCTCCTCGGGGATCGGCAGCCGCTTGATCGGCTCCCGGTCCCGGTCACGGTCGCGCTCCTCGCGGAAACGGCCACCGCCGCCCTGCCGGTCGTCACGGCCCCGGTAGCCGCCGGGCCGCCCTCCACGGTCGTCACGACGGGGCCCACGGCCTCCGCGGTCGTCGCGCCCGCGGAACCCACCGCGGTCACCACCCCGGCCGTCGTCGCGCCGGTCGTCACGCCGGCCGAATCCGCCGCGCTCACCACGGTTGTCGTCCCGACGGAAGCCGCCACGGTCGTCCCGACGGTCGTCACGCCGGTCGCCACGCCGGAAGGCAGGACGGTCGTCACGCCGGTCGTCACGCCGGAAGGCAGGACGATCATCACGGCGGTCGTCACGCCGGTCATCCCTGCGGTACGAGGGACGGTCACCGCGGTCACCACGCTCTCCGCGGTCGTCGCGACGGTACGAGGGACGGTCGCCCCGGTCCCCACGCTCACCGCGGTCGTCGCGGCGGAAGGACGGACGGTCACCACCCCGGTCATCCCGACGGAAACCCCGGTCGCCACCACGGTCCCGGTCGTCCCGACGGCCGTACCCGCCACCACGGTTGTCCTCGCGACGACCGTCGCGGCGGTCATCACGGCGGTCGTCCCGCCGGTCGTCCCGACGGAAGCCACCGCGCTGCCCACCGCGGTCGTCGCGCCGATCGTCGCGGCGGCCGTCACGGCGGTCGTCACGGCGATCATCTCGACGGAAGGCGGGACGGTCACCACGCTCTCCGCGGTCGTCGCGGCGGAAGGGCGGACGGTCACCACCCCGGTCATCCCGACGGAAACCCCGGTCGCCACCACGATCGCGATCGTCCCGACGCGGCCCGCGGTCTCGGTCGTCGCGGCGGAAGCCACCACGCTGTCCGCCACGGTCGTCGCCCCGGCGGTCGTCTCGACGGAACCCGCCACGGTCCCCGCGCTGATCCCTGCGGTCACCGCGGTCACCACTGTCCCGTCGGCGCTGGTCGCGCTCCGGTCGGTCGTCGGGAGAGTTGGTGGACATGGGTGACTCCTGTCTTCGGTACCGCAAGTCATTCTCGCGCAGCCGGGTACCCGGCGCGCCCTGGAAAAACGAAAGGACCCCTGGTCCCCAGCTGAACGCTGGGGACCAGGGGTCCTTTCCAAAGATTGTTCGGCGGCGTCCTACTCTCCCACAGGGTCCCCCCTGCAGTACCATCGGCGCTGTAAGGCTTAGCTTCCGGGTTCGAAATGTAACCGGGC
>NZ_JBHWKU010000010.1:0-267919 GCF_042730645.1 Streptomyces sp. NPDC059906
GACCCGGCCCGGGCCGGGTCCGGGCCGGGTCCGGGCCGGGTCGCGAGCCCGGCACCGGGGCCGAGGGCCGGGTCCGGGTCGCGAGGCCGGCACCGGGGCCGAGGGCCGGGGCCGGGCCGCGAGGCCGGCACCGAGGCCGACGGCCGGGGCCGGGCCGTGAGGCCGACCGGGAGACCGAGCCGCGAGCCCGGGGACGAACGGGGCCCGGGTCGCGGGAGACGCGGACCGTGCCGTGAGCCCGACCCGGGATCGAGCCGCGAGACCCGGCCGCGGGTCCGGGCCGTGAGGCGGGCCGGTGGTCGGCCCCGGGCCGGATGAGGGGCCTCCGCCCGCCCGGGTTCCCGGCATGCCCGGTGGAACAGAACGTGTCATGTTGGGCATGACCGCACGTCTGCCGGGTTACCCGGCCCCGGCACGTCGATCAGCGATGCAGCGGAGGTCCGTACACGATGACCAGCGGCTACATGGGCCCGGAGGGCGACCCGTTCGCGGAATTCCTGGCACGCTTCTTCGGCGGGCCCAAGCCCCGGCAGATCGACATCGGCCGACTGCTCAGCCAGCCCGCCCGGGAGCTGGTGCGCGGCGCCGCACAGTACGCCGCCGAACACGGCAGCCGGGACCTGGACACCGAGCACCTGCTGCGGGCCGCGCTGTCCACCGAGCCGACCCGGGGGCTGCTCAGCCGGGCCGGTGCCGACCCCGACTCGCTGGCCTCGCAGATCGACGAGCGGACCGGACCCGTGCAGCACCCGCCGGGCGAGGTCCCGCCGCCCACGTCGCTCTCGCTCACCCCGGCCGTCAAGCGCGCCCTGCTGGACGCGCACGAGCTGGCCCGCTCCACCGGCACCGGGTACATCGGCCCGGAACACGTGCTCAGCGCCCTGGCCGCCAACCCGGACTCGGCCGCCGGGCACATCCTGAACGCGGCCCGGTTCGCGCCCTCCAACGTGCCCACGGAAGCGCCGGAGGCCGCGAAGGGCCGCGCCGAGAGCGCCCGGGGCACGAACACGCCGACCCTGGACAAGTACGGCCGTGACCTCACCGACCTGGCCCAGCAGGGCCGGATCGACCCGGTGATCGGACGCGAGGAGGAGATCGAGCAGACCGTCGAGGTGCTCTCCCGGCGCGGCAAGAACAACCCCGTCCTGATCGGGGACGCCGGCGTCGGCAAGACCGCCGTCGTGGAGGGCCTCGCCCAGCGCATCACCGACGGCGACGTGCCCGACGTGCTGGTCGGGCGGCGGGTGGTCGCCCTCGACCTGACCGGCGTGGTCGCCGGAACCCGCTACCGGGGCGACTTCGAGGAGCGGATGAACAACATCGTGGGCGAGATCCGCGCCCACTCCGACCAGCTGATCATCTTCATCGACGAGCTGCACACCGTGGTCGGCGCCGGTGGCGGCGGCGAGGGCGGGTCGATGGACGCCGGGAACATCCTCAAGCCGGCCCTGGCCCGCGGCGAGCTGCACATCGTGGGCGCCACCACGCTGGAGGAGTATCGCAGGATCGAGAAGGACGCGGCCCTCGCCCGCCGCTTCCAGCCGATCCTGGTGCCGGAGCCCACCACCGCCGACGCGATCGAGATCCTGCGCGGCCTGCGCGACCGCTATGAGGCCCACCACCAGGTCCGCTACACCGACGAGGCACTGGTCGCGGCCGTGGAGATGTCCGACCGCTACCTCACCGACCGGCGGCTGCCCGACAAGGCCATCGACCTGATCGACCAGGCGGGCGCCCGCGACCGGCTCCAGTCGCGCACCAAGGGCACCGACGTACGCGCCCTGGAGCGCGAGGTCGACCAGCTCGTCCGGGACAAGGACCAGGCGGTCGCCGACGAGCAGTACGAGCAGGCGACGCAGCTGCGCGACCGGATCGTGGAGCTGAAGCAGCGGATCACCGAGGCCACCGGCGACGGCGAGGCCGACGAAGGTCTGAAGCTGGTCGTCGGCACCGAGTCCATCGCCGAGGTCGTCTCCCGGCAGACCGGCATCCCGGTGAGCAGCCTCACCCAGGAGGAGAAGGACCGCCTGCTCGGCCTGGAGTCCCACCTGCACGAACGGGTCGTCGGCCAGGACGAGGCGGTACGGGTGGTCTCCGACGCCGTGCTGCGCTCCCGCGCCGGGCTGTCCAGTCCGGACCGGCCCATCGGCAGCTTCCTCTTCCTCGGCCCCACCGGCGTCGGCAAGACGGAGCTGGCCCGGGCACTGGCCGAGGCGCTGTTCGGCAGCGAGGACCGGATGGTGCGCCTCGACATGAGCGAGTACCAGGAGCGGCACACCGTCAGCCGCCTGGTCGGCGCCCCGCCCGGCTACGTCGGGCACGAGGAGGCCGGTCAGCTCACCGAGGTGGTGCGCCGGCACCCGTACTCGCTGCTCCTGCTGGACGAGGTGGAGAAGGCGCACCCCGACGTCTTCAACATCCTGCTCCAGGTCCTGGACGACGGGCGGCTGACCGACTCGCAGGGCCGGACGGTGGACTTCTCCAACGCGGTCGTCGTGATGACCAGCAACCTGGGCTCCGACGTGATCACCCGGCGCGGGGCCGGGATCGGCTTCGGCTCGGGCGGCGCGGAGGCGGACGAGGAGGCACGGCGCGAGCAGGTGCTGCGCCCGCTGCGGGAGCACTTCCGCCCCGAGTTCCTGAACCGTGTCGACGAGATCGTGGTCTTCCGCCAGCTCAGCGGCGAGCAGCTGCGGCAGATCACCAGCCTGCTCCTGGAGCAGACCCGCCGCATGGTGCACGCGCAGGGCATCACCGTCGACTTCACCGACGCGGCCGTGGACTGGCTCGCCGAGCGCGGCTACCAGCCCGAGTACGGCGCCCGGCCGCTGCGCCGCACCATCCAGCGCGAGGTGGACAACGAGCTGTCCCGGCTGCTCCTCGACGGCCGGGTCACGGAGGGCGGCCGGGTGACGGTCGACGTCGAGGGCGGGCGCCTCGCGTTCCGCACGCCCGAACGGCGGCCCGCCCCCGAACTGTGACTACCTCTGCCGCACCGGTGCGACCACCATCGCCGAGCCGCCGCCGCGCCGTACCTTCTCCGCGGCGGCCAGCCACCTGCCGTGCGGCAGCCGCTGTACGGCGGTCGCGGCGCCGATCTCGGGGGTGAGCTTGAAGGAGTGCCCGAGGGCCTCCAGCTCGGCCCGTACGCCGCTGTCGTAGAGGCCGGGTTCGAGTTCGGTCTGCGCGGCGTTGCGCTGGCTGGCGCGCGGGGCCGCGATCGCGTCGACGAGCGGGAGCCCGCGGTCGAGGAAGCCGGTGAGGGTCTGGAGCACGGTGGTGATGATGGTGGCGCCGCCGGGCGAGCCGAGGGCCACCACCGGCTCGTGGTGCCGGTCCAGGACGATCGTCGGGGCGATCGAGGAACGGGGGCGCTTGCCGGGACCGGGCAGGTTCGGGTCGTGCACGGCCGGGCCCGCCGGTGCGAAGGAGAAGTCCGTCAGCTCGTTGTTGAGCAGGAAGCCGCGCCCCGGCACGGTGATGCCGCTGCCGCCGGTCTGCTCGATGGTGAGCGTGTAGGCGACGACGTTGCCCCACTTGTCGGCGACCGTGAGGTGCGTGGTGTTCTCGCCCTCGTACGTCGTCGGCGCCGCCGTCCCGCCGCCCGCGCAGTCGGCCGGGTGCCGCGGGTCGCCGGGGGCGAGCGGGCTGGTGAGTACCGCGTCGTCCTTGATCAGGCACTCACGCGAGTCGGCGTACCGCTGGGACAGCAGCTCCTTCGTCGGTACGTCCTCGAAGGCGGGGTCGCCGACCCAGCGGCCCCGGTCGGCGAAGGCGATGCGGCTGGCCTCGATGTAGCGGTGCAGGTAGCCGGCCTTGTCCGCGGCGGAGAGGTCGGTGCGCTCCAGGATGTTGAGGGCCTCGCCGACGGTGGTGCCGCCGGAGGAGGAGGGTGCGATGGAGTACACGTTCAGGCCGCGGTACGAGGTCCTCGTCGGCGCCTGGAGCTTGGCCTCGTAGGCGGCGAGGTCCTTGGTGGACAGGTCGCCGGGACGCGCGTTCCAGCCCGAGTCCGGGTCGACGGGCGGCTTGTTGACGGTGTCGACGATGTCCTCGCCCAGTGCGCCGTGGTAGATCGCGCCGACACCCTCGCGGCCCAGCTCCTTGTACGTGCGGGCCAGGTCGGGGTTCTTGAACGTGGAGCCGACGGCCGGGAGTTCACCCCCGGGCAGGAACAGCTCGGCGGTGTCGGGGAAGTAGCGGAACCGCTGCTCGTTGGCGGCGGTCTGGGAGCGGAAGGTCTCGTCGACGGTGAAGCCGTGCCGGGCGAGCCGTTCGGCGGGCTTGAGCACGGACGACAGCTTCCGGCTGCCCCACCGGTCGAGGGCGGTCTGCCAGGTGGCCGGGGTGCCCGGGGTGCCGACGGCGAGGCCGCTGGTGACGGCGTCGGCGAAGGCGAGCGGCTCGCCGTCCTCCGTGAAGAGCTTCTCGTCGGCGGTCAGCGGCGCGGTCTCGCGGCCGTCGATGGTGCGCACGGTGCGGGACTTGGCGTCGTAGTAGACGAAGTAGCCACCGCCGCCGACCCCGGCGGAGTACGGCTCGGTGACGCCCAGTGCCGCGGCGGTGGCCACGGCCGCGTCGACGGCGTTGCCGCCCTTGCGGAGCACCTCGATGCCGGCGGCGGAGGCGTCCCGGTCGACGCTGGAGACCGCGCCGCCGTAGCCGACGGCGACCGGGGTCTTCGGAGCGGGCCGGTGCCGGGCCGTGGGCGGCGCGGCCGCTCCCACCGACACCACGACGGCGGCCGAGACCGCCAGGACCGTCAGATTCCGTGCGACAGGGCGACGCATCCGCACCTCCAGGGAAAGGCCGTTCGGGCAGCTTAGTTGATCGTCATGGCCGCGTCAGGAGCACACGACGAGCCCGGGTGCGCCCGGGTGCCGCGCCCCGTCGAACACAGGTACGCCGACGCCCGCTAGCATGCGCGCCCATGACTGACGACGTACGCAACATCGTCCTGGGTGTGGTCGCGGCGGGCATCAGCGCCACGCTGGGCTGGCTCGCCCGCAGCTACCTGTGGAAGCGCAAACTCCGGCGGAAGCAGGCGTTCTTCGGGCTGCCGGACAGTTCGGAGTCGCTGCTCGTCGTCAACCGGGACCCGGCCGCCTCCGAACCGGCGGTCCACCGCTTCGACGTCTTCGCGCTGCTGGAACTCGCCGCGCTGGTCAAGGACTGCGGCGCGCACGTCCAGGTGGTCACCCAGGACATGGTCGGCCAGGGCTTCGGCGAGCGTACGGAGTTCTGCGTGGGCGGGCCCGGTTCGAACCGGCGCATGGTCGCCCACATGGCGGCGATGCTGCCCGGGGTGCGGATGAACGTCGACCCGGAGCCCGGTCCCGACCGGGGCGCCTTCCAGATCGGCAGCGAGCGCTACCGGCTGGAGGCGGGTGTCACGGAGTACGTGCTGCTGGCCCGCCTCACCGCCGGCGACCGGCGCGAGGCCCGCCCCGCGTTCCTGTTCTGCGGCCAGCGCGCGATCACCAACCAGGCCGCCACCCGCTACCTCGCCCGGCACCACGAGAAACTGGCCCGCAAGCACGGCAGCAACTCCTTCGTGCTGCTGCTCAAGGTCGTCAACTCCCAGGCGTACGGCCCGGACGTCGTCGAACTCGTCGGCGACGTCACCCGGGCGGCGACCAGCCCCCTGCCGACCCCCGCACCTGCCTCCCGCAACTCCCACCGGGCCTGAACGGTCGACAGGTTTCAGCCGAGACCGGCGAAGAGATCTGTCGACGGCGGTTGCGCTGGGCGAGGACTGCCTCGCGGACGTCGCGATGCCGCGGTGCGAGCCGGCCCTCTTCGTCCCGGTCGCCTCTGACCCGACCGTCTCCCGTGGTGCCGGCGGTACAGGCGGCCCGGGAGCTCGCAATATAGTTGCTTGCACAGACACCTTGTTATCTCTGGGCGGCGGATGTACGTTGCCAACAGTCCTCGCGTGTACCGCGCACGACGGTCCAGATGGGCCGTCGCGGGAGGTTTGGCAAGGTGACCGCGAGGTCTTCACCCCTACGACACCGCGAAAGAAGATCGAGATGACTCATCACCCTCTGCCTCGGCCGGTGAAGCTCGGCGAGCGCGTGACCTACGACGTACCTGCTGAGCGGGTCGCCCGCGCGACGCTCACTCGGTCCGAGGCCGGCAACCTGGCAGATGTCCACCTCTTCTACGAACTCGACGCCGCGTACCGGCGTGCCGCGGCGGACGACTCGATCTCCGTCTTCGTGCTCGCCGCGGAGGGCGATGACTTCTCACTCGGGCACGATGTCGACTCGTTGTTCAGCACCGACGGGATGCACCAGGTCACGCTGGAGGGCGGCCTGAATCTGGGAGGGGTCGAGGGTGACATGGCCTGGGAGAACGAGGTCTTCCTGCAGCTGCACTGGCGATGGCGCAACTTCCCCAAGCCGACCGTCTCGGCGGTTCAGGGGCGGGTGTTCGCGGGCGGCCTGATGCTCATGTGGCCCACCGATCTCATCGTGGCCAGTGAAGATGCACGGTTCGCCGACCCGGTCACGGCGTTCGGCATCAGCGCGGTGGAACTGTTCATGCACCCGTGGGAGTTCGGTCCCCGGCGTGCGAAGGAGCTGCTGTTCACAGGGGACATCCTCACGGCACCGGAGGCCGAGGAACTGGGCATGGTCAGCAGGGTCGTCCCCCGGGCCGAGCTGGAGTCTGCCACGCTGGCGCTCGCCGAGCGGATCGCGACCCGCCCCACCGCGGGTCTGAAGATGGCGAAGAAGGCCGTGAACCAGACCCTGGAGATCCAGGGCCAGTGGAACGCCCTGCAGGCGGCCTTCGGTCTGCACACTCTGGGACACGCCCACAACAGGATCGCGCACGGCGGTTCCTACATCGACCCCGCCGGCTTCCCTCTGGTCGGCGACATCTGGGACTTGCCGAAAGAGTGGGAAGAGACGGGTTGATCAGGGCGGCCGGATACGCGCCGGTGCCGGTCGAGCCCGACACCCCTGCGGCCGGCGAACGCGATCCTGCGAGAATGACGTGCCGTCAGGGACTGGCGATCATCGTGGTCCTGACCGCGCGTCGAAGCGGCCCGCTGCGAGGTCTTCCTGGGTGATCACCCAGTACATGGTGACGCATTCCAGGTTGTCCATCTGAGGATTCCATTCACCCAGGAGCACCCAGTCCACAGGCCCTGATTGCCCCGAAGGGTCCTTAGCGGCAGCGTTCGCGCACCTTGTGACGGGGTCGCCCCATCCCTCGCTGTCCCAGGCGTACCCACTCCGACCACACCCCACGCAGTTCTTTGGCGCGAGGGTGATCAACCAGGATCGGATCGTTGGAGAGAATTTCGTGGTCCGGCAGGGACACGTCGCACTCAACGTGCAGCTCACCACGTAGGTTGCTGTCGAAGTTCTCGTCCACCAGGAAGTGGGCATCGAAGTCGTACTCCACCCTACGTTCCTCGACAGTGGTGCCGACCGAGACGTACACCGTGTGCCCGCTCGTGCAGGTGGGGTCCTCGGTCGCCTCCAGTTCGGGCCAGGCGAACAACAGCAGGTGGCCCTCGGACGGCAGCGGCAGATCCGTCGCGCCCTCGGGAAGGGCCGCGAAGTCGAGGGTCGCGATCAGATGGTCGGGTTCCTCGGGGCATTCTTCATCGTGCAGCGGTACGGGGACGTCGGGCGGCAGCATCACCGGGCCGCCGAAACGGCCTGCGACTGGTCCCTCCGCACGACACGTCAGCAAGAGACACGGCCGTGCCAGGCCCAGCCACCGCTCGACATCCGCGGTCGGGATGCCGCGCGCGAGCGCCGCGTCGCGGAAGCGGTCCAGCCTCGCGCGCAACTCGGAAGACCAGGCGTCCCATTTCATGCGTTCGTCCTTCGGAAGTGCGGCCCGCCATGTGCCCATGTGGGCCGTGAGCCGTTGGTGGTCTCCCCGCCAGTTCCGACGTGCGCCCTCGGCTCCGCCGGCAACCGACGGCGGGCCGACCCCGGGACTCGGGCGCATGCCGTCAGGCCCACACCGCGTAGACCTTGCCGGTGGAACTGGAGAGGTAGATGGTGTCGCCGACGACCAGTGGGTCCGCATGGACGGAGGTCTTGGTGTCGTACCGCCACACCGTCGCGCCGGTGGCGGCGCGCAGCGCGTACAGGACGCCGTCGCCGACGACGTAGACGGCGCCGTCCGCCGTGGCGGGGCGGGTGAGGAAGCCGTCGGCGAGATGGCGCTGCCAGATCACCTTGCCGGACTTCGCGTCGAGCGCCCACAGCATGCTGCGCTCCGCACCCACGATGTTGCTGACCAGGACGATGTCGCCTGCCACCGTCGGACGGGCGAGGGGAGTGTCGCTCTTGCGCCACTCCCACAGTTTCCTCCCGGTGGCCGCGGACACGGCGAAAACGGCGCCCTCGGTCAGATCGTGTCCGACACCGTTGACGTAGACCGTGCCGCCGCTGACCGTGGGGGTGTCGGCCGCGGGGCCACCGGTGTCGAACTGCCAGCGCGTGTCGCCGGTGTCGGGGCGCAGCGCGAAAAGCACGCCGCCGATACTGTTGTACAGGCTGTCACCGGCCACACTCACGGGTGACCGCTGCTGATCGGCTTCCTTGGACCACCGCTCGGTGCCGGTCTTCGCGGACGCCGCGTACAGCCAGGTACGGGCGCCGAATTCGCTGCCCTCGTCGTCGACGCTGACGGTGTAGAGCGCCTCGTCGTGCACGGTCGGGTAGGCGTAGTCGCCGGCCGTGGACTGGACCCACCGCTTGGTGCCGGTGGCGGCGTGCAGCGCGTGCACCGTCCCGTCGACGCCGAGGAAGACCGTGTCGCCGGCCGCCGCGACGGCGGGGTTGGTCCATTCCCACTTGTGGCCCGGGGCGTACGCCCACTTCTTGGCACCGCTGTCGGCGGACAGCGCGTACAGGGCCGTGCTGCCGGCCACGTGGAGCAGGCCGTGGACGACGGTGAGGTTCGCCGTCTCGGCGCCGTTCGCCTCGTCGTCCGCGTCGGCGATGGCGTACGACTTCCAGCGCAGCGTGCCGGGCTTCGGCGGCGCGGTGGCGGCGGGCGTGGCGCCGGTGCCGCCGCGGCCGATGCCGGACAGCCAGCCGCCGGCCCCGGTCGCCACCACGGCGGCGGCGCCCGTGAGCCCGAGCAGAGCGCGCCGCCGGGTGAGTCCGGGCGCCCGTCGTGTGGACGGTACGGCCCGCGTCGCGCCCCCGGGGCCCAGGGCGACCGGAGCGGCGGCGTCCGCCGTGGGTCGCTGCCAGGCCGGGTCCCGGCCCGCCGGCCCGAGGGGCGGCAGCGTACCGCCCGCGCTCGGCATCATCCGGGCGACCGCCGGTGGCAGCCAGTCGTCGTGAGGGGGGATCGGCGACGAGGCGCCGTCGCTCCCGTCGCTCCCGGAGAGCAGTTCCGTCACGAGTCGGGCCACGGTGGGGCGTCGCCCGGGGTCCTTCTCCAGGCAGGCCCCGACCACGCCGCGCAACGCCGGGGGGACGCGGTCCAGGGCGGGCGGTTCGTGCACCGTGCGGTAGGCGACGGCATGCGACGCTCCGGTGCCGAACGGACCCACCCCGGTGGCCGCGTACACCAGCACGGGCCCCCAGAGCGAACACGTCGGCGGCGGGGTCCGCGTGCGGGCCCATCAGCTGTTCGGGGGACATGTAGCCGGGCGTGCCGACCATGGTGCCGGTCTGCGTCAACGCGGTGGCCTCGCTGACGGCGGATATCCCGAAGTCGATGACCCGGGGCCCGTCCTGCGCGAGGAGGATGTTCGACGGCTTCAGATCCCGGTGCACCACACCGGCCGCGTGGATCCGGGCGAGCGCCTCGGCCAGGCCCGCGCCCAGCCGCAGCACGTACCCCACCGGCCACGGCCCGTGCGCCTCGACGGCCGCGCCGAGCGCCATGCCCCGCACGTACTCGGTGGCCAGCCACGGCGGTGTCCCGGCCGGGTCCGCGTCGACCACCCCGGCGGTGAAGGCGCCGTTCACCCGGCGGGCGGCGGCCACCTCCCGGGCGAACCGGCGCTGGAAGCCGGCCTCCTCCGCCAGATCCGGCCGGACGACCTTGACCGCGACCGTCCGGCCACCGGGCGACCGCCCCAGGTACACGCTGCCCATCCCGCCCGACCCGAGCCTGGCCACCAGCCGGTACGGCCCGACCTGCTCCGGGTCGACTGCCCGCAGCGCCGCGAACGCTTCCACCCGCTTCTGTCCCCTCCAGGATGCCGGCAGCAACCCGTCGGTCATCATGCCATGTTGGTGTCAAGCCGGGAGCCTGCGGCTCCGGGGGGGCGATCACGGCGAGCTGCTTCCCGACGAGGCTGGGGCCGGACTTCCCACCTCTGCCCTGCGCGTCCTCGTCCGGTAGCCCGTCGCCCGTGTCCTGAGAAGGTCCGCGACGTCGGCGAGTGCGATCTCCACGCGTCCGTGCACGCGGGGGTTGAGCAGAGTGGAACCGTCGAAGTCACCGGCCGACGCGAAGACTGCCACCGGGATCGTCAACGCTTGGAAGAAGCCGAACAGCGGCCGCAGCGCGTGTTCCAAGGCCAGCGCGTGATGGTCGCCCCCGCCTGTCGCAGCGAGGAGCACGGGCTTGTTCGCGAGCGCGTACTGGTCGATCAAGTCGAAGAAGTGCTTGAACATGCCGGGGTAGGAGCCACGGTAGACCGGAACAGCCGCGATGAGCAGATCGGCTTCCTCCGCGAGGCGGAGCTTGGCGTGCACCTCCTCCGGAGCCTCGTCGCGCTCGATCGTGCCGGTGAACGCCGGGCCCAAGTGATAGACATCGATCTGGGACGTCTCGACCGGAAGCAGCTCAACGAGCCTGTCGAGGATCACGCGGACGAGCCCCATGGTCCTGGACGGCCGGCTGGGGCTGCCGTTGACGACCACGACGCGCAGCGCCGGGCCGGCTGCGCGGGCGGCACCCGTCGTCTCGCTGCTGGGCGGTGTCGTCATGACACAGCCCCTTCCCGTGACTCGCTCTCCCGGCGCACGACAGGGGCGACCTCCGTGCCGAGCAGCTCTATCGCCTCCAGGTGGTCCTTTTGCGGCATCCCGCCGAAGCCCATCTGGATGACGGCGCGATTCAGGCCGTACACCTCGCGGTACGTGAGGAGCTTGTCGATCACCTCTTGCGGGCTGCCGACGAGCAGCCCGGCCGCCGGTGACGCCTGTGCGTCGAACACGGATCGGGAGAGGGGGAAGCCGGCGCCGCGCTGGTGGTTGTTCTCCATCATGCCTTTGGCGAAGTAGGGGTACATGGTGTCCCGCGCGCCCTGGCTGGTGCGTCCGACGTATCCGTGCGCGTTGATGCTGATCGGCAGGGCCTTCACGTCGTGACCGGCGTCCGCCGCGGCCATGCGGTACAGGTCGGCCGTCTCCACCTGGGAGGTCAGCGGGCCGAGCAGCAGTGCCATCGCCATCGGCAGGCCGAGCCGGCCCGTGCTGATGGCCGATGCCGGCGATCCGCCGACACCCACCCAGACCGGGATGGTGTCGCCGTCGGCCCGCGGTGCGATGTCGGCGTCCACCAGGGGGGCGCGGAAGCGGCCCTGCCAGGTCAGGGGGTTCTGCCCGCGTATGTTGAGCAGGAGGTCGAGCTTCTCGCGGAAGAGGTCCGCGTAGTCCTTGAGGTCGTATCCGAACAGGGGGAAGGACTCGGTGTAGGAGCCGCGTCCGGCGATGATCTCGGCACGTCCGGCGGACAGCAGGTCAAGGGTGGCGAACTGTTCCCACAGGCGTACCGGGTCCTCGGAGCCGAGCACGGTGACCGAGCTCGTGAGCTTGATGCGCTCGGTCTTCGCCGCGGCGGCTGCCAGCAGGACGGCCGGCGCCGACCCGACGAAGTCGCCGCGGTGGTGCTCGCCGACGCCGAACACGTCGAGCCCGGCCTGGTCGGCTGCCTGCGCCTGCTCGATCGTCTCGCGGACACGCTGTCGCGGGGACGGGGAGACGCCGGTGACCGGGTCCTCCGTGACCTCGACAAAGGTCATCACGCCAATCTCGAACGACCTGGGGTTCCTCTCTCCGGTCGGTGGCGCCGAGCGCCCCCGGTAGGCGGATCTACTCCCACTAATCTGCCTGCGCAGACACTTATTCCGTTCGCGTGCCGGGTGCTGGTGCGCAGGCAGAGACCCCGAGTTGGCTCCGGAATCCTCTCCCGCTACCGTGCTGCTCATGGCGACCGACAGGCTGGGAGAACTCGAATACGCGGCATGGCAGGGATTCCTGCTCACCCATGATCGAATCTGGCGCGCGATCGAGGCCGGGCTCGCGCCACTGAATGTGAGCATGGCCGAGTACGGCGTACTGGCCCTGCTCGGCGAGGCCGGTCGCAACGGGATGCGCATGTCAGACCTCGCCCAGCGAAGCCTGATGACAAGCGGCGGATTCACACGGCTCGCCGACCGGCTGGAGCGTCGCGGGCTGATCCAAAGGCGACGGTCGGCCGATGACGGCCGTGGTTTCGAGGCGGTCCTGACCCGCGACGGAAGAACCCTTATGCGCAAGGCGTGGCGCCAACAGCACAGCGACCTGCGCGCCCTGTTCTTCGACCGGCTCGATGACGACAACCTGCGCAACCTCACCGAGGTCTGGACACGGCTCGACCCGGACGACGGCGCGGAGCCGGATGCGGGCTCCTCATGACCACGCCACGGCCTTTCGGGCGGGTGCAACGGGACGACCGAGACGCCGCCCTCAGCGCGCCTCGCCATACCGCGCATCACGCCCGGCCAGTGCAACGCCTCCCTGCGGATGCGAAGGCGGCGGAAGCCATGGAGCCAGGCGATCGTGTGCTCGACGACGTAGCGGAAGACGCCCAGTGCGGTGCCGTGCGGCTCACCTCTCCAGCAGCGCGCCCGGCCGCCGGCGGGGTCTGCCGGCCCGGCCCGCGACGGCCGGGATCTTGTCCAGCAGCGGCTCGAGTTGTGTGACGTCGTTGCGGTTCCCGCCGGTCAGCGACACCGCGAGCGGCCCCGGCGGACGGCCCGCACATACGGGCGGAAAGAAGGCCTTGCGAGCCCGCAGCGGTCACTTCTCGCGCAACGTGATGGCTCCTGCGGGACACCGGTCCACCGCGTCGCCGACAGCATCCAACTCCGCAAGCGGGGGATCAGAGTTCTGCAGAACGACCAGTCCGTCGTCTTCGTCCTGATCGAAGACCAATTCGGCCGAGAACACACATTGTCCCGCGCCTACGCAGCGGTCACGGTCGACGGATACACGCACCGGGCCTCCTCTTTTCACGCACGGGCATCCAGCGGCAGGCCTGGTTTGGTCTGGACATCGCCTTAGGTCCTTCCTGGCGAAAACCGGGCGAAGTAAGCCAGTGCATCGAGGTCGTCGATGGCGTCGCGGGCGGCGACCTTGTCCAGTGCCACGCCCTGGAGGAGGCGTTGTCGTTCTTGCGGTGCTGGCGGGTGGAGTTGACCGGCAACGGTGCGTGACCGTGACCTGGTGTTCCCGGGCTCCCTGCTCCAGATGGAGAGGGAGGGGAGGGGAGGTGTATCCGCCATCGACCAGATGCTCGGCGGGCAGCGCCTGACGGGCGTCCTCTCCTTCGCCTTCGTGGCCGGATTCGCCACCACCGGACACGTGATTGGCCTGCGTCGGCCCCGGGCAAAGTGGTGCCCGACGCCCGCGCTCCTCCGTTCTCGCCACGGAGGCCCTTGCCGCATTAGGGGTTATACGTACGCGGAGGTCAGGCGCCTGTCCGGACTCCCGGAACGCGTCCGAACCGGCGCATGGTCGCCCACATGGCGGCGACGCTGCCCGGGGTGCGGATGAACTGCTGGCCCGCCTCACCGCCGGGGACCGGTGCGAGGCGCGGCCCGCGTTTCTGTTCTGCGGCCAGCGCGCGATCACCAACCAGGCCGCCACCCGCTACCTCGCCCGGCACCACGAGAAACTGGCCCGCAAGCACGGCAACAATTCCTTCGTGCTCCTGCTCAAGGTCGTCAACTCCCAGGCCCCTGCCGACCCCCGCACCTGCCTCCCGCAACTCCCACCGGGCCCGAACGGGCAGCGCAAGGCGCTGGAATGGCGTCCCCGGTTCCGCCCTCGTCACCGACGTGCCCTTTCCCTGGATGGCTGCTCGGACCCGGATCACGGCACGCACCGTGGAGCCCGGAGAGTTGCACCCTCCACGGCCGATACGAGGCGTCAGAGCGGCGTAAGGTGCGGTTCGAGCTCACATGCGGCGGAGAAGCCGTAGGTTGCCTCGATCTCCAGGAGCAGTCGGGCTCCCGACAGCTTGTACTCCTGCGTGCCGATCACTTGGATGACAACGCTGGCGAGCGCACATCCGAGGCGAGCCGCCTGCTCATATGCCAGGCCGCGGTCGATGCCGGCGAGGAAACCCGCGCGGAAGGCGTCGCCGACACCCGTGGGCTCGACGGGTACGGCGACCGGGACGGCATCCACGTGCAACCAAGGGTGTCCGGCGCGCCCGATGTCCACCCCTGCGGCTCCTCGCGTCACCAGCCACGTCTCCGCGTGGCACAGCACCTCTGCCCTGCTCCATCCGGTGCGTTCCTGCAGCAACCTGGCCTCGTACTCATTGGTGAAGAGGAACCGGGCGCCCCGCACCAGACGACGGGTCTCGGGGCCGGTGAGCCGGGCGAGTTGTTGGGAGGGGTCGGCGGCGAAGGGGATGCCGAGGCGGCGGCACTCGCGGGTGAGCGACTGCATCGCCCCGGGATCGTTCGGAGCGACGACTGCCAAGTCCAGGGCACCGGAGCGTTCCTGGACGGAGGTGAGGGTGGCTCGGGACGCCTCCACCATCGCACCGGCATAGAAGGTGGCCACCTGATTGTGGTCCCGGTCAGTGGTGCAGACGAAACGGGCGGTGTGGTGGTTCCGGCTGATGTGGACGTGCGCGGTGTCGACGCCGTTGTCCCGCAACCAGGCGCCGTACTCGGTGAAGTCCTTGCCGGCAGCGCCGACCAGCACGGTCTCGGTCCCCAGCCGGGCCAGGCCCAGAGCGATGTTGGCGGCCACTCCCCCATTACGGATCTCCAGCCTGTCCGCGAGGAAGGAGAGGGACACCCGATCGAGCCGGTCGTCGAGGATCTGGTCGGCGAAGCGGCCCGGGTACGACATGAGGTGATCGGTGGCGATTGATCCGGTCACGGCGATACGCACGGGGGTGTCCTTTCGGGGAGAAGGCCGGGGGACGAGACCGGGGACGCGAGCAGGGAGTTGGCCGGCGCCTGACGCACGGGCGGAACCTTCGACCGGAGATCTCTCCGGTCCGAACAGCCGGTCAGCGGCTCTTGTGGCCGATGATCAGCACATCGTCCTGGGAATTGGCGAGTCCGACGGTTTCGGGCCGGAAACCCACTTCCGTCAACCAGCGGTGACAGTCGTCGACCGCGTACTCGTGGCCGCCGGCCGACCAGACCAGCATACTGAGACTCGCCATGACCGCGTACAGCGGCGGAGTGTCGTCACTCACCATGGGGTCGTAGACGATCACGGCTCCACCCGGATTGACCGCGTCGTACGCGCTGCGCAGCAGTTTGAGCCGGTCCTCGGTGCCCCAGTTGTGCAGGATGTGACCGAAGACCAGTACGTCGGCGCCGGGCAACGAGTCGGTGAAGAAGTCACCCCCGTGAAAGGTGATCGGGTTCGCGGGGGCGAGGGCGGCCATGTGCTTGTCGAAAGCGCGGTCGAGCTGTGGGAGATCGAAAACCCCGGCCTGCAAGTGCGGGTGGGCCGACGCGAGGTGGTGGGCGAGGTTGCCGCGGGCGCCTCCGACATCCACGAAGGAGCTGTAGCCACTCCAGTCGAGGGCGGCGACGCGGGCCGCGATCGGGGTGTTGAACATGTCCATGCTGGCGAGGAAGGAGTCGGTGGTCTCTTCGTCGGCATAGAGCGCGTGGTACGGGTTGCTGCCGGCGTCGGCGGCCCGGTTGTGCGGCTTGCCGGTGCGCAACGACTGGCCGAGACCGTCCCAGGCGGGGTTGAGCTCGCGCTCGCAGAACCGGAGGTAGCCGCCGATGAACTGCGGCCGGCCCTGGACAAGGAAATGTTCGGCCGCGGGCGAGTTGCGGTACCGGCCGTCGTGGACCTCCAGCAGTCCGATGCCGGCGAGGGCAAGAAAAAAGTCACCGGCGCCCGGCATGGCGAACCCAAGGCGCTCGCTCAGTTCGGCAGCGTCGGCGGAACTGCCGGAGAGACTGGTGAAGAGCTCGCATTCGACCGCGGTAAGGAGCATCCTGGTCTGCCAGTGACCGGACAGAATTCCCATGACCTGGGCCGGATTGGACTGCTCAGGCTCCTGAGTGCACGTTTCGTCCATGTGCCCGGATCCTCCTAGGAAGAGAGTGCCATTGCGTGACGTCTTTTCGCTTTCATTGTCCAGGGAGCCGGGAGGCATTCCAAGTGCTCTTTGTGCAGGTCTTCTTGAGGGAATTCAGAGAAACGTCAGAGTAGTGTCAGATTTCCCGCACGGGACCTCGCACAGGAGAAGGCCCCGCGCCAGGTACGGGGGACGAAACCTGGCGCGGGAATCAAGGGGAGGGCTCGACGGCCCTCAGTGCGACGAGGAGGCGTCGGCGGACTGCTGGCCGGAGACGGGCTGCGGATCGTCTGCCGAGCCGCCGGTCTGGGCTGCCGCAGGGGCCTCGATCCGGCCGGGCAGGAACAGGGTCGCCACGAACAGCGCTGCGAGGGTGCCAATGGCGAACCAGTACACACCGTGGATGCCTTTGAGAGCGTCCGTGTCGCCGATGGTCTTGAGGATCACGGTGACCAGGGCGATACCGATGGCCGCGCCGAGCTGGTTCAGCATGTAGAGGACGGAGCTGCCCTGCGGAACAAGGTGCATCGGCAGCGTACGGTACAAGGAGCCCATCGTCGGCGCGCCGACGAAGCCGAGGCCGAGGCCGACGACGAGAGCGGCGACCGAGGACCATACCGCGCTGGTGTCGGCGTCGACGGTGGTGAGGATGAAGCAACCGAACGCGGCGACGACGGCGCCTCCTTGGGCGAGGCTGCGGCTTCCGATCTTGTCACTGAGGCCGCCGGCGAGCGGCATGGCGAGTGCGGCTCCTGCGCCGATCGGGGTGACGAGCAGACCGGCTTCGAGGGTGCCCATGCCGTGAACCTGCTGGTAATAGAGCGGCAGAGCGAAGAGCCCCGCGAAAGTGGCGAGGCCACTGAGGGTCATGACGGTGACACTGGCGGTGAAGCTGCCGCTCTTGAACAGGCGCAGGTCGATCAGCGGCGGGCCGGAGCGGCGTTCCCGGAGCGCGTGGACGACGTACACCAGCAGCATGACTGCGCCGAGGATCAGCGGGGACAGGACCTGCCACACCGCGAACGCGTTGCGCTCCGCGGACTGGTTCATGGCCAGGACGAGGACGGCGAAGCCGGGACCGAGCAGGGCGAGTCCGACGACGTCGAGCTTCGCGAACGGCTCCTCACCGCCACGCGGCGGGTCGGTCGGGATGACCTTAAGCGCGAGGACCAGTGCCACAAGGCCGAGGGGCAGGCCGAAGATGAACATCCAACGCCAGCTGAGGCCCTGCAGGACGGCGCCACCGACGACCGGGCCGAGGACCGGACCGAGGGAGAGCACAACACCCATCAGCCCCATGACGCGACCGGCCCGGTGGGGACCGGCGGCGCGAGCCAGGAGCACCAGGACGAGCGGGTCGAGGATGCCCGCTCCGATGCCCTGGACGACGCGGAAGGCGATGAGGCTGCCGACGCCCCAGGCCAGTGCACAGGCGAGCGTACCGCCGATGAAGGTGAGGAGGCCGATGGTCCACATCCGCTTGCTGCCGAACCGGTCCACCGCCCACGAAGTGAACGGGATCATGGCGGTGACGGCCAGCAGGAAGCCGGTGGAGGCCCAACCGATCGTGTTGAGTGACGTGCCGAACTCTTGACTCAGGGGGCCGATCGCAACCGCCACCATCGTGCTGTTGAGGATGCCGAGCATCCCTCCCAGCAGGACCACGGCGATCAGGCGCACCAGCGCGGGCTCCAGGCGGTCATCCCGTACTTGCGTCATCGCTCTCTCCGGTTGAAACGCTATTGGATTCGTCGGATTCGAATGAACCCACCGGTTCAATCTAGTGACCTTGCCAGCCCAGTGCAACCGAGTAGACCACAGTTTTGAACTCGCTGGTTCATTGGCTCGCACCCGGAGGTAGGATTACGGGGTGACCGGAGTGACTACGACCGTGGCGTCGGGGCCCAGGGCCTCCCGAGGACGCATCGACAAGCGGCAGGCGATCCTGGACGCCGCCTTCACCGTTTTCGCGCGCGAGGGATACGCCAACGCGTGTGTGAAGGAGATCGCGGCCGAGGCCAAGGTGGCCAAGCCCACCGTCTACAACCACCTCAGCGACAAGGCGAACCTGTTCCGCAATGCGATCGAGGTGGCCGCCGACACCGCCCAGACCGAGAATCTCGCGGTGATCGAGCAGCTCACCGAACCAGGAGACGATCTCCAGGCCGCACTCACGGACACCGGCCTCAAGCTGCTCCGATGCTATGCGAGCGACCGGTCCTGGGCACTGCGCCGGCTGCTGTACGCCGAGGTCACCCGGTTCCCCGACCTGCTGGAGACCGTGCGCGGCAGCGGCACCAACCGCGCCACCGAGGCGCTCGCCGACCGGTTCGCACGCCTCACCCTCGGCGGCCGGCTGCACACCACCGACCCGACCCAGGCAGCCGAGCAGTTCATCGCCCTGCTCACCGGCCCGGCCGAGGCGCGGTCGAAGTTCGGCACCGCGCAGCTGTCCGAGGACGCGCTGCGGGACATCGCAACAGGCGCGGTCCGAACCTTCCTCATGGCATTCGGCAGGGCGTCGACCGAAGCCGAAGGCGCGGCGACACGATGAACTGTCAAATCTCTGCAAGGTCGACAAGTCACCGTCAAGTTCGTTGACCTGGGGTCGTTCCCTCGGGCTAGCGTCACTATCCGTTCGCGGCACCTCGGTCCGCGACGGCTCAGTGCCGCAACATCCGGAGGTCCGCCCCGATGCCTGTCACCGACCCCGAAGCCCCGAGCTTCCCCTTCACCCAGACCGGGTGCCCAATGGACCCGCCGCGGCTCATCAGTGAGTTGCGGCGGGACAAGCCCGTCTCCCGAGTGACTCTCTGGGACGGCAGCCGTCCCTGGCTGGTGACCGGGCACTCCGACATCCGCACCGCGTTGCGCGACCCCCGGCTCAGCTCGGACGTCCGCCGCCACGGCTTCCCGTTCCTCTCCGCCGCCCAGGCCGAGGCGATCGGCGAGGCTCTGATCACCTTCATCCGCATGGATCCGCCCGAGCACACCCTCCAACGACGGATGCTCACACAGGAGTTCGTCGTGAAGCGCATGGAAGCGATGCGTGCGCAGATCGATGCCACCGTCGACACGCTGCTCGACGAGATGACCGCGGGTCGCAACGAGGCCGACCTCATGCAGGCGTTCGCGCTTCCGCTGCCCTCCATCGTCATCTGCCACATGCTTGGCGTTCCTTACGAGGACCACTCCTACTTCCAAGAACGCAGCCAAATGGTGCAGGACACCACCGCCGCACCCCAGGACGTCAACACCGCGCTCGGTGAACTGGCCCGGTATCTGGATCGTCTGGCCACCGAGAAGGCGTCCGCTCCGGGCGACGACATCGTCAGCCGGATCGTGGCCGGACAGGAGGTTCCCGGGCACCTCGGCCACCACGAGGTCGTCGGTATGGCGCTCAATCTGCTCATCGCGGGTCACGAGACCACGGCCAACCAGATCGCCCTGGGGGTGCTCGCTCTGCACCGGAACGGGCAGTGGGAGAAGCTCGTCGCGGACCCCTCTCTCGTCCCGGCCGCCGTCGAGGAGACCCTGCGTCACCAGAGCATCGTGCCGACCGGGCTCCAGCGGGTCGCCCGCGAGGACATGGAGATCGGGGGGACGGCGATCAAGGCCGGAGAGGGCGTGTTGCTCCAGATCGGCGCAGCCAACCGCGACCCGGCGACGTTCGACGACCCGGACGCCCTCGACATCGGGCGCGACGCCCATCGGCACATGGCCTTCGGCTTCGGTGTCCACCAGTGCCTGGGCCAACCGCTCGCGCGTATCGAACTCCAGTCCGCTCTCAGCGGCTTGATCCGTCGGCTGCCCGGATTACAGATTGTCAGGCCCATGGCGGACCTGGACTTCCGGCACGGCGGGAACATCTACGGTCTGCACTCGCTGCCAGTCGGGTGGTGAGCGCCGTGCGCCTGTTCCTGAGTACCGACACCGGCAAGTGCTGTAGCTCCGGACAGTGCGTCGCCGCGCTGCCGGAGATCTTCGACCAGGACGACACCGACGGTCGCGTGGTGCTGCTCGTCGAGCACGCTCCGAGCGCGCTGTCGCGCGAGCTGTACGAGGCCGTCGACTGCTGCCCCGCCGGTGCCATCACCGTGCGGGAAGAGGCCGAATCCATACCGGAAGTGACTCGGGAAGAGACCAGAGGCCAATGACCGCCCCCTCCACCAAGCCCCGGAGCGCCGGCTCCGCGCGGCCGGTCCGCTCCGGCTCCCGGCTGCCGACGTTGACCGGCCTGCGGGGCATCTCGGCGTTACTCGTCTTCCTCTTCCACATCTCCACCTCCGGCCTCTTCCGCAGCCAGGACATGAACGCGGACGTGGTCTTCGTTCTCGGCAAAGCGGGCGGCCTCGGGGTGTCCTTCTTCTTCGTGCTGAGCGGCTTCGTGCTGACCTGGTCTGCGCGATCGGACGACACCGAGCGGGCCTTCTGGCGCCGCCGTTGCGCCAAGGTCCTGCCCAATCACCTTGTCACCTGGGCGCTCGTGATCGCGCTGATGGCGACCACCGGCATCGCGGCTTCGCCGTTCGAGACCGTGCCCCACCTGGACTCCGTCGACGGTTGGCTGCCCAGCCTGACAAGCCTGTTCCTGGTTCATGCGTGGGTACCCGAGACGGCGTACTCCGTCGCCGGAAACCCGGTGAGCTGGACCCTCGCCTGTGAGCTGCTCTTCTACCTGTCCTTCCCCTGGCTGTTGCGCGGCCTGTCGCGCATCCGGCCCGAGCGGCTGTGGGCCTGGGCACTCGCCACCGTGGCGGTCCTCGTGGCCCTTCCGACCGCGGTGGGCCGACTGCTTCCGCAGACACCCGCACTGCCCTGGGACCCGACCGTCTCCTCCTGGCACAACTTCGCGATCTCGTTCTTCCCGCCCACCCGGCTCCTTGAGTTCGTGCTGGGCATCGAGATGGCACTGATCGTACTCGCGGGCCGTTGGATCCGGCTTGGGCTTCTGCCCGCCTCGCTTCTCCTGGCCGGGGGGTATGTGGCCGCCCTGTACGTGCCGTTCGAGTACGGGATCGTGGCGGCGACCGTGCTGCCGCTCGCGCTGCTCATTCCGGCGGCGGCGCGGCAGGACGCGGAGGGCCGGACGAGCTTCCTCGGTGGGCGGTTCATGGTGTGGACGGGCGAGGTGTCCTTCGCCTTCTACATGGTGCACATCAGTGTGATCGCATACGGCCACGAGCTCGTCGGCGGCCGGGAACGCACCTGGTCCACAGCCGCCGGGTTCGCCCTGTGGGCGGCAGCCTGTCTGCTGGCGGGGATCCTCGCCTGGCTGCTCCACCGGTCCGTGGAAGTGCCGGCCATGCGCCGGTTCGGCAGGAGCCGACGCACAGCACTTCGCCCTCAGAAGCCCACCGCCGCTCCCCCGGCGACGGACCAGGAGGCGCCGGCGTCCGGCACCTCTGTATGACGACACCTCCGAGCAGCATCCTCTTCCTGCTCGGACCGGGCAGCGCCGGGCAGGACGTCCAGTACGACGGCCCCCGCCCGGCGCTCCGGCCTCGCAACTCTCACGACGTGGGGAGGGGAGCCCATGGGCACGGCGCACCTCGATCCACCGCGGTCCGCTACCACGTGACCGGCAGCGCGCGGGGCCCGCGCACAGCCCGGTTCTGATTCCAGACCACCTCCTCGGCGGGGACGGCCAGTCGCAGGTCGGGCAGACGCCGGACGAGTGTCTCCAGCACGACGCGGAGTTCGAGTCGGGCCAGGGGGGCACCCAGACAGTGGTGCGGCCCGTGGCCGAAGGTCAGGTGCGAGGTGGCGGGCCGGTGGAAGTCGAGCTCGTCGGGATGTTCGAAGACCGTCTCGTCCCGGTTGGCGGAGGCGTTCTGGGCGACGACGGCATCTCCCGCTCGGATGAGCCGACCGCCGAGCTCGATGTCCTCGGTGGCGATGCGGGTGAAGCCGAGCCCGCCGACGCTCGCTTCGAGGGGCGTCAGGCGCAGCAGCTCCTCCACCGCGGCCGTGATCAGCTCGGGTTCGGCGACGAGCTCCTCCCAGCGCTCACGCCGTACCAGCAGGGTGTACACGAAGTTGGCGATCTCGTTGGCAGTGGTCTCCTGCCCGGCGATCAGCAAGTTGACGCCGAAGGTGACGAGTTCGTCCTCGGTGAGGCGGTCCCTCTCGTCACGCGCGAGGACGAGCTCGCCCAACAGGTCGTCGTGCGTCGCGGCGCGCCGCTCGGCGATCATTCTCTTGAGGTGGGAGTCCAGGGCGTCGTCCGCCGCCTTGATGACCTCGGGGTCGCGGGCGGAGAGAGCCACGGACTGTTCGATCCACTCGCGCAACCGGTCCCGGTCGTCGAGCTGGATACCCAGGACTTTGCAGATGACGGCAAACGGCAGGGGCCAGGCGAGGGCGGAGACGAGGTCGGCCGTCGGAGCGTCGGCACCCGGTTGAGCGGCAGGCCGCTCCGTCATGTCGTCCAGCAGAGCGTCGACGAGCTGTTGTATCAACTCCTGCAAGGTCCTGACCCGGCGAGTGGTGAACGCTCCGGCGACGAGACGTCGAAGTCTGCTGTGTTCCGGAGGATCCAAGCTCGCCAGAGAGGCGTTCTGCTGGTCGGGCAGGGGCAGCGTCCGCGGCACGTCGTGTCCGGCAGCCGCCGCCCTGCTGAACCGGGGGTCGGCCAGGACGGTCCTGACGTCCTCGTAACGCGTGACGAGCCAGGCATCGCCGCCGTACGGCATGGTTACCCGGCCCACTGGCGCATGCTTGCGCAACTCCGCGTAGTGCGGGTCCAATTCGAGACGATCGGCGGTGAAGTCACCGTGATGGAAAGGGCACGCTGGCTGGCCGGACAAAGAAGTCTCCTCGGGGGGCGAAGGCAGGGGGTGGGCCCTCGGGGAACGTCGGGGCTGTGTGTGGCTCTCCCGCCTCTGGAAGCTCTTCGGAGTCCGGCCGGGCCCCGGCAGCAGCGGGAGCCCGGCCGGTGCGTTGGCGTCAGACGGCGAGCAGCTCCGCGGTGACGCCGGCGAGGCGGGTCGCCTCGGCCCTGTTGAACAGGCCCGGATCGTCGACGCCGATGCGCCGGCCCTCGACGAAGGCACTGAGCGGTTCCGCGGGTGGGGCGTCGATGACCTCGCTGATGGGCGCCACCGCCCGGGTCACCGGCTTGCCCGCCCGCTTCATGTGGTCAATCTGCTGCTGCGTGACCGGGTCGTACGCGCCGGCGAAGCTGGTCGCGGTGGGACCGGGGTTGACGAGGACGTATCGCGTGCGGCCGGTGGCGCCGCGGGTGGCCGCGTAGTCCACCCCGAGCAGATCGTTCGCGGTACCGGCCTGCATCTGAGCCAGGACGCCGTTGTAGTCACGCCGCAGCTGCAGGTCGTCCCAGCGAACGCCGGGCTTTTGAACGCCGGGGCCCGCGACATTGACGACGACCGGCGCCTCGGCCTTCTCCAGCATGTCGGTGACGCCGTGGCTGAGCAGATAGCGGCTGAGGTATTCCAGGGCGAAGGCGTTCTCAAAGCCCTCGGAGGTCTCGTACCGGGCGGAGCGGAAGAAGCGGGCGCACAGTACCAGGGCGTCCACGGCGGGGAACGAGGCGACGATCTCCTCGACGACCCGCCTGTTCTCGGTGATCAGGCTGAGATCGGCGGGGATGAACACGGCACGATCGGCGACGCCACGCTCAGCGGCCGCGGCCAGGAAGGCCTTCCCCTTCTCCTCGCTGCGGCCCAGCACGACCACGCGGTCGCCGCGTTCGAGGCGGGTCAGGGCGAGACCCCGACCGATCCCGTCGTTGCCACCGGAAATCACAACAGTCTTCACTCGGAGTCTCCTTGAGCGTTTGCGCACGAGCGGTTGCACTGCGTGTTCACCACTAAGTAATCAAGCGATGACTTATTCAACATAGGGGGGCTTCCACTACAATGTCAACGAGCGATGACTACAAGGAGACACCGTGACCCAGCCCACCAAGCGCAAGCGCGACCGCGCGGCCACCCGCGCCGCGCTCCTCGCTGCCGCACGGGCCCGCTTCGCCCTCGTGGGCTACGACGCGACGAGCGTGCGCGACATCGCCCGGGACGCGGGCGTCGACGCGACGCTGATCTTCCGGTACTTCGGCAGCAAGGAACGTCTCTTCGAGGAGGCGTCCCGGCCCGAGGACACGGAACCGCCCGTGGCCGAGGAAGCCCGCCCGGCCGACGTGCCGACCTGGCTGCTGGAGGCGACCCTGCGGCAGCACCTGCCCGGCGCGTCCGGCGGGCATCCGCTCACCACCCTGCTGCTCTCCTCCGGGCGCCAGGAATGCCGGGAGCAGCTGAATTCTCAGCTCAGCGAGATGTACGTCCGCAATCTTGAACAACTGGTGGATCTGCCCGACCGAGAACTGCGGGCGGAACTGCTCACCGCGCTCCTGCTCGGCATCAACGTGTCCCGTTCCATCGCCCACACTCCCGCGCTCACCAAGGCCTGCGTCGACGACATCGCGCCCTACTTCGGCCAAGTCGCCGACGTCCTGCTGGGCACGTCGAACGCCACCGCCCAGACCTCCGCCCCGACGCCTCCCTCTTCGGACTGACTTCACCAAGAATTGTGGTTCCGCTGACCGGGCATCGATTTCTGACCTTCCTTTGCGGTTCCTCTGGACTTCGTTTCGGACGCCTTTCGTCGGTCCCGCCGAGAATGGAGTCCCATCCAGCTGTGAGGAGTCGTGAATGCCCAGCACGCCCGAGTCACGTCCCGTCGTCACCCGTCCGGATGCGAACGCCGTCGCCGTCGGAGTGGTCAGCGCGGGAAGCGCAGAGCATCAGCGTGCGGTGGCCGATGCCATCACCGCGCACTGGCGATCCGTCGACTGGCCCGAGGGTCTGGTCGCGCTCAACTGCTTCACCGGCACCCGAAACGACGCCGTGCTCACCTTCGAACAGTGGGCCACCGAAGACGCGCTGCGCGCATCGCTCACCGACCCCTTGGGGATCTCCCTCTCGCACCCGGGCCGGGACGCCGATCCCGAGGCCGAGGCGCCGACCGCCTACCGGATCCACCAGGTCGTCCGTGGCACCGCCGTCGACTCCGCCTCCGTCTCGGCGCAGAGTTTCCCCGTCGCCGCCTTTCCGATGGAGAACGAGGCCGCGGCCCGCCAGTGGATCACGGACCTGTTGAAGTCCGAGGAGGCGGCGGCGGGAGCGAACCGGGCCTACCCGGGCGCCATCGCCGCCAACATCCACATCGGTCTCGACGGCAAGAGCGTGCTGATCTTCTCCGAGTGGCGCTCGGAGGCGGAAGCAGTCGCGCACATGGAGATCCTCACGAAGGCGATGCTGGCCGACGTGGGCAACAGCGAGGAGGATCTCGGCGCGCTCTACCGCCACCACAGCACGCTCGCCCGCGCCACGACCTGAGCCGCTCCGCACACCACCGGGTTCCGGCGGCCGCGCAACGTGTGTGGCCGCCGGAACCGTCCCGGGATCACCACCGTCACACACCGAAGCCCGCATGCAGGTGGTACCGCTTGAAACCGATGGGTCGCACGCCCGGCGTCACGTCGCTCACCCGCCGCGTCGCGCCGTGTGTCGCGCCCTCCAGGAACGCGATGTGTGCCTCGTCCGAGGTCCATTCCGCGAAGTTGAGTACCCGCGTGCCGTCCTCGCTGACGAAGAAGTTGACCGAAAGCATCCCCTGATGGCGATGTGCGGCCTCCTCGACGGTGGCGGTGATGTTGTCGACGATCAGCCCCTGCCGGTCGGGGCCGTCCACGTCGAACATGGCGACGATGACACACTTGGGCACGCCCTCGTTGAGCACCAGCGCGCGGTGCGGCCGGTACGCGACGGGTGCCGCCGCGGCAAATCCTCGCAGGGTACGGAGACGGGCACGATAGGCGTCCGGCTCGGCGCACTGCGCGTACGTGAGAACGGTGTCCTGGTCCGTGTTGAGAAAGCAGCTCACGGACAGCACGCCGGCGGGCCACCCTCCCGTGCCCCACTGGTCGGTCACCTCCCGGAGCGCGGTGAGACCCGCCGCACGGTCCGGGACGTAGCGGGCGGCGACGAACACACTGGTGGCGTCGGTACGACGAACGTCGGGCAGCCCGTGGGCGACGGCCGGCGGGGGCGAGGGAATACGGGCGGACATGAGGCTCCTCAGCGCTCGTAGGGGTGTTCGGCCCGCGCCGAGCGGAGCGCGCGCCCCCACCAGACGAGCCGGTCGATCATGACTTTCGCCGCTCCGGCGGCCTCTTCGGCATCGCGCGGACAGCCGTCCTCGCCGAAGACCTCCCAGGCGTTGTGGAAGCTGACCGACTCGCGCACGGAGACACCGTGCAACTCGGCCACGACCTGGCGCAGATGCTCCACGGCGCGGAGCCCGCCCGCCATTCCGCCGTAGGAGACGAAGCCGAACGGCTTGGCCGCCCACTCGTCGAAGAACCAGTCGATGACGTTCTTCAGAGCCGCTGGGCAGGTGTGGTTGTACTCGGGCGTCACGAACACGAAGGCGTCGGCGGCCGCGAGTTCGGCCGCCACCCGGTCCCGCACCTCGGCGGCCTCCGGGGCCGGCGAACGGCCCGGTTCCGGCATCACGAGCGGCAGGGGGTGGTCGAGCAGGTCGAGGACGCGGACCCGCACGCCCGCGTGGGTGCGGGCCTGCGCCGCGAACCATTGGGCCGCGGTAGGGCCGAATCGCCCGTCACGGACACTGCCGACGACGACCAGCAGGGACAGGGGACGCTCCGTCATGGCTGAACCTTTCCCGGAAGTGGCGCCGCGGCACGGCCCCGCAGCGCGGTGAGAGAGACCAGCAGGCCGGTGCCGGAGGCCGCGAGGACGAGGGACAGTGCCGGACCGTCGTCGTGGCGGGTCAGGAGCAGGGCCGTCAGAGGCAGCAGCACCATGGCGCCGAGCTGGACCGCAGTCTGGTACAGGGGTACGGCAAGGTGTCGGTCACGCGGATCGACTGTCGAGGTGGCCTGCATGTTCAGGGCCGCGAAGGCGCACGCGAGCCCGGTCCCGACCAGCAGCAGCGCGGGCAGGGTACTGGTCGCGTATCCGGCACCGTCCGGCCGCCACAGGTACAGGGCGCACCCCGCGAAGGCCGCGAACGCGCCCAGGGCGATGGGCCGGGCCGTGCCGTACCGGATGACGAAACGGCCGGCGAAAGGCACGGTCACCGCCAAGGGCACGCAGGCCGGCAGGAGGGCGAGTGCCGTCTGCCAGGGACTCAGTCCCAGCTCGTCACGGGCTGCGAAAGTGACGGTCACGAGCAGGCTGTGGTACGAGCCGTTGAATACCGCCGCGCCCAACGCGGCCCGCAGCAGCGGCCCGTTGCGCAGCAGGACGAGGCCGGTCGAGCGGGTTCGCGCGGGAAGCCGATCGGTGTCGCGCGGGAGCAGACGCAGGCCGCACATCAACAGCACGAGTGCCACGGGAGCGGGGAAGAGGAAGGTCCACCGCCAGGCTTCCTCCTGTCCGGTCCGGAGAATCAGCCCGGACAGAAGCAGCCCGAGCGTGAAACCGGCGGCGCCGAAGAGCGAGTACACGGACACCGCGCGACGCTGTTGCGGGCCCTGCGGAAAGGTGCTGCCGATGATGGCCAGTCCGGTCGGCGCCGTCAGTGCGGCACACGCCCCTTTCACCAGCCGGGTGGCGACCAGAAGCACCACGCTGTTCGCGAGACCCCCGGCCACGGATGCGAGGGTGAAGAGCAGCATCGCGGCGAGATAGGCCCGCCGCCTGCCGAAGCGGACGGTGATTCTGCCGCCACCGACGAGGAGTACGGCGAATCCCAGGGCAAAGCCACTCATCATCCACTGCACGTTGAACACGGACAGGCCGAAGTGGGCGCCGATCGCGGGCAGCGCGACGAGGACCACCGACACTTCCAGAGCGTCGAGAATCATGTTCCCGGAGAGCAGGAACAGCACGGCCCACTGGCGTGCGTTCCACCGGACCGTGTCCTTCGTCCCCCCGGCCGCCGGGCTCGGGGCAGCCGTCATGACCCGAGCAGGGCCGGCAGGTCCTCGCTGACCAACTCGATGTTCCGGGCGACCAGGTCGTCGGGCATGCCGGCGATACTGGCCCAGAAGATCAGGTGCTGCACCGGCAGGCCCTCGGTCATCTCCTTGATCTCGGCTGCGGCCTGCTCCGGAGTGAAGATCTTCAGCGCGCCCCAGGGCGCGTTGGAGGTGCGATTGCGAAGCTCTTCGGCGTGGATCAGCGGGGGCTTCGGCCTGTCGGTGCCCTCCACGGACGCCTGCTGATAACTGTTCAGCTGGTGGGCGAGATAGGGCGCGACGCGTGCCCAGGCCTCGTCCGGGTCATCGGCGAGAATGATCGGCAGCAGGTCGGAGACCCGCGCGGAGGCAGGATCGTGGCCACCCTCGATCAGGCCGTCCCGATAGTGCTCGAACTTCTCATGGTTGATGTGCAGCAGGCCCATACCGAGCCGGCCGGCGATCCGGGCGCCCCTGGGGCCGTAGAAGCCGCCCCACAGCGGGACGGGATCCTGAAGCGGCCCGGGGGTGATTCCGCCTTCCTCCCAGAGCCTGCGAACCTCCCGAATGTGTTCCTCGGTGCGCGCGAAACGGCTTTTGAAGTCCCCGTCCATCAGAGCGTATTCGGGTACTCGGTACCCGGCGCCCATGCCGAGTTCGAGCCGCCCGCCGCTGATGAGGTCGACGATGGCCGCTTCCTCGGCGAGCTGGGCGGGCTTGCGCAGGGCGGGCAGAAGAACGGAGGTGCCGATGCGGACCCGGCGCGTGCGGGCGGCCGCTGCCGCGGCGAAGGTGAGCGGCTGCGGAAGGTAGCCGTCTTCGAAGAGATGGTGTTCGGTGAACCAGAGGCCGTCGGCGCCTCGTCGATCGGCCTCCTCGCAGAACTCCAGAGTCCGTGCGTAGTGGTCCGCCCAGGGGCGCTTCCACCCTTCAGGGTTACGCAGATCGAAGAGCAGTCCGACGTCCATGGCAAGGATCCCCATTCGTTGGCGATGTTCTGTGGTGTGCGCTGCGGGACGCACGCGGTCAGCCGGTCGCGTTCCGCCAGGCACGCGGGCTCTCGAACACCGCCCGGCGCTCCGGGCGACGCCAGCCGACGGTGCGGCGGACCGGGACGGAGGACTCGGCAGGTGCGGCGGTGGCACGGGCGAGCAGCACTGCTGCGACGGCCGCGAGCTCCTCGAGGCCGGGGCGGCCCCGCTCGACGCGGAACAGACGGGTGGGTGAGCACACGGCGGGCGAGGATGTGGTCATGATGCCGACCCAGTCAGAGAGTCCGGCAGTCCTCCGTCACCCAGGTGGCTTGGCGCGATCATTGACGCCCCTCTCACTGCGGTGGATTGCCGTGCTTGCGGCGCGGCAGTTCGCCGTCCTTGGCCCTCAGCATCGCGAGCGCGCGGATGAGTACCGGGCGGGTGTCGCGCGGGTCGATCACGTCGTCGACGAGCCCGCGCTCGGCCGCGTAGTAGGGATGGACGAGTTCGGTCCGGTACTCGTCGATCTTGCGGGCTCGCACGGCGTCGGGGTCGTCGGCGGCGGCGATCTCCCGGCGGAAGACGATGTCGGCGGCGCCCTCGGCTCCCATCACGGCGATCTCGTTGCCGGGCCAGGCGATCGCGATGTCGGCGCCGATGGATCGCGAGTCCATGACGATGTAGGCGCCGCCGTAGGCCTTGCGGAGCACGACCGAGATGCGGGGGACGGTGGCGTTGCAGTACGCGTACAGCAGCTTGGCGCCGCGCCGGATGATGCCCTCGTGTTCCTGCTCGACGCCTGGCAGGAAGCCGGGGACGTCGATGAGGGTGACGAGCGGGATGTTGAAGGCATCGCAGAACTGGACGAAGCGTGCGCCCTTCTCACTCGCCTTGATGTCGAGCACACCGGCGAGCGCCGCCGGCTGGTTGGCGACGATGCCCACGACATGTCCGTCCAGGCGGGCCAGCGCACATACGAGGTTGGGCGCCCAGGCGGCGTGCACCTCCATGGACTCTCCGTCGTCGACGAGTTCCTCGATCACGGCCCTGATGTCGTACGAGCGGTTGCCGTCAGCGGGCACCATGTCGAGGAGCCGGTCCGCGGGACGGTCGGCAGGGTCCTCGTTCGGGTGGGCGGGAGGCAGCTCCCGGTTGTTCTGCGGGAGCATGGAGAGCAGGTAGCGGACCTCGGCCAGGCAGGTCTCCTCGTCGTCGTACGCGAAGTGCGCCACGCCGCTCGTCTCGGCGTGCACGTCGGCACCGCCCAGCCCGTCATGGGTGATCTCCTCGCCGGTCACGGACTTGACCACGCCCGGGCCCGTGATGAACATCTGCGAGGTGCCGCGCACCATGAACACGAAGTCCGACAGCGCCGGGCTGTAGGCCGCGCCGCCCGCGCACGGGCCGAGCATCACGCTGATCTGCGGGATGATGCCGGACGCCTTGGTGTTGCGCCGGAAGATGCCGCCGTAACCGGCCAGCGCGCTGACGCCCTCCTGGATACGGGCGCCGGCGCCGTCGTTGAGCGAGACCAGCGGGGCACCTGCCGCGATGGCCATGTCCATGATCTTGTGGATCTTCGTGGCGTGGGCCTCGCCCAGCGCGCCGCCGAAGATCCTGAAGTCGTGGGCGTAGACGAAGACCGTGCGCCCCTCCACCGTGCCCCAGCCGGTGATGACACCGTCCGTGTACGGTTTCCTCGCCTCCAGGCCGAAGCCCACCGCCCGGTGCCGGCGCAACTGCTCGACCTCGTTGAAGCTTCCCTTGTCGAGGAGGATTTCGATGCGCTCACGGGCGGTCAGCTTGCCCTTGGCCCGCTGAGCCTCGGTCGCCCTCTCGCTCGGGCCGCGGCGGGCCAGCTCCTTCAGCTCACTCAGCTCGGACAGCCGGTCGGTACCTGCTGCCGGGACCGTTGCGGTCATCGCTTGTCTCCCCCAGTCGCAGTGGTGCGGATGTGCCTGGACCGGCTCACCAGGACAGCTGCCGGCCGGTCGGTGTGGAGTCCTCGCCGACGAAGGTGGCGGTGGGGCCGTCCTCGCCGAGGGTGGCGAGCAGCACCGGAATGCGTGCCCCTTCGGCCGGTGTGAGGACGCCCTGGTGACCGTTGATGTCCGTGGCGACGAAGCCCGGAGAGACCGCGTTGACGAGGATCCTCGTGTCACGGAGTTCGTTGGCGTACGTGACCGTCACGGCGTTCAGGGCGGCCTTGGAGGTGTTGTAGTCGAGGAGCGTGGGGAAGACGCCCGCGGGGAAGGCTCCGGTCGGGTCCTGCCGGGCCGCGGCGTGCGTGAGCGAGCCGAGCACGCTGCTGACGTTGACGATCCGGCCGGCCGGTGCGCGGCGCAGCATCGGCAGCATCGCGTTGGTGACCGCGATGACGCCGAACACGTTCGTCTCGTACGTGCGGCGCACCTCGGCCGGCGGGGTACGGCTCGGCAGGGTGACCGGGCCTCCGACGCCGGCGTTGTTCACCAGTGCGTCCAGGTGGCCGGATTCCTCCTCGACACGCTTGGCCGCCCGTTCGACGACCGCCTCGTCGGTGACGTCGAGGTGCAGACAGCGGACGTCGAGGCCCTCGGCACGCAGTTCCCGCTCGGCGGCCAGGCCGCGGTCCTGGTCGCGGGCACCCAGGTAGACGCGGTGCCCCAGAACGGCGAGGGCTCGTGTGACGGCCCGTCCGATGCCCTTGTTGGCTCCGGTGACGACGGCTGTACGCGGTGGGTTGTGGGTCGTGCCGCTCATCCGAGAAGTGTCCCTCCGGTCGCATCGACGAAGGATCCGGTGATCCAGCGGGCCTCGTGCGTGGCGAGGAAGGTGACGGCGTCCGCGACCTCTGCCGCCTCGCCGACCCTCTTGAACGCAGAGAGCTGCGCCATCTGCTCGACCGCCTCGGGGACGGAGAAGACGGCACTGCCGTTGTCGGTGATGCCCGGTGCCACGGTGTTCACCGTGATGTTCCTGGGGGCGACCTGGCGGGCCAGATGCAGGGTGAGCTGCTCGATCGCCCCCTTGGTCATCGAGTACGTGATCTGCTCCGGATTGGCGAAGCGGGTGAGTCCGGAGGAGATGTTGATGATCCTGCCGCCGTCCGGCATGACCTGCAGAGCGCGGAAGGCGATGTAGTAGGGCGCCTTGGCGTTGACGGCGAAGTACCTGTCGAACTGCTCCGGGGTGACGTCCTGGGGGGCAACGCCATTGGTGGTCTCGCCGGCATTGTTGACGAGGATGTCGAGCCGCACCTCGCCGATCCGCTCCTTCAGACCGCGCTCCACCCCCAGGAAGAGCTCGTGCACATCGCCCGGGACGCCGAGTTCGGCCCGGACGGCGAAGGCCCGGCCGCCGTCCTTCTCGATCTGGTCGACGGTCTCCTGCGCGGCCTGCTCGTTGTTCGCGTAATGCACAACGACGAGGGCGCCCTCACGGCCCATCGCGAGCGCCGTGGCCCGGCCGATGCCCCGGCCCGACCCGGTGACGAGAGCTGTCTTGTCGGTGAGCCTGCTCATGGTGGAACTCCTGGGTCTCGGTGTCTCGTACGTGGGTGTCGGCGCCGCGCCGGAGCCCGGCACTCGGGCGGGTGGCGGCGCCTCGAGGCCGCTGATCATGCGGGCGAGGTGGCGGCGAACGGAGGCGTACTCCATGAGTTCGCCGAGGATCGCACGCAACGGCTCCACCTCCGGTCCGCCAAGCAGCAGCAGTGCCTGCGCCTGGATGTTGTCGAGGGTTCGGCAGCCGACGGGCCGTCGCTGCTGGTCGTAGGAGTCGAGCAGTTCTTCCGGCGCACGTCCCAGGACCACTGCCGCGAGACCTCCGCCGAGTGCCGCAGCGTCCTGAAGGCCGAGGTTGAGGGCCTGCCCGCCGACCGGCATCTGCACATGGGCCGCGTCGCCGGCGAGCAATACCCGTTCGCGCCGGTAGCCGGTGGCCTGCAGCCGGGTGTTGTCGAACGCATTGAGCCAGACCGGTGTACCGCCGCTGATGTCCTCGCCGGTGACCTTCGTCCAGGCGGCGGCGACCTCGTCGAACTCCGGTTCGCGGGTGCGGACCGGGGGCCGGCCGTCGTGGAGGTGGACCATGACCCGGGTACTGCCGTCGGACCACCGGAAGGCGGTGGCCAGGCCGTGTGGCAGCCGTTCGAAGCGCCGGTTCGGGATGTCGATGCCGGCCACGTCCGCCCGGAGCATCTCCCGGGTGGCGTCTTCACGGGTCACCTCGAACCCGGCGAGTCGCCTCACTGTACTGAGTTCCCCGTCGCAGCCGACGAGGTAGGCGGCGGTCGTCCGGTAGGGCTTGGCACCGAGCGGCGTCACCGCGACCTCCACGCGATCCGCACGCTGCTCCAGTCCGGTCACCACGTGACCGCGCCGGACCTCCGCGCCGGCCTTGGTCGCCCAGTCGTACAGGACCGCCTCCAGGACGGTCTGCGGGCACTTCCACTGCCCTGCATACGGATGTGCGGGATCGGCCACGGCCAGGTCGAGCGGGAGCCCGCCGAAGTGGCCGGTGCCCCCGTCCGGGAGCGGACCGAGCCGGTCGAGCAGACCGCGCCCCAAGAGGATTTCCATAGTGCGCGCGTGCAGGGTGGACGCCCGAGACTCGGTCATCGGCTCGGTGAGCTGTTCCAGCACGGTCACCCGCGCCCCGCCGGCCCGCAGCTCCCCGGCGAGCAACAGCCCGACGGGGCCGGCGCCGACGATGAGTACGTCGGTGTCCGGCGGGTCCGGCGCCGCCCGCTGCGGACGGGCCGCCGCGTCCGGTTCCGGTGCGTCGGCCATGGGTCAGCGCCGCGCTTCCGCGTAGTGCTTGGCGTGGCCGAGCGTGGCACGGCTGTTGGTGCCCAGTGCGTTGCGGATGTACTCACGGGCCTCGGTCAGACCGGCGTCCGGGCCGAGGATCTTCGCGATGTTCCCGGTCCGGATCACCACGGTGTGCTGGGATGTCGCGGTGGTGGCGCCGTCGGCGGCCTCGTCGAGATGCCAGTAGCCGGTGTGCAGCTCCATGAGCGCGGGCAAGGTGGTCTGCTTGTACGCGATCAGATGGTGTGCGAAGCAGACCCGCACGGATTCGGTGGTGTGCGAGGAACCGTCCTTGGTCAGGGTGTCCATGCGCAGGACCTGCAGGCCCGGTGTGTCCTCCGTGAGCCGGACCTCGGCAACGTGCGGCAGCCGCTCGGACCAGAGCTGGGCGTCGTTGAGGAACTCGTACACGTCCTTGGCCGAGCCGTCGATCCGCACCTGGTCCTCGAAGGTGAGCGTCCGCTCGTCGGCGTGCGCCGCAAGCTCCACGTTGGCCTTGAGCGCGGGCAGTTCGGCGCGGCTGTTGGTGTCGACCGCACGGTCGATCCACTCCAGGCCGTCGGGGTCGTCGGCGACCGCGCGGAACTTGTGCAACAGCCTGACGCGGGTCTCGTCGGCGGAGAGCGGTTCGAGTATCCAGGTGCCGCTCATCTCGGCGACCGGGGGCGTGAAGATGTCCTGCCGGAAGGTGATGCGCAGTGCCTCCGGATCCAGTTCGCGACGCGAACTCCAGGTTTTCACCTCACCGTTGGCGGTGGCGAAGATACGGATCCGCTCCGTGTTGTCGTCGCGCTTTTCCAGGTACTCGACGTAGACCGACGGGGGGAAGAGCCGGGGCCAGTTCTCGACTTCCGCCAGGAGGCGGTAGACGTCCTGGGCTGCGGCCCGCACGGTGATCTCGTGCTCCACCTCGCGCGCTTGCTGTTCAGCCATGCTGTCTCTCCTTGGTCGTAGCGCCGCAGGTGTCGCAGGTGTCAGAAGTTTCCGAGGCCGCCGCAGACGTTGAGTGCCTGCGAGGTGATGGAGCCTGCCGTGTCGGAGGCGAGGTATCCGACCAGGCCTGCGACCTCGTCCGGCGTGGAGTAACGGCCGAGCGGGATCTTGCTCTGGAACTTCTCCAGGATCGCGTCCTCGGAGGTGGCGTATTCGGCGGCGTATCCCTGGCGCACGCGCTGGGCCATCGGCGTCTCCACATAGCCGGGGCAAACGGCGTTGACCGTGATGCCGGTCGGCGCGAGTTCGTTGCCGAGTGCCTTGGTGAAGCCGACGACACCGTGCTTGGACGCGGAGTACGGGGCACCCAGAACGACGCCCTGCTTGCCTGCGGTGGAAGCGATGTTGATGATCCGGCCCCGTTGCTTGGCCCGCATGCCGCCGGTGGTGAGCACCTCGCGTGTCATCAGAAAGACGCTGTTGAGGTTTGTCTCGATCACGTCGTACCACAGCTCGTCGGTGATGTCGGCGGTCACACCGCCGCCGCTGCGCCCCACGTTGTTCACCAGGACGTCGATGGTGCCGAAGTGCTCGACCACGGCTTGGACCAGCTGCTTCACGTCGTCCTTGGAACGGACGTCAGCGGGGGCACCGGCTGCTTCGAAGCCCTCGTCCTGCAGTTCCTTGACCGTACGGACCACGCTGTCGGCGTTGCGGGAACATATGAACACCCTGTGGTCCCGCTCCGCGAGCAGCCGGGCGGATGCCAGTCCGATGCCGCTGGTCGCGCCGGTGACCAGGGCCACCTTGCGTCCGTCGTGCGTCATGTCGATCCTCTCCTGATGTCGGTGCCCAGCGGTCACTTGGTGGCGGCAAGGTGCGTGGTCACGACCTCGATGAGCTGGGCGGGTGTTCGGACGGCGCCGAGCGCGTCCTCGTCCAGGGATATGCCGTACTCGCGCTCGATACGGGTGTATGTCTCCAGGAGTGCGAGGGAGTCGTAACCGAGGAGCTCGAACTCGAGATCCGCGGTGACCTCCCCGTTGTCACCGGCACCCTCGCGGAGGATGCGAGTGAGGTCGTCGAGGGTGAAGGGCGCAGTGGTGCTCACGGTGTCTCCTCAGAAGTAGTCGGTGCCTCGGACCACCACGGCCGAGTTGAAGCCGCCGTAGCCGCGGGCGAGGACGAGCGCGGTGCGCAGGGTCGCCTTACGGGCGGCACCGGTAACCAGGTCGATGTCGTACTGGTCGGACAGTTCACTGTGCACCGTCGGTGGGACGATGCCGTCGCGCAGGGAGAGCAGGGCGGTGACGACATCGAGTGGCGCGGCACCGGAGTACAACCGGCCGGTCATCGTCTTGGGTGCCGTGACCGGGACTCCGTGAGGGCCGAACACCTCGGTGAGAGCACGCGCTTCGATGCGGTCGAGTTCCGGCACGGCCGCCGCGTCGGCGAAGACCACGTCGATGTCCTTCGAGAGCACGCCGGCGTCCTCGATGGCGAGTTCGATGGCCTTCCGCAGTCCCGGCTCGCGTTCGCTGCCCGGAGCCGGGTCCATCGTCGAGGCGTGCCCCACGAACTCGCCGTACACCTGCCGAGCGCCACGGGCCCGGGCGTGGTCGGCGTCCTCCAGGAGGAGCAGGGCGCCTCCCTCCCCCGGCACGTGACCGCCGGAGTCCGCGTCGAACGGCAGATACGCGCGCTCCGGGCTTCGCTCGGTGGACAGCCGGTCACTGGCCAGCTGTGCCACCCAGCCCCAGGGACAGATGGAGGCGTCGACGGCGCCGGAGAGGATGAGTGGCGTGCCCTTACGGATCTGACGGCGGGCCTGGGCGAATGCGTCGAGGCCTCCCGCCTGATCGCTCACGACTACGCTGCTGGGGCCCCGCATGCCGTTGCGGATCGAGATCTGACCGCTGTTGACCGCGTAGAACCAGGCGAATGACTGATAGGCGCTGACGTATTGGCCGCCCTTGGACCACAGCGCCTTCAGCTCGTTCTGCCCGAACTCGAAGCCGCCGGAAGAACTGGCGGTGATCACTCCCATGTCGAACTCGGGCACCTCGCTGGGGACCACTCCGGCGTTCTCCAGCGCCCAGTCGGCAGTCACCAGAGCAATCTGGGTCATGCGGTCGGTCTGCGGCAAAAGCCGTGCGGGCAGGCGGTCCTCAGCAACGAAACCGCGTATCTCCCCCGCGAGTTGGGCCGGATAGGAACTCGGGTCGAAGCGCGAGACGACGCCGATGCCGCTCTCGCCGGCCTTCGTTGCCTCCCAGTACGCCTCCACGCCGAGGCCGTTGGGAGAGGCGACACCGAGGCCGGTGACCCATACCCTGCCGCCGTGCCCCCTCGACGTGTTCACCCGGAGCTCTTCTCGGGATCGGCGAGGACGACCGCGCTCTGGAAACCGCCGAATCCGCTACCGACGGACAGCACGGTGTCGGTGCGCCATTGACGCGCTGTGAGCGGCACGTAGTCGAGGTCGCACTCCGGGTCGGGGGTGTGCAGGTTGGCGGTGGGCGGCACCATGTCGTTCTCCATGGCGAGAAGGGAGGCAGCGATCTCGATCGAGCCGATCGCTCCGAGTGAGTGGCCGATCATCGACTTGATGGAACTCACCGGGATGCGGTACGCGTGCTCGCCAAGGCTCCGTTTGAACGCGGCGGTCTCGTGCCGGTCGTTCTGTTTGGTACCGGAGCCGTGCGCGTTGATGTAGTCGATGTCGTCGGGGTTGAGCCGGGCCTCGTCGAGGGCGACCCGGATCGCCTCTGCCATCTCGCGTCCGTCGGGGCGAAGTCCGGTCATGTGGAAGGCGTTCGATCGGGTGGCGTATCCCGCGACCTCGGCGTAGACGCGGGCCCCGCGCCGACGGGCACTCTCCAGCTCCTCCAGCACGAAGATCGCACAGCCCTCGCCCAGGACGAAGCCGTTGCGGCTGGCGTCGAAGGGCCTCGACGCGGTCTCCGCCTCGTCGTTGCGAGGTGTGGTGGCCTTGATCGCGTCGAAGCAGGCCACGGTGATGGGGGAGATCGGGGCGTCGCTGGCACCGGCGATCATCACGTCCGCGGAATTCTCCCGGATGACCTCGACCGCGTAGCCGACGGCGTCGAGACCGGAGGTGCAACCGGTGGAGACGACGGTGCTCGGTCCCTCCGCTCCCACTGCCCATGCGACCTCGGTGGCGAACGAGCTGGGCACCAGGTAGTTGTACAGATGGGGGACGGCGTACGTGTGGTCGACCAGTTCGAGTCGGCCCCCGTCGCTGACGGTTCGGTATTCCTGGTCGAGTCCCATCGTCGCACCGACGGCGCTGCCGATGGTGACGCCGGTGCGGTGCGACTCGACCGTGCCGAACTCCAGACCGCTGTCGGCGACGGCCTCACGCGCGGTGACCACGGCGAACTGAGCCGCGCGGTCCATGCGACGGATCTCCTGCGGCCCCAGTCCCAGGAGTTCGGGATCGAAGTCGGCTTCGGCGGCTATCCGCGAGCGAAACGATGACGCGTCGAAGGACGAGATGCGGCGCGTAGCGGTACGGCCGTCGGCCAGTAACTGCCAGAAGTTCTTCACGCCGATGCCACCGGGGGCGGTGACACCGACGCCGGTGATGACGACTCGGCGTCCCCCGCTCATTCGGCGTTCCAGTGGTAGAAGCGCTGCGCCATCGCATCGGCCGGCGAACGCCAGGTGAGCGGGTCGTAGGCCTCGATGAAGGGCTTGAGGTCCTCGCTGATTCCCACAAAGCGGCGGTCGGTCTTGGCCCTCTCGATGCGCTCTCCGCCGTCTTCGGCGTCGAAGTCCTGAAGGTGGAAGTAGAGACCGTTGTAGGAGAAGAGCTGGCGCCGGCGTGTGCCCATGAGGTGCGGCATCTCGGACTGGTCGAACTCGTTGAACAGGCGGGCGACTTGGGCCGCCGACTCGAGTTCCATGCGGGCCACGATCAGCGTGCTGTGCATGTTTCCCTCTCTTCGGTGGTGCATGCGGTCGTCGTTCGGCGGTTGTCGTGGCGCGAGGTGTTCATCGAGGGGGCCCGAACCAGCGGGCCAGTGCCGTCGGGAGGTCGTCCCGGCTGCCGGGGGCAGCCCATGCCACGTGGCCGTCGGGGCGCAGCAGCACGCACCCGGTGTCCTTCAGCAGGCTTCCTCCGGGTACGGCGGCAGGGCGGGCGGTGACGACGTCGACACGGTCCTGCCAGGGCTCGGCCCTGCGCCGCAGGTGTGCGTTGCCCTCCAGATCGAGCAGAACGCCTCTTCCAGTGCGCAGCAACTCTGTGGTGCTTGTGCTGCGCGCCGGCCCGGCCAGTTCCAGGCGGGGCATCCGCAGGCCGAGCAACGGATGGCTGCCACCACCGACGTCGTAGCGGATGTCGAGGCCGCCGGCCTTGGCGGCGAGGTGCCGCGCCACCTCGGGATAGGCGGTGAGTTCGCCCAGGACGCCACGCAGCGGCTGGACGTCCTCTCCGCCAAGGATGAGCTTGCTCTGCGCCTTTGTGTTGAGCAGCAACCCCCGGCCGACTTCGTGCCGTTCGCTGTGGTAGGTGTCGAGCAGACTGTCGGTAGCGGCACCACGCAGGACGGCGGCGAGTTTCCAGCCCAGGTTCACCGAGTCCTGGATGCTGGTGTTCATGCCCTGCCCTCCCGCCGGCAGATGAACGTGGGCCGAGTCACCGGCGAGCAGTACCCGGCCGCGCCGGTACTCGGTGACCAGGCGGGCGGCATCACCGAACGCGCTGGCCCAGACGAGCTCACCGTGTGAGATGTCCACGCCTGTGAGCCGCTTCCACGCATCGGCGACCTCGCCGAACTCGGGGGGTTCGGCCCTGCGCCGGGGCGGAGCACCGTGCTCGGCGACGATGACGCGGTGAACTCCGTCACCGAGCGGAGCGGTCATGACCATTCCACCGGATATCCCGTCGGGGATCATGCGTTGCTCGATCTCGACTCCTCGGACGTCCGCCAGGAGGAGTTCGGTGGTGGCGGGAGTCCCGGGAAAGTCGAATCCGGCTGCTTGCCGCACACCGCTGCGGCCGCCGTCGCAGCCCACGAGGTATCGAGCCGTGACCGTCTCTTCTCCGGCCGCCGTGCCGACCCGAATCCCGACGCTGTCCGCGCTTTGCTCCAGGCCGAGGAATTCCTGGCCGCGGCGGATGTCCGCGCCCAGGTCCCGGGCCCACTTCTCCAGCACGGCCTCCGTGACGGATTGCGGGACGTTTCGGGCCGCCAGGTGCCCGGGGCCGAGGACGCCCAGGTCAAGTGGTATGCCCCCGAAATGAGCGAAGGTCCCGGTCGCCAACTTCTCAAAACGACGGAGCAGGTCTCTCTGGTCGAAGATCTCCATCGTGCGGGCGGTGAAGCCGATGCCTCTGGATTCCCCTGTGCGCTCTGCAAGACGGTCGATGACGACGACGTCGATCCCGACGAGACGAAGTTCGCCCGCCAGCATGAGACCTGCGGGCCCGGCACCCACCACAATGACCGAAGCATCCATACAACTCTCCCGACTGGCCACACGGTTGCCGCGTTCTTGGATGTCAGCGGCAGGCCGGGGACTCGCTCCCCGGCAAGGCACTGAATATCCTTCTCGCCGTGTGCGAACTTCTCAAGCAAAGATCTCAAGGGCCTCTGCAAGAAAATGTCAGGGAATCGTCAACTCGACAGCGGAATTCCAGACTCCATGCAGCTCAGTCAAAATGGCAGTGCAGGAGAGGCGGGGGCTGCGCCCGGATCCACCGCGTGCATTGCCCACTTCGGAGTCGGGCGGTGCCGGGACGCCCCACCCTCCTGTGACGGACCTGGCTCAGCAACCCGCCGACACGTAAAGGGACTGGATTCGTTCGGCCGTCTCGGTGCCGGGTGCGGCGGCGAGCGTCACTATGCGCAAGTCCGCCTGAAATGCCGTCAGAATGTGGCAGTCGAGGGTCAGAGCTCCGGCATCCGGGTGAAGAATGGTCTTGCGGCTCGTGGCGTGCACGGCGACGACGTACGCGTCCCACAGTTCGGCGAATCGGGCCGAACCCGCCCTCAGGTCCTCGATGAGTTCTGAGAGTTCGCGGTCCTCGGGGTACCGGATGCTTGCCTTGCGCAGGTCCGAGACGAGGGCGGTCTCCAGCGCGGCCTGCTGGTCGGGGCTGTGGACCACCGCCGGCCCGCCGTTCATGAACTGGAGCCAGGCGACGTTGCGCTGCCTGCTCCACGGACCGGCCGGCTCGCCGCAGAGCGTGCTCCATCGGCGGTTCCAGGCCACAAGTGTCCAAGCGGCGTCGTACCCGCTGGCCGCGACGCCGTCCAGCTGCTCCAGGAAGCTCTGCGCGCCGGCCACGACGGCTTGCGAACGGCGCACCCGTGGGAGCTGGTGCCCGGCTACCAGATAGAGGTGTTCACGCTCGGCGTCGGAGAGCCTGAGTGCGCGGGCGAGCCCCGCGAGGACGGGCGGGGACGGTGAGGTGGCGCGGCCCTGTTCGAGGCGGGTGATGTAGTCCACTGACACACCCGACAGGAAGGCGACTTCCTCGCGGCGAAGTCCAACGGCCCGGCGTCGCTCGGTGCTGACCGCGGGATTCGCCAGTCCAGCACGCTCTGGTGTGATCCTGTCGCGCCACCGCCGCAGCGCCATCGCTAATTCCCCCGAACCGGTCATCACACCAGTATGCAGCAGTCGTTGTCATGGCAGCATCCTGGTACTGCCAGTCCCTGGAAGCAGGAGGTACTACCTGCCGATGCACAGGGCCGTAATGCTGACCCCATGACCATCACACTCATCACGGGTGCGACCAGGGGGCTGGGCAGAGAGACCGCAAGACGCCTCCTGGAGGCCCGGCACGACGTCTACCTGGGAGTTCGGGATGAGCAGAGAAGGCGTGAGCTCGCGGCTCGACTCGGAGCCCACCCCGTAATGATCGTCGTAACGGATGACGTGTCGGTGGCAACGGCTGTCGACCTGGTGCAGCGCCCGGGCGGCGACGGCCCCGAGGGGCCCACGGGCGGAATCTTCGGCAACGACGGCCCCATGCCCTGGTAAAGAGCTGACTGAAAAACACCAAAAGATCGGAAGCATCCGACAAGCAGCACACTCATTTCCAGCCACAACTACATTCCTGTCCAGTGTGACGATCCTCACGTCAACGTTGCCCGACAGGAGGTTCCCTGGTGAGAATAGAGAGACGCGCAGCGGCCCTTGCGCAGGACTCTCCTGGCTGAAACCGACTTTCTGGCGCGCCAAGGTTCCAAGGTTCCCCTCCCCCCACCCAACAACTCATCCAAGGCATCGAGCGATCGGACGCGTCCTCGCGCTCTCCGCCGCACATTTTCCATCGCCCTCGCCTCTGTACACATTCCCTGCGCGGCTTGCCAAAAGGACACTGTCGTACGTGCCGTTCATTTCGTAACCCGTGGCATCCAGCCACGCGCCGACCATGGAAGGTGTTATGCAACTCCTCGTTGTGACCGGGCAGGAATCCAATGGTCAGCCGCTCACACCAAGACTCGAGCGGCACGGCTACGATGTCGTCACCGTCTCCACCGGATCGGCGGCACTGGAAGAATGCGCTAACGCGGAACTGGTGCTCCTTGATTTGGAGCTGCCCGACATTGACGGTCTTGAGGTGTGCCGGCGCATCCGTAGCACCATGGACGTCCCGATCATCGCCCTCACCGACAGCGGATCCGGACTCGACCGAGTGCTCGGCCTTCAGGCCGGCTCGGACGACTGTCTGGGCAGGCCGTACGAGTTCCGTGAACTGACGGCCCGTATCGAGGCGGTCATGCGCCGTGCCTGGCGGCCGAGGAACCCCTCGAAGCCTGCCGCGAGTTCCCTCACCGTCGGCGACCTGTGCATCAGTGCCACCTCACGTGAGGTGCGCCTGCGCGGAGCGCCTGTCCAGCTCACGCGCAAGGAGTTCGACCTGCTCTACTACCTCGCTCAGCACTCGGGCACCGTTGTGACCCGGCGTCGGCTGATGGCCGAGATCTGGGACGACCTTTCGGCCCACGCCCTCAGCCCGCGAGCAAGCCGAACGATCGACACCCATGTCAGCTCGCTGCGCGGCAAGCTCGGGCACAGCAACTGGATAGTCACGGTACGCGGCGTGGGCTTCCGGCTCGGTCCCGATCGCCCTCGGGGGACGCCCGCGATCGGTGCACGTCCACCGTCACGCAAGGGACTTGTCAACTGATTGGGAAGCTTGCCCGAGCAAATAGCCGGCCGTTTGACGCAACACCGCGAATCAGGGGGTGACGACTTGACCGACGGCAGGGAGTTGGCGGAACTGCCCCACTCCGGAGCAGCGGCCCGGGCAGCTACACCACTCCCCCGGCGACGTGATGCCCTGCGCAACCGTAAAATGCTGGTGGAGGCGGCCCGCGAGGCATTCGCCGAAGAGGGCCTTCAGGTATCGCTGGACCGCATTGCCCGGCGGGCGGGTGTGGGAAGTGCCACGCTCTACCGTCACTTTCCTCAGCGCAGAGAACTCGTGGACGAGGTCTTCTCCAGCACACTCACCGAAGTCACGACAGCCGGCGATCGAGCTGTGGCTGCTCGGAGCGCGTGGACGGGGCTCACGGAATACCTGTACGCGGTGTTCGCGAACCTGCCGACCGAGCGCAGTGCCGCTGATTCGACCCTTCCTCACCCGCAAGGCGCAACGACTGTGGATCTGATCCACGAACGGCATCGCCGGACCGTCCATACCCTGCTCCTCCGGGGCCAGAAGCAAGGTACTGTCCGCCCGGACATGACCACCGAGGATCTGCTTCTCGCCCTGGCGGTGCTCGGCAGAGCCCTCCCCGCACTCATCACGACTGCCGGTCCCGGCTCATGGCATCGCCCACTGGCGCTCCTCCTCGATGCCTCGCGCGCCCACCCCGCGGCGTTCCGCCTGCCCACACCCTCGTTCACCGAAGACGAACTGGACAAGATACTGGGCAGCTGACCTATGTTTGACACTTTCATGACACTCCGAAGCCTTCCCTGAAAAGCGCGGCGGTTCCTTCAAGAACCTTTGGACCACGAGCTGTTGGACCAGTGCTTCCGGGAACGGACAATGAATGTGCAACGGACACATGTATCCGACGATGCACTGGACTCGCTCGGCCGAAATCCGGGCCGGGGCATGGGAATTCCGTCCGGCAGAAATGGAGCCGTCGTGCGCAAGGTGCTCATCGCCAATCGTGGCGAAATCGCTGTCCGCGTGGCCCGGGCCTGCCGGGACGCCGGGATCGCGAGCGTGGCCGTCTACGCGGATCCGGACCGGGACGCGTTGCACGTCCGTGCCGCTGATGAGGCGTTCGCCCTGGGTGGTGACACCCCCGCGACCAGCTATCTGGACATCGAGAAAGTCCTCAAAGCCGCCCGCGAGTCCGGCGCGGACGCCATCCACCCCGGCTACGGATTCCTCTCGGAGAACGCCGAGTTCGCCCAGGCGGTCCTGGACGCCGGCCTGACCTGGATCGGCCCGCCCCCGCACGCCATCCGCGACCTGGGCGACAAGGTCGCCGCCCGCCACATCGCCCAGCGGGCCGGCGCCCCCCTGGTCGCCGGGACCCCCGACCCGGTCTCCGGCGCGGACGAGGTCGTCGCCTTCGCCAAGGAGCACGGCCTGCCGATCGCGATCAAGGCCGCCTTCGGCGGCGGCGGCCGCGGACTCAAGGTCGCCCGCACTCTGGAGGAGGTCCCCGAGCTGTACGACTCCGCCGTCCGCGAGGCGGTGGCCGCCTTCGGGCGCGGCGAGTGCTTCGTCGAGCGCTACCTCGACAAGCCCCGCCACGTGGAGACCCAGTGCCTGGCCGACACCCACGGCAACGTGGTCGTCGTCTCCACCCGCGACTGCTCCCTGCAACGCCGCCACCAGAAGCTGGTGGAGGAGGCCCCGGCGCCCTTCCTCTCCGACGCCCAGCTGGCGGAGCTGTACGCGTCCTCCAAGGCGATCCTGAAGGAAGCCGGTTACGTCGGCGCGGGCACCGTGGAGTTCCTCGTCGGCATGGACGGCACGATCTCCTTCCTGGAGGTCAACACCCGCCTCCAGGTCGAGCACCCGGTCACCGAGGAAGTCGCCGGCATCGACCTGGTCCGCGAGATGTTCCGCATCGCCGACGGCGAGGAACTCGGCTACGACGACCCCGCCCTGCGCGGCCACTCCTTCGAGTTCCGCATCAACGGCGAGGACCCCGGCCGCGGCTTCCTGCCCGCCCCCGGCACCGTCACCCGCTTCGAAGGCCCCGCCGGTCCGGGCGTGCGTCTGGACGCGGGCGTCGAGTCCGGCTCCGTGATCGGCCCGGCCTGGGACTCGCTCCTGGCGAAGCTGATCGTCACCGGCCGCACCCGCAAGGAAGCCCTGGAGCGCGCCGCCCGCGCCCTGGACGAGTTCACGGTCGAGGGCATGGCCACCGCCATCCCCTTCCACCGCACCGTCGTCCGCGATGCGGCCTTCGCCCCCGAACTCACCGGCTCCGCCGACCCGTTCACGGTCCACACCCGGTGGATCGAGACGGAGTTCGTCAACGAGATCAAGCCCTTCACCGCCCCCGCCGACACCGAGACGGACGAGGAGTCGGGCCGTGAGACCGTCGTCGTCGAGGTCGGCGGCAAGCGCCTGGAAGTCTCCCTCCCCTCCAGCCTGGGCATGTCCCTGGCCCGCACCGGCCTGGCCGCCGGAGCCCGCCCCAAACGCCGCGCGGCCAAGAAGTCCGGCCCCGCCGCCTCCGGCGACACCCTCGCCTCCCCCATGCAGGGCACGATCGTCAAGATCGCCGTCGAGGAAGGCCAGGAAGTCCAGGAAGGCGACCTCGTCGTCGTCCTGGAAGCGATGAAGATGGAACAGCCCCTCAACGCCCACCGCTCCGGCACCATCAAGGGCCTCACCGCCGAAGTCGGCGCCTCCCTCACCTCCGGCGCCGCCATCTGCGAGATCAAGGACTGATCCCTTCACCCCGAGGAAGGCTTCATGGCTGCGCGCCTGTTCACGTCCGAGTCCGTGCCCCAGGGCCACCCCGACGAGATCGAGAACGGCACGATCCCTTCCCTGGGAGGGCAAGGCGACTGTCGTGCCCACGGGGCGCGCCGGCACCCATAAAAGCGCCAGGAAGCTGGTCGGCCGACACCGCCTTGTCCGCCGGCGACTACAACGTGGCCGATCCCGGGAGCGGGCAGCCGGTCTCGGCATCCCGGAGGTGTCCCAGGGGCGCCGGGCCCAAGTGTCGAGATGTCCTCTCCGCTGATCAAGTCGGTGGTCATCACAGGACGGAGTCCGCGGGAGTCCTACCCGCGCACGGCAACCACCGGTCACTGCTCGGCGGGACGAGGAGCCCGGGTGCTTGGAGGTCCCCGTCGTCAACCCGTACTCCCCCGCCGTTGCCGGGGATCAGGGGCGGCACCAGTCATCGAAGAGGAGAACAATCATGGATTCACTGGCGAGGGCTGTGCTCGAGGGCGCGGACGCCGAGCGTCTGGAACGCGAGCCGGTGCCGGAGCAGTACACGGCCGCGCACCTGCGGGCGGAGGACGTCGGACTGTTCGACGGCGCCGCTGAGAAGGATGTCCGGCGCACGCTGCGCGTCGGCCCGGTGCCGATGCCCGCTCTCGCACCCGACGAGGTGCTGGTGGCCGTGATGGCCGGCTCGGTCAACTACAACACCGTGTGGTCGGCGATGTTCGAGCCGAGGCCCACCTTCGACTTCCTGCGTCGCCATGGCCGGCAAGGAGGGTGGGCCGCCAGGCACGACCAGCCGTATCACGTGCTGGGATCCGACGCGTCCGGAGTCATCGTCCGCACCGGCAGCGGGGTGCGGCGCTGGCGCACCGGTGACCACGTCGTCGTCTCCTGCACCCATGTGGACGACCAGGAGCCCGCCACTCACTCCGACGGCATGCTCGGTGGGGAGCAGAGGATCTGGGGCTTCGAGACCAACTTCGGCGGCCTGGCCCACTACACCGTGGTCCGGGCAAGCCAACTGCTCTCCAAGGCCGCCCATCTCACCTGGGAGGAGGCGGCCTCCATCCCGCTGTGTGCGGGTACCTCCTACCGGATGCTGGTCGGCGAGCACGGGGCGCGGATGAAGCAGGGCGACATAGTGCTGATCTGGGGCGCCACCGGTGGCCTCGGCGCCTTCGCCGTGCAACTGGTGAAGAACGGCGGCGGAGTACCCATCGGCATCGTCAGTTCCGAGGCGAAGGCCGCTGCCCTGAGCAGGCTGGGCTGCGATGTCGTCATCAACCGCACCGAGATCGGCCTCGGTGACGATGACGGATCCGACGGCGACCCGGGCTGGGCGATCGAGAGCGGGAAGAGGGTGGGACGGATCATCCGCCGGGAGGTCGGCGAGGACCCGCACATCGCCCTCGACTACGTCGGCCGGTCCACGTTCGCCACATCCGTCTTCCTTGTCCGACGAGGCGGAACCGTAGTCACCTGCGGCTCCAGTACCGGCTACCAGCACCAATACGACAACCGCTATCTGTGGATGAACCTCAAGAGGATCGTCGGCAGTCACTCCGCCAACTTGCAGGAGCAGTGGGAGTGCAACCGTCTGGTGCAGGCGGGCCGACTGATGCCCGCCCTGTCCGAGGTCCATCCACTCGACCAGATCGGCGCGGCGGCCCGGCGGGTTCAGCTGAACCGCCACATGGGAAAGGTCGGCGTCCTCTGCCTCGCGCCCGAACCCGGACTCGGCGTCACGGACCCGGAGACCCGCGCCCGCGTGGGCGAGGACCGCCTCAATCCGCTCCGCGCGCCGGCCGAGGACGTCTACGCGCACGTGCCGGCTCGCTGAGCGCCTGCCCTGACGGAGGGCGGTTCGTGAGGTGGTGATCAGGTGTCCCGTCAGCATTCCGGCGAGTTGCCGCGAACGACAAAGGAGATGGAAGATGCCGGTTCCGTTGCTGCCCACCAGGCGAGTCGACAGCAGTCCGTGTTCCTGCCCCGTCGAAACCGCATGCGACCATGCCACCCCGCAGACGTTCCCGACAATGGTGGTGCGGGGTGTCAGGAAACTTCTTTCGGTCGGAATCTGTAGCGGTTCCAGCGTGTACCGGGCCGGTCTCATAGCCGTGCTGCGCGACGTTCCGGGCATCGATGTGGTCGCCGAATTGGACACCGTCCACTACAGTCCCCGATTCCTTCGGGAACGGCGGCCACGTGTGCTGCTGATGGACGTGGACGGCTTCGACATGGAGGACATGCTGGCCAGGCAGGTCGTGAACCGAACCGCGGAGCACGCGGTGAAGGTTCTCGCGCTCTCGGCCAACCTGTCCCCCGGCAACGCGATGAAGGTGCTCCGTGGCGGCGCGGAAGGCTTCTTGCACAAGGACACACCGGTGCAGGGGCTCGTGGAGGCGATCCGAGCCGTCGACGGAGGCGGAGCGGCGCTGGACCCCCAGGTAGCCGGCCAGTTGGTGACCGTTCTGCGCTGCGGCGGCCCTTCGGAGGTATTGGTGGGACCGGACGACGAGGTGAAGCTGACCCCGCGGCAGCGGCAGATCCTCGGTCTGATCGGTCACGGACTGGCCAATGTGGAAATCGCCGATCAGCTGCAACTGGGCCGGCCCACAGTGAAGTCGCACATCTCCTCGTTGCTGCGCGTGCTCAACCTGCGCGATCGGACCCAGTTGGCCGTGTACGCCTGCGTGCACGGCTTCCGGAGCCACGCGGTGCCCTCCGTGAACTGAGCGAGAGCCGCACGCCCGTCCGGGTGTCCGGCAGCCGCCGGCTCGGCGTCAGCCATGATCGCCATTGCGGGTTTCCTGCAATCACCTTACGGATCTTCCGTCAAATTTTCGCGGCCTATTCCTGATGCAATCCGAAGAAGCTGCGGCAACAATTCATGTATGAGCGATTCACGGGTGAACCGAGTCCATGCCGCCGACATCGAACCCTATCGGGCGCGCGGCGGACAGTTACGCATGGTGCTCCACCCCGGTTCGGTGGGCAGCCGCTCCGGATACATGGGAACGGTCGTTCTTCTGCCCGGTGAACACGTGGTGGAACATTTCCATCCGTATTCCGAGGAGTTCCTGTTCGTCGTCAATGGCGACCTGGTGCTCGAGACGGAGGACGCGGACTGGACGCTGGGAGCCGGTGACGGAATCTACGTACCCATCGGCAAGCGGCACCGGCTGCGCAACGTGGGCACCACGGAGTCACTGACGGTCTTCCATATCGGCCCGCTCGCGCCGGATCCGTCGTTGGCGCACGTCGACACCGAAGTCCTCGGCGAACGAGGTGGTGAAAGCACCGACTCCGCAGCCGGCACGGCCCGCATCCTGTTCGCGGTGACGGTGGCCGAGGAGAAGCGGGAGGACTTCCTGTCCGCCTACGAGAAGGTCCGGTTCAACGTCGCGGAAACCCCGGGACACATCCGTGACCAGATCTGCCAGTCGTCCGACAATCCGGAAAAGTGGCTGATTACCAGCGAGTGGAATTCTATCGAAGAATTCTTCGCGTGGGAGAAGTCCGAGGAGCACAAGGAACTGGTTCAGCCGATGCGAGCATGCTACACCGATCCCGATTTCCGCAGTTTCAGCGTAGTGGCCGAAACGGTGACGTCACGGCCATGAGCAGGATTTCTGCAGAAGAGCGTCTGATGACCTACATCAACGTCTTCCACTGCAAACCGGAGAACCAGCAGGCTCTGTCCATCGCGATCCGCAAGGAGACCGATGAAATCATCCGTCACATGCCCGGGTTCATCTCGGCGAATGTGCACTGCAGCCTCGACGGCAGCCGGGTGACGAACTACGCCCAGTGGAGCGAGCTCGCGGCCTTTCAGGAACACATCCGCAGCGAGGCCGGACGCGCGCTGATTCTGGAACTGCACAAGTATGCCGACGACGTGGACGTACACGTGTACCAGGTGGACTGGATCGTTTCCGGCGACGGAGAGGAGTGATCATGAAAACCGCCAAGGAACTCTGGGAGGCCGTGTACACGGTGGTCGACGCGGGGGACTCTGCCGCGGTCGCGGAACTGTGCGACGCCGAACTGGAGATCCGCACCGCCAGCCAGGGCAAGAAGGGTGCGAAGCGGCTCGCCGAGATGTTCGTGCAGCAGCACGGGCTGTACACCGAACTGGAACGCAGGGTCGACGGGCTCATCGAGTCCGCGGACGGCTCGGCGTTGTCGGTCGAGCTCACGATGTCCGGCGTGCCCAAGGGCACCGAGCATCGGCTGACCTGGAACGTCGTCGAGACTGTCCGGGCCGACGCCGGCCGCATCGTGTCCTGGCACGCCATGCTCGACCGCACCGGCCTGGTCCAACAGATCCGCGCGCTTCACGGGTGACCACCATGCCGGTCCGAATTCCCGTGCGCCAAGAGGTCGAAGTCGCCGACGGCGTGGTCGCGGTGGTGAACGGCGACGGTGGCTCCGGTCTGTCGAACAGCGTGCTGCTTCTCGGCGAACCGACCACAGTGGTCGACACGATGTTGCTGCCGGAGATGGCAGCCGACATCGTCACCGCGCTGACCCGCCGGGGCCGTACTGCGGAGTTGGTCGTCAACACCCACATCCACACCGACCACATCGGCGGGAACCTCCTGTTCGACGGGGTGCCCATCATCGCGCATCCACGCACCGCGACCGGGATGCGCAGGATGATCGGCGAACCGGGCCTCCCCGCGCTGCTCGCCAAGGTGATGCCGGGGTTCGCGACGCGGCTGGCGGACTGGGACAGCACGGCCGCCGAACCTGTGCCTCCCGCCGGCATCGAACTCGCCCTGCCCGACGGGGCGCGTGTGCTCGACTTCACGGACGCCCATTCGGGGGCCGACCTCGCGGTCTGGCTGCCGGCCGAGCAGGTGTTGATCGCCGGCGACCTGTGCTTCGCGGGAGTGACGCCGCTCGCCGTGCACGGGCGAGTCGGCCGCTGGCGCACCGCCCTGGATCGGCTGATCGCTTTGCGTCCCCGCGTCGTCCTTCCCGGCCATGGCGGGCCGGTCGGGGTGGAGGCCCTGCGTGAACTGGCCGACTACCTCGACCGAGTGCTCGCCGCAGCCAGGCTGGCAGACGCAGAACAGCTGTCTGCGGAAACGGTGTGGGCCCGGTTCGATCCGGGTCCGGCAGCGGGCTGGCTCGAACCGGAACGCACTCTCGTGAACATCAAGACAGCTCTCGCCGAAATATCCGGACAACCCTTCCAAGGAGAACATCGTGTCCGACAAGATCAAGATTCGCCGCATTCTGACTGAGGCGTTTTCCCAGGGCAAGACCGAGGTCCTCGACGAACTGATGACCGAGGATTTCGTCAACCACAACGCGGCCCCCGGAATGGACACCGGCCGCGAGGGAGTCAAGTCGGTGATCCGGGCCGAGCGAAAGGGTTTCCCGGACCTGAAGGTCGACATCATCCGCGATTTCGAGGACGGCGAATTCGTCATCCAGCACGCCCGGCTGAGCGGCACACACACGGGCACGGTGTTCGGCGTGGAGCCGACCGGCCGCACCATCAGCTGGAACGAGATGCACATCGTGCGGCTTCGCGACGGCCGGGTGAGCGATCACTGGGCCTGCAACGACCTGCACGTCCTGCTGACGCAGTTGGGCAAGATGACGCCACCCGACACTTCCGCGTTCCGCCAGGCGCCCGTCGGCTCCTGACCGGCACCCCGCCAAGTCATTGGAGTTTCGTCGAGGAGATGCATCATGACAGACGGGTTCGCGATCATCGGCATGGCCGCCCGGTTGCCCCGGGCGAACGGGCCCGACGAGTTCTGGCGCTTGTTGTGGTCGGGCACCGACGCGGTCACCGACCCGCCGACGGACCGATCGATCGGTCACCGCGGTGCTTTCCTCGACGACATCAGCGGCTTCGACGGCGGCTTCTTCGGCATCTTCCCGCGGGAAGCCGCCGCCATGGACCCGCACCAGCGGCTGATATTGGAGCTGGGCTGGGAATCGTTGGAGCATGCCAGGCTGAGCGCGGCCCGGCTGGTCGGCACAGAGACCGGTGTGTTCGTGTCCGCGCCGGGGGAGATCACACAGACGTCCACGCCCGACCACCACACGTTCGCCGGGCGACAACGCGCCATGGGGGCCAACCGGTTGTCCCACGCCCTGGGCCTGCACGGTCCGAGCATCACCGTGGACACCGGACAGTCCTCGTCACTGGTCGCGGTGCACCTGGCCACCCAGTCGCTGCAGAGCGGTGAGTGCGACCTGGCGGTCGCGGGCGGCGCCAGCCTGATGGTGGCCCCGGACTCCCACAGCGGCCTGGCAGAGATGGGGGTGCTGTCCCCGGACGACCGGTGCCACGTCTTCGACAGCCGCGCCAACGGTTTCGTGCGCGGGGAGGGTGGCGGCCTCGTCGTGCTGAAACGGCTGGCCGACGCGCTCGCCGACGGCGACCGCATCCTCGCGGTCGTCGCCGGCAGTGCGGTGAACAACGACGGCCGTACCGACGGACTGACGCTGCCCAGTGCCACAGCTCAGCGAGCACTGCTCGCACGGGCGTACCACCGTGCCGGGGTCGACCCCGGCACGGTCCAGTACGTCGAGCTGCACGGAACCGGAACCGCCGTGGGCGACCCGGTCGAGGCGGCCGGTCTCGGCGCCGCGCTGGGCACCGTCCCGACCCGGAGGGCACCGCTGCTGGTCGGGTCCGTCAAGACGAACATCGGCCACCTGGACGCAGCGGCCGGGATCGCCGGCCTGCTCAAGACCGTGCTGAGCCTGCAGCACCGGCAGCTGCCCGCGAGTCTGCACTTCGCGACGCCCAACCCGGGCATCCCGCTGGCGGATCTGAACCTTCGGGTGAACGCGCGGTCCGTGCGGTGGCCGGACGGACCGGCCGTGGCCGGGGTCAGTTCGTTCGGGCTCGGCGGCACGAATTGCCACCTGGTCCTCACCGAGGCGCCGTCGGTCCCGGCGCCTGGTTCACCGGCGCCGTCGCGTCCGCCGGTGGTGCCGTGGGTGCTGTCGGCGAAATCCCGGAACTCTCTGCGCGGGCAGGCCCGGCGGCTGCTTGCCCGGATCGACGCATTCGAGCCGGTGGACGTCGGGTTCTCCCTGGCCACCACCCGGGCACGGTTCCCGGTCCGCGCGGTCGTACTCGGCCACGATCTCGCCGAATTGGCCTCCGGGCTGCGGGAGCTGATCGAGGAGGACGAGCCGACCGTGATCGGGCCGCCGGCACAGCCCCTGTCGGCGACGGCACACGAGTTCGTCTCCGGCGGCGAGGTGGACTGGGCAGCCGTCTTCGCCGGCACGGGCGCCCGCTTGGTGGATCTGCCCACCTATGCCTTCGATCGACCGGCCGCCGACGACGACGTTGCGTCGGCCGGTGCGGCACTGCCCGGGGCCGACGACGACCTGATCGGCGTCGTCCGCGCCGAGATCGCGGCCCAGTTGGGCCACCACGACGCCGATGCCGTGCCCCACGAGCTCAGCTTCCGGGACCTCGGTTTCAGCTCGCTGAACGCGATCGAGCTGGCCGACCGGCTGTCCGCGGCGCTCGGGGAGCGGGTCGACGCTTCCGCGGTTTTCGACTATCCGACGCCGGCCGCGCTCGCCGCCCATCTGTCCGGCCACCATGCCGACAGCCACTCGGCTCCCGGACTGCCCGCCCAAGACCGCGACCGCACGAAACCGGCCCGGACCGCGGGCACCGCCGACGCCGATCCGGTCGCGATCGTGGGGATCGGCTGCAGATTCCCGGGCGGAGTCGCCTCGGCGGCCGATCTGTGGGAGGTCGCGGCCGGGGGACGCGACGTGATCTCCGCGTTTCCCACCGACCGGGGATGGGATCTGGACACGCTCTACGATCCCGATCCGGATCGCGCCGGCACGACCTACGTCCGCGAGGGCGGTTTCCTCACGGACCCAGCGGGATTCGACGCCGGATTCTTCGGGATCAGTCCCAGCGAGGCGCTCGCGATGGATCCGCAGCAGCGGCTGGTGCTCGAAGTCGCCTGGGAGGCTCTGGAGAACGCGGGCATCGATCCGCACTCCCTGGCCGGCAGCGCCACCGGGGTGTTCGTGGGGATGTACGGCTGGGACTCCAGTGAATCCGTCGAGGGCTACCGGATCACCGGGGGCCTGTCTGCTGTCGCCTCCGGCCGGGTGGCGTACACGCTGGGTCTTCAGGGCCCGGCCGTGACCGTCGACACGGCCTGCTCGTCCTCGCTGGTCGCACTCCACCTGGCCTGCCAGTCCCTGCGCTCCGGCGAGTCGGACCTGGTCCTGACCGGCGGCGCGACCGTCATGGCGACACCACGCGCCTTCATAGACCTCGCCCGGCAACGCGGCCTGTCACCCGACGGACGCTGCAAATCCTTCGCCGCCGCCGCCGACGGCACCGCCTGGGCCGAGGGCGCCGGCATCGTCGTACTCGAACGCCTCTCGGACGCACACCGCCACGGACACACCGTACTGGCCCTCATACGAGGCAGCGCCGTCAACCAGGACGGCGCCTCCAACGGACTCACCGCACCCAACGGCCCCGCACAACAACGCGTCATCCAAGCCGCACTCACCAACGCCCACCTGTCCCCCACCAACATCGACGCAGTCGAAGCCCACGGCACCGGCACAGTCCTCGGAGACCCGATCGAGGCACACGCCCTACTGGCCACCTACGGACAACACCGCCCACCCGACCGGCCACTCCTGCTCGGCTCCCTCAAATCCAACATCGGCCACACCCAAGCCGCCGCCGGCATCGCCGGACTCATCAAAATGGTCACCGCCATCCACCACGCCACCCTCCCCGCCACCCTCCACGTCGACACACCCAACCCCCACATCGACTGGACCACCGGCACCCTACGCCTGGCCACCAGCACCCAAAAATGGCCCGACACCGGACAACCACGCCGCGCCGCCGTCTCATCCTTCGGAATCTCCGGCACAAACGCCCACGTCATCCTCGAACAAGCACCCGCCGAGGTGGACGCGGCCCAAGACGAACCACCCTGGGCCGCCGTCCCCTGGATACTCTCCGCCAAGACCCCGGACGCGCTGGCCGCACAGGCACAGCGGTTGGCCGCCCATGCCGCCGGGCACGACGCGGCCGGCATCGGCCGAGCCCTGGCGACCACGCGGTCGCAGTTCGCGCACCGTGCGGTGGTGGTGGGCTCGGACGCCACCGATCTGCTCGCCGGAGTTTCGGCGGTGGCCTCCGGCCTGCCCGCCGAGAACGTGACCTACGGCCACGCCGAGGAGCACCCGGGGAAGACCGCATACGTCTTTCCCGGGCAGGGTGTCGAGTGGCTGGGAATGGCAGCCGAGCTCCTCGACTGCGCACCCGTGTTCGCCGCACGGATGGCCGACTGCGCGCGGATCATAGACCCGCTGGTGGACTGGACGCTGCTGGACACTGTCCGGGAGACCGCCGACGACTCCTGGCTGGCGCGCGTCGACATCGTGCATCCCGTCCTGTTCGCGGTACTGGTGTCGCTGGCGGAGCAGTGGCGTTCGCTCGGTGTGCTGCCCGACGCCGTCGTGGGCACCTCTCAGGGGGAGATCGCGGCCGCCTGCGTCGCCGGTGCGCTGCCGCTGGACGACGCGTGCCGACTCATCGTGGCCCGGTCACGTCTGATGGCCGAGCGGCTCTCCGGCGCGATCGCCTCGGTCGCCGCGCCGGAGGACATCGTGGCGAAACGGCTGCTTCCCGGCCTCACGGTGGCGGGGGTCAGCGGTCCGAACGGGACGACGGTGGCCGGGCCGGTGGACACACTGGCCGAGTTCACCGCCGATCTGCGCGCGGCCGGGGTGCGGGCGAGGACGGTGGCGCCGCGCGCCTCGCACTCCCCGTTCGTCGATCCGCTGGAAGAGCCGTTCGCCGACCTGGCCTCGTTCGTCCGCCCGTCGGGGGCCTCGGTGCCGATCTACTCGACGGTGACCGGGGCGGCCATCAGGGGCGAGGACCTGACGCCCGCTTACTGGTACCGGAACTGCCGACAGCCAGTGCTCTTCCGACGGTCCGTCGAAGCCCTGCTCGCCGACGGATTCACGCAGTTCGTGGAGTGCGCCCCGCATCCGGCGCTGGGCATCCACATCGAACAGACCGCAGAGCGGGAAGGCCGCACGGTCACCGTGACCGGCTCACTGCGCCGCGGCGAAGGCGGAGCGGCCAGGCTGCTGACCTCCGCCGCGCAGCGGTACGTGCACGGCGGGGAGGTGGTGTGGGACTCGGTGTTCGGCGGTGCCCGTCGGGCTCCGCTGCCGACGTATGCGTTCGACCGCAAACGGTACTGGCTGGAGCCGAAGCCGCACACGGACGTCACCGGCTTGGGCCTCACCGCTGCGGGCCATCCGCTGGTGGGTGCCATAGCCGAGTTGCCGGACAGCGCCACGACACTGTTGACCGGACGGCTGTCGCTCGCCACGCACAGCTGGCTGGCCGATCACACGGCCGCGGGCGAGCCGCTGCTGCCGGCCGCGGCGTTCGTGGAACTGGCCCTGCGGGCCGGCGCCGAGGTCAGCCGCCGGTCGCTGCGGGAACTCGTGATCCAGACCCCGCTCGTGCTGCCGGAGCAAGGCAGCGTGGACGTCCGGGTGGTCGCGGACGACGACGTGGTGACGGTCCATTCCCGCACGGACGGTGAGTGGGTGACGCACGCGCGCGGTGAGTTGGTCACCGATGAGGCGACCGGGCCTCACCTGACCGCGTGGCCGCCCCCGGACGCGACCGCCGTCGACCTGAGCCGGGCCTACCCGCGGCTGGCCGAGCGCGGCTACGGCTACGGGCCGGCGTTCCGCGGTCTGCGAGCGATGTGGCGCCGGGGCGACGAGGTGTTCGCCGAGGTCGCGCTTCCCGAGGCCGTGGAGCCGGCCGGGTTCGTCCTGCATCCGGCACTTCTCGACTCGGCGTTGCACGCGGCGTTGTTCACCGTCGCCGAGAACGGCTTGGCCCTGCCGTTCTCCTGGGCCGACGTGCGGCTGTTCGCGACCGGCGCCACCGCACTGCGCGTGCTGATCACACCGAGTGGGCCGGACGAGATCTCCCTCGAGGCTTACGACGAGTCCGGCCGGCCGGTGTGCTCCGTCGGCTCGGTCGTGCTGCGACGGCTGTCGTCCGATCAGCAGGCGGCCATGTCCCGAGCCGGTCGCTCCACCGCGCACCGTCTGCTGGAACTCGCCTGGCCACCGCTGGCCCGGCCCAGCGCGGTCCCGGTGTCGGTCGTGGGTTGGGACGATCTGGACCGGGCGGCACCGTTCCCGAACGTTGTGGTGTTCGAGGGCGGAATCGGCGCGGGTGCCGCCACGGACGGAGCCGGTCCGGACGGCACCGGGCCGGACATGGCCGCTCGGGCGCACACCGCCACCCATCGGGTACTGCGAGTACTCCAGGACTGGCTCGCCGACGAGCGGTCGGTGGACAGCCTCCTGCTCGTCGTCACCCGGGGCGCGGCACATGTGGGTGACGCAGGCATCTCCGATCCGATCGCTGCCGCCGTGTGGGGCCTGGTGCGCGCGGCTCAGGCCGAAGCGCCCGGCCGGTTCGTGCTGGTGGACACTGACGCGGACGTCGACGCGGCCACCGTCGTGGCGAGCGGCGAACCGCAGGTGATGATCCGCTCCGGCGTGCTGCACGCGGCACGTCTGAGGCCGGTACCCGCGACTGCCTCGGACCGATCCGGCCCGGCCGGGCCGGTCCTCATCACCGGTGGCACGGGCGGACTCGGTTCGGCGCTGGCCCGCCACCTGGCGACTCGGCATGGTGTGCGGCGGCTGGTGCTCGCCTCACGGCAGGGCCTTGACGCGCCCGGTGCAGGGGAATTGGTGGCGGAGCTGGCCGATCTGGGGACTACGGCCGAGGTGGTGCGGTGCGACGTCACCGACCGTGCAGCGCTCGACGCCCTGGTGACGCCAGAGCTGGCCATGGTGATCCACACGGCGGGTGTGCTCGACGACGGTGTACTCGACTCGCTGACCCCGGACCGGATGGACACCGTGTTGTCCCCCAAGGCAGACGCCGCGTGGTACCTGCACGAGGCCACCGCGCACAACGGCGCCACGCTCGTGCTGTTCTCCTCCGTGCTGGGCGTGTGCGGAGGGGCCGGACAGGCCAATTACGCGGCAGCCAACGCCTTCCTGGACGCGCTGGCGGCCCACCGGCATGCCCGCGGGCTGCCCACCGTGTCCATCGGCTGGGGGTTGTGGGACCGCACCACCGGTATGGCCGGGCAGCTGCACGACGCGGACATCGTCCGGCTCGAACGGCGCGGCCTGGTCGAACTACCCGTGGACGCGGGGCTGACGCTGTTCGACGCCGCCATCGCGCAGCACCGGCCGTATGTCGCGGCGATGCCGGTCGACCGCGCCGCCCTCCGGGTCTCCGCCGACCTCGGTGATCTGCCCTCGGTCCTGCAGGACCTGATACCGACCCGGCCGCAGGTGTCGCCCGGGGCGAGGCCCGTGCCCGCGGACCTGCTCGCGCTGACACGGACCGAGATCGCGGTGGTGCTGGGCCGTGGCGGCGAGCAGATCGATCCGGACCGCAACTTCCGGGAGCTCGGATTCGACTCGCTGCTCGCCGTCGAACTGCGCAACCGGCTCAAGACGGCCACCGGCATGTCGCTGCCCGCGGCCGTGGTCTTCGACTACCCCACGCCTGCCGCACTCGCCGACTACCTGCGCGAGCGGGCCTCGGGCCGCACTGAACGCGCGGACGGGCAGCCGACGGCCGCGGTGGACGTCACCGATCCGATTGTCGTGGTGGGCATGGGCTGCCGGTTCCCCGGCGGTGTCGACTCGCCCTCGGACCTGTGGGAGACCGTGGTCAACGGCCGGGAGGTGATCGGTGAATTCCCGACCGACCGCGGATGGCGGACGAGCGGTCTCTCCATGCGACAAGGTGGATTCCTCGCCGACGCGGGCGCGTTCGATGCCGCGTTCTTCGGCATCAACCCGCACGAGGCAGCCGCGATGGACCCGCAGCAGCGGCTGCTGCTGGAGGTGTGCTGGGAAGCGGTGGAGCGGGCCGGCATCGCTCCGGAGACGCTGGCCGGCAGCCGAACCGGCGTGTTCGCCGGAATCATGGCTCAGGAGTACGGCGCGGGCGTGGACGACGCCGCGGCCGGAGTGGAGGGCTACCGATTGGTCGGAAGCCAAGGCAGTGTGGCCTCCGGCCGGGTCGCGTACGCGCTGGGCCTGGAGGGGCCTGCGGTGACCGTGGACACGGCCTGTTCCTCGTCGTTGGTGGCTGTGCACCTGGCCGCGCGGTCACTGCAGTCCGACGAGTGCGACCTGGCGCTGGTCGGCGCGGCCACGGTGATGGCCACGCCGCGGGTGTTCGTGGAGTTCGCCAAGCAGGGTGGGCTGGCCTCCGACGGGCGGTGCAAGTCGTTCGGCGCCGCGGCAGACGGGACCGGCTGGAGCGAAGGCGCGGGCGTCCTGGTGTTGGAGCGGCTGTCACGGGCCCGGGAACGCGGACACCGGGTCCTCGCGGTGGTGCGCGGCAGCGCGGTGAACCAGGACGGCGCGTCGAACGGGCTGACCGCGCCGAACGGCCCCTCCCAGCAACGTGTGATCCGCGCCGCCCTTTCCGCCGCCCGCCTGTCCACCGCGGACGTCGACGTGCTGGAGGCGCACGGGACCGGCACGGTGCTGGGCGATCCCATCGAGGCGGAAGCTGTTCTGGCGACCTACGGTCAGGGTCGGTCCACCGACCGGCCGCTGCTGCTCGGCTCGGTCAAGTCGAACCTCGGGCACACCCAGGCGGCGGCGGGCATGGCCGGTGTGATCAAGATGATCTCTGCACTGGAACGGGGTTTGGTGGCGCCGACGCTGCACGCCGACCCTCCGACGTCCGCGGTGGACTGGTCTGGTGGGACCGTCGCCCTGGCGACCGAACCGGTCGACTGGCCGCAGACCGAACGGCCCCGTAGGGCGGCGGTGTCGGCGTTCGGCATCTCCGGAACCAACGCCCACCTGATCCTCGAACAGGCCCCCGCGCAGCCGGAGCCGCTTGCCCCGGCCCGGAACTGGCCGACTGTGCCGTGGTTGTTGTCCGCACGCACCAAGCCCGCACTGCGCGGTCAGGCCGCCCGGTTGCTGTCGCACATGCGAAGGAACGAGACCCTCGACCCCGCAGCGGTCGCCTCGGCACTGGTGGCGACACGGTCGCGGTTGCCGCACCGGACGGTCATCACCGGTGCGGACCGCGCCGAGTTGCTGGACCGGCTGGCCGAGGCGACCCGTGCCGAGCCGGCCGATCCGACGACCGGTCCAGTCGTCTTCCTCTTTCCCGGCCACGGCGGCCAGTACGCCGCCATGGGCGCGACGTTGTACACCGAGTTGCCGGCGTTCGCCGTCGCACTGGACGAGGTACTCGCCGAACTCGACACACACGTGGACCGGCCGATGGCCGGCCTGCTGTTCGCCGAGAAGGACTCGGCTGCGGCGGCCGTCCTTCAGGACCGGACCGAGTTCACCCAACCCGCGCTGTTCGCCATCGAGGTCGCCCTGTTCCGGCTCGTCGAATCCCTCGGGCTGCGACCGGACTTTCTGCTCGGCCATTCCTTCGGCGAACTGGCCGCGGCGCACGTGGCCGGGGTCCTGTCGCTGTCGGACGCCGCCAGGATGATCACCGCACGGGGTCGGGTCATGGGCGCTCTGCCGCCCGGCAGCATGGTGCAGATCCTGGCGGGTGCCGACGAGATCGAGGGCATTCTGGAGCCCGGAGTGTCGATCGCCGCGCTCAACACGCCGGACGCCACCGTCGTCTCCGGGACGCCGGACATGGTCGAGCGGGTCGTCGAACGCGGTCGTGTCCGGGGATGGCGGTCAGTGAGGCTGCGGAACCGGCACGCCTTCCACTCGGCCGACCTGGACGGTCTGCTCGACGAGTTCGCCGCGGTGGCCCGAGAGGTCACCTATCGCCCTCCCACGATCCCGATCGTGTCCAGTGTCACCGGTCGACTCGCCACCGACGAGGACCTGCGTTCGGCCGACTACTGGCTGCGGCACGCCAGGCAGACCGTACGGTTCCTGCCCAGTCTGAACGCCCTGGCGCGGCAGGGTGCGCGGACCTTCGTCGAGGTCGGCCCGGGGCGGGCCTTGAGCACCCTGGTCACACAGACCATGCCCACCGGGGTGACCGCGGTGCCCCTGCTGCGCGGGGACCGGCCCGAGCTGGCCGGTCTGCTGCCCGCCCTCGGCGAGTTGTTCGCGCGGGGCCTGCCCGTCGACCTGAGGACGGTGTTCGCCACGCCCGGCCCGTTCACGGAGCTGCCCACGTATGCGTTCGACCGGCGCCACTACTGGCTTCGGCCGGAACCGCCTGCCGCTTCGACGGGGCCGGGGTTCGTCCCCACGGACCACCCCGTCCTGACCGCCCGGATGGAGCTGCCGGACAGCGGAACGGTGATTCTGTCCGGCTCGGTCTCCCAGACCTCGCCCGATTGGACGGCCGATCACACGGTGACCGGGTCCGTTCTCGCACCGGGCACCTTCTTCGCCGAGCTGGCGCTGCGAGCCGGCGCCGAGATCGGGGCGAACACGGTGCGCGAACTGGTGGTCCAGGCTCCACTCGTGCTGCCCGAGCGGGGACGGCTGTCCATCCAGGTGGTCGCCCGTTCGACCGGTGAGGTGGTGGTGTCCGCCCGTGCCGACGCACCCACGGCGTCATGGGTGGTGCATGCCAGGGGGACGGTGACCACGACGGACCGGCCGGTGCCACCGCGGCAGGCCGCCTGGCCACCTGCCGGCTCCCTGCCGATCACCGCGGACGACGCGTACGTCTGGCTGGCGGAGCAGGGCCTCGACTACGGCCCGGCCTTCCGCGGGCTGCGTGCGGCATGGCGCGACAGCGACGACGTACTCGCCGAGGTCGCGGCCGACGTCGACACGACCGGCTACGGCCTGCACCCGGCTCTGCTGGACGCGGCATTGCAGGGATGGCTGGTGGCCACCCGTCGCAGTGGGGTCGACGCCCCCTTCGTCTGGCAGAACGTCGTGCTCCACCGGGCCGGGGCGGACAAGCTGCGGGTTCGGCTGTCCCCTTCGGGGCCGGACGACGTGTCGCTCGCGGTGCACGACGAGGCCGGCAGGCCGGTGCTGACCGCCGAAGCGGTTCGTCTGCGGCCGATGCCGGCACCGGCCCAGCGTCTGCATGAACTGGCCTGGGCTCCGCTGCCCTCCGCGCCCGCCACCGTCCCCGCACCGGACGCCGAGGTCACCGTGCTCGAAGGGCCCTTCGCCGATGGGGACGTGACGTCGTCCGTACACGTGGCGACGCGAAAGGTGCTGGAGGCGTTGACCGCGTCGAAGGAACAGCGGCTGGTGATCGTGACCCGGGGCGCAGTCGGACTCCCCGGCGAGGACGTGCCGGACCTGGCCGGTGCCGCGGTGTGGGGCCTGGTGCGGGCGGCGCAGGTCGAACAGCCCGGCCGGTTCGTGCTGGTGGACACCGACGCCGAACTCGACCTGCCCCTGGTCCTGGCGACGGGGCAGTGGCAACTGGTGATCCGGTCCGGGGTGGCGCACACGGCCCGGCTGGCCCCGCTGCCGGAACCTTCGGAAGGGGTGCCCCCCTTCGGTCCCGAAAGCACGGTACTGATCACCGGCGGCACCGGTGGTCTCGGCGCGCTGTTCGCCCGTCACCTGGTGGCTGCGCACGGTGTGCGGCGCTTGGTGCTGGCCGGCAGGCGCGGGCCTGCCGCACCACAGGCGTCCGCTCTGCGCGCGGACCTCGGGGAACTGGGTGCGAGCGTTGAGATCGTGGCCTGTGATGTCACCGACCCGACCGCGGTGGACGGCCTGGTGACGCCCGAGCTGACCGCAGTGGTGCACGCGGCCGGCGTACTCGACGACGGGGTGCTGGAGTCGCTGACGTCGCAGCGACTGGACACCGCGCTCGCGGCCAAAGCGGATGCCGCGTGGAATCTGCACGAGGCGACGCGCGGCCTCGACTTGACCGCGTTCGTTCTCTTCTCCTCCGTGGCCGGCACACTCGGTTCGGCGGGTCAGGCCAACTATGCCGCCGCGAACGCCTTCCTGGACGGGCTCGCCGCCCATCGCCGCGCCCACGGCCTGCCCGCGGTGTCCATCGCCTGGGGGCTGTGGGCGGGGCAGCGTGGCATGACCGAGCATCTGCGCGACGCGGACCTGGGGCGGCTGCGGGAACGAGGACTCGCGGCGATTTCGGAGTCCGACGGACTGGCGATGTTCGACGCTGCGCTGACCGCGCCGCGGCCGCAGGTGGCCGCGGTGACGCTACACGTGCCGGTGCGGCAGTATCCCCAGGACGACGCACTCCGGCTGCGGCGGCAACTGGCCGGCCTCGACCACGACGAGCAGCGGCAACGCGTGCTGGGCCTGCTGAGCCACAAGTTGGTGAAGCTGCTCGGCCACGGAGAGGGGCAGCCGTTGGAAGCGGACCGTACCTTCCGCGACCTGGGAGTCGACTCGCTCGCCGCGGTCGAACTGCGCAACGCGCTGGCACCGCTGACTGATACGCCGCTGCCTGCCACGGTGGTGTTCGACCACCCCACTCCGGCGGCGCTCGCCGATCACATTCACCGAACCCTCGTCGCGTCGCAGTCCGATGGGCGGCGCGACCAGAAGGAGCTGATCGACACCATGGATGTCGAGGACCTCATCGCGGTGGCCCTGAGCAAGGGCGGCCCGCAATGACCGACCGGATTCGAGTAGTGCCGATCCCGGTGCCCGGTGGTTCCGGGACCGCGCCCCGGGCGCCGCGCCCCATGCCGTCACGGTGGTACCGGTCTTTGACAACCATGTTCGGTCAGGCCCTCGTCGCGATGGGCAGCGTGTGGCTACCCGCACCGTTCCCGATCGACGACCACCCCCAGGACTCCCGACGGAGTGACGCGCCATGAGCAAGGACACCGAAGCCAGACTGGTGAAGGCACTGCGTGAGTCGCTCAAGGAAATCGATCGACTTCGCCGCAACGGGCGCGGTGGCGACGATCCGGTCGCGATCGTAGGCATGGGCTGCCGGCTCCCCGGCGGCATTGCCTCGACGGCCGGCCTGTGGGAGGTGGTCGTCGGGAACCGTGACGTCGTCTCGGGCTTCCCGTCCGACCGGGGCTGGGATCTGGATGCTCTCTACGATCCCGATCCGGACCGCGCGGGCACGACATATGTGCGGGCCGGCGGCTTCCTCCAGGGCGCCGCGGACTTCGACGCCGGCTTCTTCGGGATCGGCCGCGGCGAGGCGCTCACCATGGATCCGCAGCAGCGGCTGGTGCTCGAAGTCGCCTGGGAGGCTCTGGAGAACGCGGGCATCGATCCGCACTCCCTGGCCGGCAGCGCCACCGGGGTGTTCGTGGGCAACATGGCTCAGGAGTACGGGCGCGACATCGAGGATGCCGGTACGGACGGGTACCGGTCGACCGGCGCCGCGGCCAGTCTGGTCTCCGGCCGGGTGGCGTACACGCTGGGTCTTCAGGGCCCGGCCGTGACCGTCGACACGGCCTGCTCGTCCTCGCTGGTCGCACTCCACCTGGCCTGCCAGTCCCTGCGCTCCGGCGAGTCGGACCTGGTCCTGACCGGCGGCGCGACCGTCATGGCGACACCACGCGCCTTCATAGACCTCGCCCGGCAACGCGGCCTGTCACCCGACGGACGCTGCAAATCCTTCGCCGCCGCCGCCGACGGCACCGCCTGGGCCGAGGGCGCCGGCATCGTCGTACTCGAACGCCTCTCGGACGCACACCGCCACGGACACACCGTACTGGCCCTCATACGAGGCAGCGCCGTCAACCAGGACGGCGCCTCCAACGGACTCACCGCACCCAACGGCCCCGCACAACAACGCGTCATCCAAGCCGCACTCACCAACGCCCACCTGTCCCCCACCGACATCGACGCAGTCGAAGCCCACGGCACCGGCACAGTCCTCGGAGACCCGATCGAGGCACACGCCCTACTGGCCACCTACGGACAACACCGCCCACCCGACCGGCCACTCCTGCTCGGCTCCCTCAAATCCAACATCGGCCACACCCAAGCCGCCGCCGGCATCGCCGGACTCATCAAAATGGTCACCGCCATCCACCACGCCACCCTCCCCGCCACCCTCCACGTCGACACACCCAACCCCCACATCGACTGGACCACCGGCACCCTACGCCTGGCCACCAGCACCCAAAAATGGCCCGACACCGGACAACCACGCCGCGCCGCCGTCTCATCCTTCGGAATCTCCGGCACAAACGCCCACGTCATCCTCGAACAAGCACCGTCGACGCCCGGACCGTCCCGGCGTCCCGTGCCCGCCGTCCCCTGGATACTCTCCGCCAAGACCCCGGACGCGCTGGCCGCACAGGCCACACGGCTGCTCGCGTTCCTGGAGGCGGCGGACGAGGACACCGACGCCGCTGACGTCGCGTTCACCTTGCTCACCCGGGCGCGGTTCGCCCACCGTGCCGTCGTGCTCGGCGCGGACCGGGGCGAACTGCTGGCGGGGCTGGCCATGTTCGCCGCCGCACCGGAGCCGGGCACCGTGCTCGGCGAGACGGCGCTGCGTGACCTGGCCGACCGGTTCGTGGCCGGAGGCGTGGTCGACTGGGCGGACGTGCTCGCCGGATCCGGCGCTCGGAGGGTCGATCTGCCCACGTATCCGTTCGCCAGGCAGCGCTTCTGGTGGACATCCGGCGCGGCGGACGCCGGCTCCGCGGAGCAGGCGAGCGACGTCACCACCGCGGTGCGCACCGCCGTCGGCGACGTACTCGGCGAGTACGGCACCGTCGGCCTCGACGACGACATCGTCGCATGGGGACTGAACTCGCTGGCCGCCCTGGAGCTGCGGGGACGGCTGCACGCGCTGACCGACGTGCAGATCAGCACGACCGACATCTTCGACAACCCGACGATCCGCTCACTGGCCAAGGTCCTGGACGAGCGCCGCCGATCCGAGGTGGCGCTGTGACCACGGGCCCCGTCCCCGCTCTGGACTTCGAGCACTTGGTACCGCCCGCGATGGTGAACCGGCGGTCCTCCCGTGAGGTGTTCGTCACCGACCATGCGCAGATCGGCGCGGGCGAATTCGTGATCGCCGTGCGGGTGGCACCCGACCATCCGCTGTGGTCCGACTCGCGGGCGCGCCGGCACGATCCGGCAACCGTGATCGAGGCGTTCCGGCAGGCGTTCGTCGTGACCCGCCACGCATACCTCGACGTGCCCCGAGGCACCCCGACAGCCGTGCAGCACCTGACGCTGGGCGTGCACGACCTACACATGTTCGACGCCGACGGAACCACGCCGCTGCAGGGCGTCATCAAGGTGCGCGTGGTGCGCACCGGCGACAGGATCGACATCGCGGGTGACTTCTTCATCGGTTCGGCACGAGCCATGACGCTCTCCTTCGAGAGCATCCTGTTCCCCGGTGACTCCTACCGTGAGATCCGGGACTACCAGCGCTCGAGGCGAACCGTGCACACGGTCGCCACGTCCGAGACGCAGCCCATCCGGCCCGGTCTGGTCGGGCGGCGGGACCGGAGGAACGTGGTGATCGGACCCGCCGTGCGGCGCAACCGGTTCCCCCTGGTGGTCGACCGGTCCCACGCCTCGTTCTTCGGCCGGGACTACGACCACGTTCCGGCGACCCTGCTCATCGAAGCCATGCGTCAGTCCGCGTTGCGCGGTGCGGCCGAGGCGAACCTGTGCACGGGCGAGGCTGCACTGACCGGAGCCGACCTGGACTTCGGCATGTACGTAGAAGTCGACGTGCCCGCCACGTGCGCGGTGTCGGTGACCGGGCGACCGGGCGTGGTGACCGCGTCGGTCGGCATCGACCAGGCCGACGTCCGCGTCGCAAGCGGCGTTCTGGAACTGACCGAGGCCAATGGTGACCCTTGGAGGTCTCCCTCATGAACGTCGGTATCGGCCTGCCCATCGGGGCCCCGGAAACCCTGCTCACCTGGGCCGAACGCGCCGACGCGGGCCCCTTCACCACCATGGGCCTGCTCGACTGGCTCGTCTACGACAATCCCGAGCCCCTGGTTGCCCTTGCCTTCCTCGCGGGCGCCACTTCCCGCATCCGCGTTCAGACCGAGGTGCTGCTCGCCCCCCTGCGCGACGCCGCCCTCGTCGCCAAGCAGGCCGCCACCGTGGACCGCATGACCGGTGGCCGCCTGGTCCTCGGCCTGGGCGTAGGCGGCCGGGAGGACGACCACCAGGTCACCGGCATCGACAAGACCACCCGAGGCCGACGCCTGGACAGGCAGATGGCGGTGATGCACCGCCTGTGGTCCGGTGAGCCGTACGGCGACGGCGTCGGCCCGATCGGTCCCGCGCCGGCCCGCCCCGGCGGTCCGGAAATACTCTTCGGCGGCTACCGGCCCGCCGCGCTCGAACGGGTCGCGCGCTGGGGCAACGGTTTCCTGTCCGCCGCGGCGCCGCCCATGGCCGGCGGCCTCTTCGAGACCGTCCGCCGGTTCTGGAAGCAGCACGCCCGCGACGGCGAGCCCCGGCTGGTGGCGCAGGTGAACGTCGCGCTCGGCCCGCAGCACGTGATCGACGACGCCCGGGCCGCCGCGCACGCCTACTACGCCTTCACCGGCATCGCGGACCGGATGGTCGCCGGAATGCTCACCACGCCCGACGAGGTCCGCGATGCGATCGTCCGCTTCACCGACCTCGGAGCCGACGAGGTCATGCTCTACTGCCACGGTCTCGATCCTGACCAAGTCGACCGTCTCGCTGACGCGTCGACCTGATGGCCCGCCTCCACGGCGAAGTCGCTCACCTCCTCGAACAGCTCGTCGCCGTGCCCACAAGAGGGGATGAACCGAGTGAAAACAGTCGTGTTGGCGGTCGACGTGGTGCGCGACAGCGTCGGCGTTCTCCGCGTGTCCTGGGAGTTGGCCGGCACCGGCCCGGTGGAGCTGGCCGTCGGGCCGATGCCCGAGGAGATCGATCACGATCGTCCGATCGCCCGCTTCGACCGCGCGAGGCGGGTTTCGTTGCCGGGTCTGGGGCCCGGTCGGCACTACATCTCCGTCGCGCCTGTCGACGGAGGCAGCCCGGTTCTCGCCGCAGAACGCGTGATGCCTCTGGAGGGCGCCGACAACTTCCGTGACCTGGGCGGATATCGCACCGGGGGCGGCGGTCGTACCCGGTGGGGCATGGTCTTCCGCGCGGACGCGCCCGACCGGCTCAGCACCGCCGATCTCGCCGTGATCGACAGGCTCGGCCTTCAGGCCGCCTACGATCTGCGCAGCGATGGCGAACGTACGAAGGCACCGTCGGTGCTTCCGGCCTCAGTCCGGCGGGAGACGTTCGCCGTCGGCGGCGACACCCCGCGTGCGACCCCTCTCGGCGAGTTGTTCCACAGGGGCCGAGTCGGCCCCGTCCCGGACAACTTTCTGGACGGCGTCTACCTGGACATGGTTGAGCGGGAGGCATCCGCCTTCGGCCGGGTTCTGAACGGGCTCGCCGCGCCGGACGGCGTACCCGCGGTGATCCACTGCACCGCGGGCAAGGACCGTACCGGGCTGGCGGCAGCCCTGTTGCTCTCGGTGCTCGGCGTGAGTGAGGCGACGGTTCTGGAGGACTACATGCTGAGCAGGTCCTGCTTCAGCGAACGCCGGATGGCTCGGCTGCTGCCTCATCTCGCCGAACTCGGGCTTGACCAAGGGCGCTACTACGAGGTGTTCGGGGCGCCTCGCCAGGCCATGGCGAGCACGCTGGACCAGCTGCGCGGGCGGTACGGCACGGTGGAGAACTACCTGATCACGCGGGCGGACGTGACGTCGGAGACCATCGAGGCACTGCGGGCGCGGTTGGTGCTGCCGCCCGCAAGGTCGTAGCGCGCGGCGGACCCGCCGCGCGCCACGACCGCTCACGCGCGATGCGGTAGCACAGCGGATGCCCAGTCGACCCGGTAGTCATGAACCCAGTCGAGCGACCCACTGGGTGATGTGCCCTTCAGCTTGGCCGCCGAGGCGCCTGCGCCGAGCTCGACAATGGCCTCGACTCTCTGTCTGCGCAGTTGTTCGTAGCGGGCCCGGGCCTGCGGCCAGGGAAGATCACGCAGACACTTGGCCAGCACCACTGCGTCCTCGAGCGCCATCGAAGAGCCTTGACCCGACGTCGGCGTGGTGGCGTGCGCCGCGTCGCCGAGGATGACCAGCCTGTCCCGCGACCAGGTGGGCACGGTGGGCAGGTCGTGTGTGGGCAGTGCATACAGATCGGTGTGCGTCGCGCGCATCACGTCGGCCACGAAAGAAGGAGCTTCCGCGAACGTGTCCAGTAGTCGTTCAGTGAGCGAGTCGCGGCTCATTGCCGCCAGTTCGCCCCGGCCCGGCTCCGTTGCCCAGGGCAGATTGGCGAACCACCACACCTCGCGTCGGCCTGAGACGGTGTAGCCGAAGAAGCCTTTGCGGCTGGGGACGAACCGCAGTTGTGCCGGTACCCCGGGAGCATCGACGCCGGATGCGAAGCCACCCAGGTTCAGCAGCGGAATGTAGCGGGGGACCGGCGCGGCCGGGTCAATGATCGACCTGGTCCGGGAGTGGATGCCGTCGCAGCCGATGAGCAGGTCGCCGACGAGGGACGCATCGTCGGCGAACCTCGCCACGACCCCGTCGGCGGTAGTGGTGGCGTCGACCAGCTTCCGGCCGTACTCCATCCGTGCGCCGCGTGCCACCGCGGCTTCGCGCAGCAGTCGGTAGAGTCCGGCACGCCGCATCGGCACGAACCCGGACGGGCCGACGGTGCCCGCGAGCGACTGACGGACCGCGACCTGCCCCAGCCCCAACGCGTCCAGTGCGGCGAGGCCGTTCGGCGCGACCATGACCCACAGCCCGAGGTGTGTTTCCTCGCGCGGGCGGGCTTCGCAGACGGTGACCTCGGCGCCGATCGAGCGCAGCGCGACGGCGGTGGCCGGACCGGCCACTCCCCCACCGATGACCAAGGCGTGCATAGCCGGCTAGCTCCCTTCCTGTCCGGTTGCACGGGCATGGGCGATCCGTCCGCCGAACAGGTCGGGCAGTGCCGGGTCGAGCGCATAGCGCGCCAGACAGTCCTGCCAGCCGACGTCGGTGACACTGTCGAAGCCCGCGTCGGCCAGCTCGACGGCGATGTCGCTCGGCGTGAAGAACGACTGCCACGGCTCGCCCATCCGGGCCATGGCCTCGGCCTGTGCCACCAGCGCCGGTCTGCGGTGTGGCGGCAGCGTGGCGGGCGGCTGATTGTAGTCGAATACCAGTTCGGTAGGTGCGGGCAGGCGGGCCACGAAGCGTGCCGTGTCCAGCAGCGCGGCCCGGCTGAGATAGGGGGCCACACCCAGCAGCAGGAAGAACGTCGGCTCGCGCGGGTCGAAACCAGCCGCCCCGAGCCCGGCTTCCGCGGTTTGCTCGGTGAAGTCGACAGGGCAGAACACAACCGTGTCCGGCACCTCGATGCCGGCTTCTGCCAGGCGTTCGCGTTTCCACGTCTGAGTAGCCGGATGGTCGACCTCGAACACTCTCAGCGCCGGGTTCCGGTTCCGGTAGGCGAAGGTGTCCAGGCCGGCACCGAGGACGACCACCTGTCCGGTGCCCGCGGCAGCGCCCAGCGCGTCCGCGGCCACTCGGTGTCGCAGGGCCATGAACAGTCGCACCTCGGCCGGCATGCCGGGCACACCGTCCGGTGCCGGGCAGCCGTCGGCACCAGCGACGATGCGCGCCGCCAAGGGGTCGGTGAACACACGTGGTACGTCGGCTGCTTGATGCACGGCGCGGGCGAGCGCGGCACTCATCGCGGTACGGCTGGGCCTGCCCGTACGCATCATCGATCACCCACCAGCGTCGTCAACTGAAGTTGACGAGCGTGGCTGATCAGCTCGGATCGTCGGTTGACCCCGAGTTTGACCTTGATCGACGCCCTCTGCGCCTCGATGGTGCGTTCCGACAGGCCGAGTTCGTTGGCGATCTGCCGGTGAGTCAGGCCGTCGGCGATCAGCCCGAGCACCTGTCGCTCCCGTCCACTCAACGGGCCTTCGGGACGGGCGCGCCGGTCGAGCAACGCCCCACCGAGCGCCGGATGGAGGTATCGGCCGCCCGCGGCGAGCGCGTCGACCGCCGCGACGAGTTCGTCGGCGGCAGCGTCCTTGGGCAGGAACCCGTGCGCGCCGGCGGCGAGCGAGTCGCGTGCCGAGTCCAGGTCGTTGTGCATGGTCAGGATCAACACCCGGGTGGTCGGCGACGCCGCCCGCACGGCGGGGAGAACTCCGAGGCTGAGGGTGCCCAGGAAGCTCAGGTCGAGCAGCAGCACGGTGGGCCGGTGCCGCTCCACTTGCTCGACGGTAGCGGTCAGGTCCGCCGCCTCGCCCACGACCCGGAAGCGGTCGTCGGCGAGCAGTGTGCGGATGCCGCAGCGCACGACCGGATGGTCGTCGCAGATCAGGATGGTCGGTTGGGCCACGGGGTCATGCGGTTTCATGCCTGTGCCTTCTCTTCCGGTACTGGGGTTCTGGGCAGCACGAGGGTGACGGAAGTGCCGGTGGGGCAGGACCGGACGGTCAGTCGCCCGCGCGCCTCCCGTGCCTGCGCATGCATGGCGGTCAGTCCGAAGCGGGGGCGGCCGGTGACCGGCTCGAAGCCCCGACCGTCGTCGCGGACCGTGCAGACCAGCTGGTCCTCCTGTACGGCCACCGTCACCCAGGCAGACCTGGCATCACCGTGTTTGACGGCGTTGTGCAGCGCCTCCCGCACGATCCGGTAGGCGACCGGATCGTTGTCCGCCCACCCCTCCAGTGCCGCGGCGCGGTTCTCGGCGACGATGCGGACGCCCGTGGCCGACTGGAGTTGTTCGGCGGTGGCAGCCAGCGCCGTGACCAGGTCGGGTTGCGGCGGATCCAGTGGGGCCGAGCCACCGATCAGGCGGCGGAGTCCGGCGATCTCGCGATCCAGCAACAGCTTCAGGTCCCTGCCCAGCTCGCGGGGCAACGGGCCGTCCTGGGCCAGCGCTCGGTCCAGCCGGATGCGGGCGATGGCCAGGGCCTGCAGCACGCCGTCGTGCAGTTGCTGGGCCAACGGGGGCAACGCGTCGCTCATCGGGCACCCGGAAGGCGTGCGGAGAACAGGCAGACCGCACCGGATCTCACCGTCTCGACGTCGGTGAACCGGGCACGCAGCTGGTCGGTCAGATCCTCCACTCGATCGTCGAGGTTGCTGAACACCCCGCTGCGGTTGAGCTTGTCCAGCAGCCTGGTGGAACGCTGCGTATGGTGCGGGCCGTGGCCCAGCACGGTGCTGCCGAATACCCGCGCACCGGGCCGCAGGACCGGCACCACATGGTCGAACACCACCGACTTCTGCTGCATCGACCCGGGCAGACAATGAAGCAGGAAGTTCAGCCCGACCGATTCGAAGCTCGCGGGCCTCAGGGCCAAGGGCTTGAACGCGTCACCGACCTGGGCCCCGGGATGGTATCGCCTCACCCGGTGCGTCGCGGTGCTGAGCGCCGCCTCGTTGAGATCCAACAGGGTGACGGACGGTGATTCGACTGGGAATATGCATTTATTCAGAAACCATCCGGTCCCCGGCCCGATATCCAAATGTGGTGACCCGACCTGTCGATCGTAGTGTGCCAGCATTCGACTTCGAGGGCAGCGCCACATGAAGCGGCTCACCATGCCGAGCACGAACAGGTCGTAGGCGGCGAGCATCGGACGTCGATAGAAGGCGGCGGCGGTCTGAATGCGTGCTTCCGACGGCTCCGGCAGCCCGGTTTGCACCCGGTTCGATTCCATGTCCCGTCCTGGTCAGTCGCGGGTCGCGATGATGAACTGGCCACCGGCCAGCCGGTCGTCGGGCCGGCCGTACCGCGGGCCCAGTTCGCCGCGCTCGACGGCCTCGACGCTCCAGCCCCGGCCGGCAACCCAGTCCCGCCCCTCGGGTCCGAGTCCGCCGCGGATCATGGCGCTGATGCGGTCCGCGCCGGGCGTGGTCAGCGCCGCGGCCCTCGGGTCCGGGCCCGGTTTGTCGGAGTGTTCGAACACCAGCTTGCTGCCCGGCGCGGACAGCGCTCCGACGTGGGTGATCACGTGACGGGCCTGCTCGACGGTCAAGTAGGGAAGCACACCCTCGGCGACCCATGCGGTCGGCCTGTCCGGGTCGAACGTGCTGTCGGCCAGGCGCGCCGCGAAATCCTCTCGCAGGTCGGCGCGGACAGCGGTGCGCGAGCGGGCGGTCGATCGCGCACCCGCGTCGGCGAGCACCGTGTCCTTGAAGGCGAACACCGGCGACGTGTCCACCTCGAACACGTCTGCATCCGCCAGCGGCAGCCGGAAGGCGCGCGCGTCGAGACCGGCTCCGAGGAGCACCACCTGTGCGCAGTCGCCTGCCACCGCATCGCGCAGGAAGTCGTCGACGAACCGAGTGCGCACCACCCCCCGGGAGTAGAACAGGTCCACCCAGGCGGCCAGTGGCTGCCACTCGTCCGTGCCGATCACGGCCTCGGCCGCGTCGACGAACGACCGGGCGTACGGATCGCTGAACATGCGGTCCGCCCGGTCGGTCTCCATCGCTCTGGCCATCACCACCCCGACTGCGGCGATCCCCATACCGGCCGGCGCCTTTGAAGGCGCTGCTGACGCGTCCATGCTGGTCTCCTCACCCAGGCAAAACAATTGGATAAGTGAAGCAGTGCACCCGAAATGGCGTCAATCGATTCTGCAGGTCGACGACAGGTAATTCGCGGGGATGAGCCGACCCCGTTCTCCAGAACTAGACGAATCGATCCCCTCGACCGAGGCAAATTGCTGAATTCCCACGTAGCCTGACCTTCGGGCCGTTCATCAAAATTCGAAGGGAATACCGTGCCGGAATTCACGGGCAACATCTTGTCGGACTTCGCAGACCTGGACACGCTGGTGGCACTGGTCGACGCGCGACTGAGCGAGCACGCGCGATGAACGACCGACGTGTCGTCATTACCGGGATCGGCGTGGTGGCGCCCGGTGGCACCACGCGGAAGGCGTTCTGGCAGTTGATCACCGACGGGCGCACGGCGACTCGTCGTATCTCGCTGTTCGACGCGGCGCAGTTCCGTTCCCAATTGGCCGCCGAGATCGACTTCGACCCTCTCGCCGCGGGTCTGACACACCAGGAGGTGTTCCGCAACGACCGGTCCGTCCAGTTTGCGCTGGTCGCCGCCGACGAGGCGGTGGAAGACTCGGGCCTGGTACTGGACGGCGGAATCGACCACGACCGGATGGCCGTTTGCCTGGGCAGTGCGGTCGGATCCAGTACCCGTCTTGAGGACGAGTACGTGGCGGCCAGCGACGGCGGCCGGGAATGGCTGGTCGATCCGGAGTATGCCTCGGGCTTCCTCTACCAGGCCTGGGTACCCAGCAGCATGGCTGCTGAGGTCGCCTGCCGATACGGTGCGCACGGCCCGGCCTCGGTGGTCTCCACCGGCTGCACTTCGGGCATCGACTCGGTCGGGCAGGCGTTCCAGCTGATCCAGGACGACATGGCTGACATCGTGGTCGCCGGCGCGAGCGACGCTCCGATCACGCCGATCTCCATGGCCTGCTTCGACGCCATCGGCGCCACAAGTGCCCGCAATGACGACCCCGAACACGCGTCCCGACCGTTCGATGCGACGCGCGACGGGTTCGTGATGGGTGAGGGAGCGGCCGTGCTCATCCTGGAGGAGTATCAGCACGCCCGGCAGCGGGGCGCGCACCTCTATGCGGAGATCCTCGGCTACGCGAACCGGTGCAACGCCTTCCACATGACCGGGCTGCGTGCGGACGGCACCGAGTTGGCCGCCGCGATCGGCAGTGCGCTGGACCAGGCGCGCGTGAACACCAGCGCGCTGGACTACGTGAACGCGCACGGCTCGGGTACCAAGCAGAACGACCGGCATGAGACTGCCGCGTTCAAGCACAGCCTCGGCTCGCATGCCTACGAAGTGCCGGTCAGCTCGATCAAATCCATGGTCGGGCACTCGCTGGGCGCGATCGGTTCGATCGAAGTCGCCGCCACCGCGCTGGCCGTCGAGCACAACGTGGTGCCGCCCACTGCCAACTACGCAGACCTCGACCCCCTGTGCGACCTGGACTACGTACCCAACACCGCACGCGACCACCGGGTCGACGTCGCACTCTCGGTCGGCAGCGGGTTCGGCGGGTTCCAGTCCGCGATCGTGCTGGCAGGGGTGCGCTGATGGCTGCCGTGATCACCGGTCTGGGTGTGGTCGCGCCGACCGGCGTCGGAGCCGCCGAGCACTGGCGCGCCACTCTGGCCGGCGAGCTGGCGATACGCCCGATCGAGGCGTTCGACACCGGCCGCTACGCCACCAAGCTGGCCGGCCAGGTATCCGGTTTCGATGTGACCGAGCATGCGCCGGACCGGCTGGCCGTCCAGACCGACCGGTGGACATGGCTGGCGTTCGCCGCGTCCGGTATGGCCCTTGCGGACGCAGGCTACGATCCGTCCGCCCACGATCCGTACGCCACGGCGGTGATCCTGGGCAGCGGGTCGGGCGGCAATGAGTTCGGGCAGCGCGAGATCCAGGCGCTGTGGAGCCGGGGCCGCAAGGCGGTCGGTGCCTACCAGTCGATCGCCTGGTTCTACGCCGCGAGCACTGGGCAGCTTGCCATCCGCCATGGAATCAAGGGACCGTGCGGGGTGGTCGTCTCCGACTCGGCCTCCGGCATCGACAGCCTTGGCAGAGCCGAGGGGACGATCCGCCGCGGGACCGGTGCCGTGCTGGCCGGCGGCACCGAGGCCCCGATCGCCCCGTACGCGCTTACGGTCCAGATGTCCGGCGGCCACCTGTCCACCGCGACCGACCCGAAGGACGGCTACAAGCCGTTCGACCGGGCGGCCAACGGTCATCTGCCCGGCGAGGGCGGTGCGATCCTCGTGGTGGAGGACGAGGCCGCGGCGCGGGCTCGGGCCGCGCCTGCCGGCTATGGCGTGATTGCGGGGTATGCGGCCACCCAGGACGCGCACCACTACCGAACGCCCGCACCGGACGGGCGGCAGTACTCCCGGGCGATCGAGTTGGCCCTGCGGCGGGCCGGGGTGCGGCCGGACGAGGTCGACCTGGTACTGGCCGACGGGGCGGGGCGCCCGGACGCCGATGCTGCGGAGGCGAGGGCCCTGCGCTCGGTGTTCGGTCCGCACGCGGTTCCGGTCACCGCGCCGCAGGGCCTGGTCGGTCGGTTGCTGGCCGGCGGTTCGGCCCTCAGCGTGGCCACGGCCCTGCTCGCGATGAGGAACGGTGTCATTCCCCCGGTGGGGAACCTGGACGATCCCGACCCGGCGTATGGCCTCGATCTGGTGCGTCAGCCGCGCGAGCGCAGATTGGACACCGTCCTGGTCACCGCTCGCGGCCGGGGTGGATTCAACAGCGCGTTGGTGCTGCGTGCTTGCAGTGTGTCCACGGCGTCGGGTTCACGAAGGGGCTGAGGCCGCCCGGTGGCGAACCGGGCCGGGCGGCGGGCGGCTGCGTGGTCCGGTGCCAGGCCCAGCAGTTCCCGGACGGTCTCCTGGTTCCGGCGGGCCGGCCATGAGCGGCATCGGCAGCCGGAGGCCCAGGCCGGCCGATGCACGGTCCGGGCCAGGGCAGCCGACGGAGCCACTGGGCTACCCGCCCCTCCGGCCACCGCCAGGATCAGGACCCGATGTCCGCCACCCGCTGCACGGGCGCTTCCCCGCCGGTGCAGGTCGAATCCGATCACGCTGTCGTGCACCGGTACCGCCGCCGTCCCGGTGACCGGGGCGCCTTCCGACGTCCCGCGCGCGGCGACCAGCCCCCTCCCACCGGGCCCGGACAGTGCTCGGTTCGGTCGTCCGCAGTGCCGTGCACGTCTCCCCCCGCGTCCTCTCCCTCACGGACGGCGCGGACACCGTCACCCGCCCGCGGTCGCGGTCACGGCAGGTGTCGGACGATGTCGGCGACGGTCTGTGGCTGTGACAGGAACGGGTGGTGGCCCGCTTCCACCTCGACGGCCTTGTCCGCACGGCGGGAGAACTCACGCTGCGCGGCCACGGGGGTGCCGCGGTCCTCGGTGCACACCACGTACGTCGTGGGCATGTCGTGCCACGCCGCCGCCCGGACGGGCTGCTGCGTCACGGCCAGCGTCTGCCGGACCAGACGGGCCGCCGCGTCGCGGGCGAGGTCCGGCGGGCAGTCCTGGGCGAACGTCTCGGCGAACAGCTCCGGCCGGGCGCCGAAGGTGCCGCCGGCGGGATCGAAGTCCAGGAACGGTGGCGGTACGTCGGCTCCGAACGTCGACAGGGACTCGCCGGGCTCGGGCAGGTAGCTCGACACCAGCACCGTGTGGCGCACCGCTGCCACGCCCGCGGCCGCCTCGGCGGCGACGATTCCGCCGTAGCTGTGCGCCACCACCACGATCGGCTCGTCCGACTCGGTGAGGACCGCGCGCACCGCCGCGACGTCCTCGGCCAGCCCGGGGCCCTCCGGACCGGCCGGCCGGTCGCCCTCGCCGCAGCTCGGCAGCGCCGGGGCGGCGCTGCCGATGCCGTGCTTGCGCAGGGCCGAGGCCGCCAGGTGCCACCACCACGACCCGTCACGGACACAGGCCCCGTGCACGAACACAACGCGCATCTCTTCCTCCTTGAATCCCGGCGCCAAGCTCTCCGACCAACGGTAGACGTAGTGCCGGTTACGTGAAAAAGTGCGGCGATGGGTCGACACAAGCAGCCCGAGATCCGCGACCGAATCCTCGACGCCTGCGTCGACCACGCGCTCGTGCACGGGCTCCCCAGCCGCCTCGAGCCGTTCGCGGCCGCGTCCGGCACGTCGGCCCGGATGCTCATCTACCACTTCGGGACCCGGGACGCGTTGCTGCGGGAGACCCTGCGGCGGGCACGGCGACGGCAGCGCGACTTCTTCGGCGCACTGGTCTCCCCCCGGCCCGAAGAGCCCTACCCGAGCACGCTGCGACGAGCCTGGCGGGTCATGACCGGCCCGGCCGGCCGGCCGTACCTCACCATGTTCGGCAGACTCCGCGAGGACGCCGGGCAGCAGTTGTGGCCGGACTTCCGCCGCGAGTCCACCACGGACTGGCTGCGGCCGTTCGAGGAGGGCATGCGCAGTATCGGCCGTCCCGAACTCGCCACGCTCGTACTGGCGGTCGTCCGCGGCCTCATCATGGACATCGAGACCACGGGTGACGTGTCGAGAGCCGACCGGGCCTTCGAGGACTTTCTCGCCGCGCTCGTCCTCGTCACCGGGGCTCACGCCCGCGACGCCGACGGTGAGTCCTGAGCGACGTCTGCCGGGCGGCGCGCCGGTGACGGTCAGGACCGGCGTGCCGCCGGGCCGTCGGCCGACGCCGTACTGGCGCGCACGACCAGCACGGGTTCGACAAAGGCGGGCTCGGGAGCCGCGTCCGGGTCCGCGATGTGCCGCAGCAGGTGGGCGACCGCGAGGGCCCCCATCTCGGCGAACGGCTGGGCCACCGTGGTCAGTGAGGGAGAGCAGTACTCGGCGAGCGCGATGTCGTCGACCCCGACGACGGAGATGTCCTCGGGCACCCTGCGGCCGAGTTCGTGCAGGGCCCGGATCACTCCGAAGGCCATCTCGTCGCTGGCCACGAACACCGCGGTGACGTCGGGGATCTTGCCCAGGACCAGGCCGTTGCGGTATCCGGAGGCGGGTGTCCAGTCCCCCTCCAGCACCGGTGGCACGGACAGTCCCGCCTCCTCGAGGGTCTCGCGCCAGCCGGCGCAGCGACTGGCCGCGTCGAGCCATTCCCGGGGGCCCGACACGTGCCAGACGGCCTCGTGGCCCAGCTCGATCAGGTGCCGGGTCGCGAGCCTTGCCGCCAGGGCCTGGTCGACGGCGACGATCTCGGTGGCCGGGGTCCTCGACCCGTCGACGGTGACGGTCGGCACCGAGCGGGTGAGCCGCTCGATCCTGGGGCTCACGTGCACCAGCGGCACCGAGAGGACGACCCCCTCGACGTCCTGCTCCGCCAGTCGGGACAGCGCGCTCTCGATCGCCGCGGTGTCCAGGGACGCCGTGGCGGCGGTACTGACCGCGTACCCGGCCTCGCGCGCCGCGGCCTCGATGCCGAAGACGAGGTTCGCGCGGGAGTAGAAGGTGGTCCGCAGCGTCACGACGCCGATCGTCCGGCTGCGCCCCGAGGACAGCATCCGCGCCGCGTTGTTCTTGCGGTAACCCAGCTCCTCGACCGCGGCGAGCACCTTGGCGCGGGTGGTGTGCTGGACGTTGGGATGGCCGGCCAGCGTACGGGAGACCGTCTGGGCGGAGACCCCGGCGAGCCGGGCCACGTCGGCCATGCCGGGCTGCCGGACGCCACCGTCGTCGGCCGTCCGCCTGCTCATGGGCGTCCTGCCGGCTGCCGGTGATTCCGATGACATCGCTCGCCTCTCCACGAGAACGGCGGCTCCGACCGCCGTCGCGGGTAATTCGCAGGTAATGGTCCCGCCTCGGAGTCTAGCCAGACGCGACCCATTGGCATCGATAACATCCTCTGCCATAGTTCCCGCCAACGCGGACCTCGCGTGGATCAAGTTTCTCTGAAGACGCCTCTGTCGGCGCGGAGAAAGGCGAGCGGCAACGAGATGGCAGCGATCACACCGAAGCGATCGGTCAGAGTGGACACCTCGACAGCCTCATCATCTCCCCCAAGCGGACGCGGACGGGTCCGGCGGCACGGCGCCGTCGTCGCGGCGCTGGGCCTCACCGCGGGCCTGCTGTCGGCCGCCGCCCTGCCCGCGGGCGCGGCCCCGCCCCGCGCCGCTGCCGCCGCGGCGCCCGCGGAGGCACCGACACCGGTGGAACTGAGCCGGGGCGGGCTGACCGTCACAGTGGCGAGGGAGTTCCCCCAGGTGATCTCCTACCGGCTGGGCCGGCGCGGTCTCGACGGGCGGGCGACGGCCCTGGACAGCTTCACCGTCAACGGCGAGCGCCACCGCGCCACCACCACCATGAAGGCGAAGGGCAGCAGGGCGGTCTACACCTCCACGTTCGAGGACCTGCCCGGCCTCACGATCACCTCCAGCATCACGGTCACCAAGGAGACGACGGTCGTCTTCGCCGTCGAGAAGATCTCGGGCGAGGCCGCGCCGGACGTGCGCACCCTCGCGATCCCCGGTCAGTCCCTGGTCTCCGTCGACTCCGCCGAGCCGGGCGCCAACCTCGCCCGGACGAAGATCTCCACCGACTCGACGACGACCGCCGACCGCTTCATACCCGTCACCGGCGACACCGCCCCGGACAAGGAACCCGTCGGCACCCCGTACGCGTTCGTCGGCAACGCGCAGCTGTCGGCGGGCGTCATCACCAACGCGACCGAGGACTCGCCGCAGGACGACAACACCAACTGGAACACCCGCCTGCAGTCCCGCATCGTCGACGAGGGGGGAGGGCGGCGCCGGGCGGAGCTGTCGCCCGGCACGTACACCTACCACCCCGAGGGCGCCACCGATCCACGGGTCGACACCTACGAGCTGCCCCGGGCGACGGTGGTCCTCGCCGCCGACGCCAACCGGGACGGCACGGTCGACTGGCAGGACGGCGCCATCGCGCACCGGGAGCACATGCGCCGACCGCTCGGCGCCGACCGGGTGCCGGAACGCGTGGTCCAGCGCATCCCGTTCAACTTCGCGAGCCAGGCCACCAACCCGTTCCTGAAGACGCTGGACAACACCAAGCGCATCTCCATGGCCACCGACGACCTCGGGCAGTGGGTGCTGGAGAAGGGGTACGCGAGCGAGGGCCACGACTCCGCCCACCCCGACTACGGCGGCAACGAGAACGTCCGCGCGGGCGGCTGGAAGGACCTGAACCGCCTCACCCGCACCGGCGCCGACTACAACGCCGACTTCGCCGTCCACGTCAACGCCACCGAGGCCTACGCACAGGCCAAGGCCTTCACCGAGGACATGGTCAAGGGCGAGGCCGACGGCTGGGACTGGCTCAACCAGGCCTACCACATCAACCAGCGCAAGGACCTGGGCACCGGCGCCGTCCTCGACCGCTTCAAGCAACTCCGGGAAGACGCGCCGGGTATCAAGACCGTCTACATCGACGCCTACTACTCCAGCGGCTGGCTGGCCGACGGCCTGGCCGCCGAGCTGCGCAGGATGGGCTTCGAGGTCGCCACCGAGTGGGCGTACAAGTTCGAGGGCTCCTCGGTGTGGTCGCACTGGGCGGCCGACAAGAACTACGGCGGCGCCACGAACAAGGGCATCAACTCCGACATCGTCCGGTTCATCGCCAACTCCGACCGCGACGTGTGGAACGTCGACCCGCTGCTCGGCGGGGCCAGCGTCGTCGAGTTCGAGGGGTGGACCGGTCACGACGACTGGAACGCCTTCTACCGCAACATCTGGACCGACAACCTGCCCACCAAGTTCCTCCAGCACTACCAGGTGATGGACTGGGACCTCGGCAAGTCCGCACAGCTCACCGGTGGTGTGAGCGTGAAGTCCGTCGACGGCGAGCGGCGGATCTCCATGGGCGGCGCCGAAGTCCTCCTGGGCGACACCTACCTGCTGCCCTGGGGCAACACCGGCAACACCGGCAACACTGGCAACACGAAGAAGGGCACAGGCACTTCCTCGCCCAGTGACGCCGACAAGATGTACTTCTACAGCGCCTCCGGCGGAGAGCACACCTTCGAACTGACCGACCAGTTCGCGGGGAACAAGAACTTCACCCTCTACGAACTCACCGACCAGGGCCGGGCGAAGAAGACCCGGGTGAAGGCCCATGACGGCCGGGTGACCCTCACCGCCGAGAAGGGGCAGCCCTACGTCCTCGTGCCCGACGGCGGCAAGGCGCCGCACCGCGACGCCCACTACGGCCAGTACACCGGACTGTCCGACCCCGGCTTCAACGCCGGGAACCTCGACGACTGGAACGCCCGCGGCGGCGCCGAGATCGTGCGAGCCGACAACGGCGACAACGTGGTCGAACTCGGCGACAGCGCCTCCGGCATCTCCCAGCGGGTCCGCGGTCTGACCCCGGGCAAGCGCTACACCCTTGCCGCGGACGTCGAGATCGCCCCCGGCCTACGCCGGGCCACCACGCTACGGGTGCGCGGTGGAACGGGCACGGAGGCCCGGACCTTCGACATCACACCGGCGCGGAACAAGATGGCCGCCGACGAGAAGCGGGACACCTATTCCCAGCGAGCCTCCGTCTCGTTCACCGCGCCACGCCACGGCACGGTCACCGTGGAACTCGGGGCCGTCGCCGGTGGCGCCCCGGTGGTCCTGGACGACGTACGGGTCATGGCGGACACCACCGCCCCGCTCCCCCGCTCCCAGGACGGCACGGTCGTCGCCCACGACGACTTCGAGGGCAACCAGCCCGGCTGGGGACCGTTCGTCAAGGGCGACGCCGGAGGCGTCACCGACCCCCGCACCAGCATCAGCGACCTGCACGCGCCCTACAGCCAGAAGGAGTGGAAGAACACCTACTCCCCCTACGACACCGGCACGCTGAAGGGCAAGGCCGTCGACGACGTACTGGCCGGCCGGCACTCGCTCAAGTCCCACTCGGAGAACACGGGACTGGTCCACCGCACGACCCCCGCCACGGTGCCGTTCGAGGAGGGCCACACGTACAAGGTCTCCTTCTCCTACCAGACCAACATCGAGGGCCAGTGGGCCTGGGTCACCGGCGCGGACAAGGTGGCCGACGGGAAGACCACCTCCCGGGACATCACCCGCGACGCCCTGGAGCCCGCCCTGGACACGGCGGCCTACTCCCGCGAGATCGTGGCCGGCTGCGGGGACACCTGGGTCGGACTGCGCAAGCTCGGCAGCGCCCGGGGCACTGACCTCGTCCTCGACGACTTCACCGTCACGGACCTGGGCGAGGCCGAGGGCGGGGCCGCCTGCGCCGGGGTCACCGCCCCCTCCGGCGCCGAACTGAGCCCCGGGGTGCCCGGTGAGTACGTCACTGCTTTCACCAACCACGAGTCCGCGGACGCCACCAACGTCGGCGTCGCGCTCCAGGGCCTCCCCGAGGGCTGGAAGGCGGAGGTGACCAAGAAGAACGGCAACCTCTTCGCGAGCGTGAAGCCCGGCGCGACCGTCCGTACCGGCTGGCTCCTCACCCCGCCGGCCGACGCCACCGACACCTCCCCCGACTGGAAGGTGACCGCCACCTACGCCCACGCGGGGGCCACCAAGACGGTCTCCGCGGCCGGGGGCGCCGCACTGACCGACGAACCGGTGCTCGCGCCCGGCTCGACGACCGCGACGGCCGACTCGGAGAACACGTCCTCGGGGGCCGCCGAGGGGCCGGTGTCCAATGTCCTCGACGGTGACGCCGGCACCATCTGGCACACCGACTACACCACCTCCCAGGCGCCGTATCCGCACTGGGTGACGCTGAAGCTCGGCGGCGCCGCCGACGTCGACGGGTTCGGGTACCTGGGCCGGCAGAGCGGAGGCCGGAACGGACGCGTCGGCGACTACGAGGTCGCCGTGTCGGACGACGGCGAGGACTGGACGACCGTGGCCAGTGGCACCCTGAAGGACGTCACACAGACCCAGCGCGTCTCCTTCGACCGGGTCCGCGCCTCCTACGTGCGCTTCACCGCACTGAACGCGCTCAACGGGCAGCCCTACGCGGCCGCGGCGGAGATGCGCGTGTACGGCGTGCCCGTGGACCTCCCCACGGGCTACCCGCCGGGCGAACGCCCCGCCGACGCCCGCTGAGACACCGCCGGGTGCGGCTCGCCCCTCCCCAGGGGCGGGCCGCACCCGGCCGCCGCCCGCCCGGGCGTCAGTCGAAGGTCTCGACGTACTCCTCCGACGGGCCGAGATCGGGGCCCTCGCGCAGGGTGACGCGGTCGCCGAGGCGTTCGAGTTCGAGCACGGTCAGGGTGTTGTCGCCGGGGCGCAGGAGCGGACCGGGCAGGTAGAGCGTGGTCTGCGGGCCTATCTCCCAGTAGCGGCCCAGCAGGGTGTCGTTGACCCAGAGGAAGCCCTTGCCGAACCCGGGCAGGGCGACGAAGGCGTCCGCGGGCTCGGCCACCGGCAGGACGGCGGTGGCGAACCCGGCCCGGCCGTCCGAGGGGGCGGCCGCCGCGGCGCGTGCCGTGTCCCGCGCCGTCCACGCGTCGAGCGGCAGCGGACGCATCGTCCAGCCGTGCACCAGCCGGCGCTCCACCCGCACCCCGCCGAGGATGCCCTTGCCCTGGCCGAGCAGCGGACCGTAGTTGATCCGCCCCTGGTTCTCCACCAGCAGCGCCAGCCGGATTCGTGCCCCGGTGCCGGTGACGGTGAACGAGGCGCTCTCGCGGTCCAGTACGGCGACGGGTGTGTCGTCGACGAAGACCTGGGCGCGGTCGTGCAGTCCCGTGACGGTCACCTCGTGGTCCCCCGGCGGCAGCAGCGGCTCGGCCTCGTAGAGCACCAGGCCGGAGGCCAGGGACAGTTCCTCGAAGCTCAGCGGGAGCGGTGCGGTCACGGGCTCGGCCGCCGCCCGCAGGGCGTCGAGCAGGGCCGCCCGCCCGACGACCGGCAGGTCGCGGGGTGCCAGCAGCGGTGGGTCCGCGGGCAGCGGGCGCCGGGCCGCGGCGGGGTCCAGCGCGGTCAGCCTGTCCCGCAGGGCGAAGAACTTCGGGGTCAGGGCGCCGTTCTCGGCGATGGGGGCGTCCGAGTCGTAGCTGGTGACGGTCGGGCGGATGGTGCCGCCCTCGTGGTTGGCGCCCGCCCACAGTCCGAAGTTGGTGCCGCCGTGCGCCATGTAGAGGCTCACGGAGCCGCCCTCGTCGAGGATGCCGCCGAGGTCCCCGGCCGCGCTCGGGGCCGGCCGTACGTGGTGCTTGTCGCCCCAGTGGTCGAACCAGCCGTTCCAGAACTCGGCGCAGAAGAACGGCTCTGCGGGCCGGCGGGAGCGCAGCAGCGCCGCGGCCCGGTCGGGGCGTGAGCCGAAGGTCGCCGCGGCCAGTTCGCCGGGCAGCGCGCCGCCGTCCTGCATCAGCGGGGTCGGTCCGTCCGCGGTGTAGAGCAGTTCGGTGATGCCCCGGGCGACGAGGGCGTCCCGGATGTGGCGGACGTAGGCGCGGTCGTCGCCGTAGCTGCCGTACTCGTTCTCGATCTGCACGGCCACGACCGGTCCGCCCCGGCCGGCCTGGAGTTCCGCGACCCGCGGGACGAGCGCGTCGAACCAGCGGTCGACCGCTTCGAGGTAGGGGCCGTGGGAGGTGCGCAGCCGCATGCCGGGAGTGCCGGTCAGCCAGGCGGGCAGACCGCCGTTGTCCCACTCGGCGCAGATGTAGGGACCCGGCCGCACGACGACGTCCAGCCCCGCTTCCTGGGCGAGCCGGATGAACCGGGCCAGGTCGCGCGGGCCGTCGAAGCGGATGTCGCCCGCGGTGCGCTCGTGGAAGTTCCAGGGGACGTAGGTGTCGACCGCGTTCAGGCCGAGGGCGGCCAGCCGCCGGAGCCGGTCGGCCCAGTGCCCGGGGTGGACCCGGAAGTAGTGCAGCGAGCCCGCCAGCAGGCGGTGCGGGCGCCCGTTCCGCAGGAGGGTGCCGTCGGCGTACGACAGGGTGGACCGCTTCACAGCTCCTCCTTGGCAGGGGATGGCGCGGAGGACCGGAAACCGGACCGGCCATCGGTAGCTGTGACTATGACAGATGATGTTATCGATGCCAATCGCCGTGCGTACGCCCGAGGTGAGGAGCTGCGACGGCGGTTCAGCGTGCCTGGCATCGATCTCACCACGGACCTCACCAACCCAGCCCGGGACCGCCGGGCCCGGGTCAGCGGAGCTTCACGGCCCCGCCGTCGGCCATCACGGTCTGCCCGGTCATGTACCGCGCGTCGTCGCCGGCCAGGAAGGCGACGACGGGGGCGACGTCGCGGTCCGGGTCGCCGAAGCGGCCCAGCGGCACCGAGGCGGCGGACTGCGCGTACTGCTCGGGACGGGCCTCGGCCCACTGGGCCACCCCGGCGGTCAGGGCCATCGGGCAGACGACGTTGACCCGGATGTTGTGCGGGGCCCATTCGTTGGCGGCCACCCGGCTCAGGCCGCGGATCGCTTCCTTCGCCGCGGCGTAGGAGGCCTGGTTCGGCTGACCGTTCAGACCGGCGCCGGAGCCGAAGTTGACGACGGAGGCGTTGCCGGACCTCTTCAGCTCGGGCAGTGCGGCGAGCATGAAGTTGCGGGTCGCGTACAGACCGGTGTCCATCGCGAGGTTCCAGTCGTCGTCCGTCTGCTCCTCGAACGGCTTCTGCCGCGACACGCTGGCGTTGTTCACCAGCACGTCGAGGGACCCGAACCGGTCGACGGCGGTTGCCACGGCCGCGTCGGCGACCTTCCGGTCACCCACGTCGCCGCGCAGGAAGACCACGGCGTCACCGAGTTCGGCGGCGATGCGCCGCCCGGCCTCCTCCTGCAGGTCGACGACGACGACCCGGGCGCCGCGCTCGACGAAGATCCTGGTCACGGCGGAACCGATCCCGCTGGCGCCCCCGGTGACGATGGCGGTCCTGCCCTGCAGTGTGCGTGCGTCCATGATGTCGGCCGTTCCTTTCCTCGCTATGATGTGCATGTTACATACACATGATGCCGGACGGCGGACGGGAGCGGGGCACATGACGGAGCCGAGCGGGCGGGATCACCCCCTGGACGACCTGGAACGCGAGCTGACCCTGTTGTCGAGGCACTTCATCGCGTCACGCGGCCCGCGCATCGGCCAGAGCCTCGACCGGTCCGCCTACGTCCTGCTCACCCGGCTGGAGACGGGCGACCCCCTCACCCTCAGGGAACTGGCGCACACCTTCCAGGCCGACGTGTCCACCATCAACCGCCAGATGGGCAGCATGCTCCGGCAGGGCCTCGTCGAGCGCATCGACGCCACCACCAAGGGCGGCGCCCGCACCTTCCGGCCCACCCCGCTGGGCCTGGAGCGGCTGGCGGCCGACCGTGCCATCAGCCGGGCGGGGGCCGCGCGGCTGATCGACGCGGCGGGCTGGGACGAGGACCGCACCCGGCAGTTCCTCACCCTGATGGTCGAGTTCAACCACGGCATCGAGGAGCTCGAGGAGCGCGCCCGCAACCACCCCTGAACCGCCGGCCGCACCTCCTCCGAGCCCCGCACCACGCCGCCCCACCGCCACTCTCCCGCTCCGGGAACTTCCTTGTGCCGCAAGGGCGTTGAGGCCGTTGCGGGGCTGAAGAGGAGTGGACATGACACAGGAGCTCGCGCGGGATCCGTGGCGGCTGCTGCTGATCGAGGACGACCGGGAACTGGTCGTCATGCTTTCCGACGTACTGCGGGACGAGGGCTACGCGGTCGATGTGGCGACCGACGGCCAACGGGGCCTGCACCTGGGCCTCACCCGGCGCTACGACGTGTTCGTCGTCGACCGGCGGCTGCCGGTGCTGGACGGCCTCGACCTGCTGGGCCGGCTGCGCACCCGCGCGGTCCGCACCCCGGCACTGATACTGACCGCGATGGGCACCGTGCACGACCGGGTCGACGGCCTGGACGCCGGCGCCGACGACTACCTGGTGAAGCCGTTCGAGCTGGACGAACTGGGCGCCAGACTGCGGGCGCTGTGCCGGCGTTCCCTGGAGGGCGGTGGCGTCCTGCGGATCGGTTCGGGACGTCTGCACGTCGGGCGGCGCGAGGTGGAGGCCGCGGACGGCGAGCGGATCGCGCTCGCCGCGCGGGAGTTCGCTCTGCTGTGGGTGCTCGCCTCGCACCCCGACGCCGTCCACACCCGGGCTCAGCTGCGCCGGCTGGTGTTCGAGGAGGCGCCCGCCTCCTCCATCGTCGACACCTACGTCTACTACCTGCGCCGCAAGCTCGGCCGGCAGGTGGTGCGCACGGTGCACGGACTGGGCTACCGCCTGGGGGCGTTGTGAGCGCGTCGGCGTCCGGGGAGCGGGCGGCCGTCCGCCGGGCCCGCCTGCGCGTCGGCGTGCTGACCGGCGCGATCATCACCCTGCTGGTCACCGTCGTGGGCGGGGTCGCCGACACCGTCATGACGCGGGCGCAGAGCGACCAGGTGTGGCGGGAGCTGCGCTACGGCGCGGAGCGCGGCGACCTGTCCAGTCCGCCGGTGTGCACCTGGCTGTTCGCGCGCGGCGCGACGCCGTTGGCCAACGCCCCGGCGGGCTTCCCCGTGGAGAGCGACATGCGGCGGGTCGGCCGGACCCACGAGGCGGTGGAACGCACGGTGGGACGCGACGACACCCGGTATCTGGTGCGTACGCAGGTCCGGGCGGACGGGAAGGTCGTGCAGGCGGTGTTCGACCTGCGGTTCCAGCTGGCCGACCGCCGGCACCTGTGGTTCGCGCTGGGCGTCGCCGAGGTGGTGGGCCTGCTGGCCGCGGCCGTCACCGGGGTGGTCCTGGGGCGGCTCGCCGTGTCCCCGCTGGCCGAGGCGCTCACCCGGCAGCGCCGGTTCGTCACGGACGCCAGCCACGAGCTGCGCACCCCGGTCACCCAGGTGTACACGCGGGCGCAGCTGCTGGCGCGGCAGGCGGCGGCGCAGGATCTGCCCGCCCGGCACCGCGAGGGGCTGACGCGGCTGGTCGGGTCGGCCGGCCGGCTGGGCGAGGTGCTGGACGACCTGCTGTTGTCCGCGAGCCTCGCGGCGGGCCCGGCGCGGCCTTCGGAGCACCGGCCGGTCGACCTGGCGGCGCTGGCCCGTGCGGTGGTCGCGGAGGAGGCGGACCGCGCGCGGGAGGGCGGTCTCACCGTCGTCGTGGACGGACCGCCGCGCCCCTTGTTCGTGCACGGGGTCGAGTCGGCGCTGCGCCGGGCCGTCGGGGAGCTGCTGTCCAACGCCGTCGGCCACACCCCGCCGGGCGGGCGGATCGAGGTCGCCCTGGCACGGGGGCGCGGGACGGTCACGCTGACCGTCGCGAACACCGGGAAGGGCTTCGAACCCGCCGAGGCGGAACGCCTCTTCGAACGGTTCCACCGGGGCGGGTCCACCGGCCGGTACGGGCTGGGGCTGGCGCTGCTGCGGGAGGTCGTCACCCACCACGGCGGTACGGTCGCCGCGACCGGACGCCCCGGACACGGCGCCCGGTTCACCGTCCGGCTCCCGCTGGGCGGTCCCCCGGCCGTCTCCGTCCCGCCGCCCCGGGGCCGGGTGCCCCGCCTCGTGCCACGCCGGGTCAGGGCCGGGCGTACCTGACCAGCAGGCGGGCGGCGGCACGTACGTCCGAGTCCAGCGGGCGGTCCGGGTCGACCGGGGGGATCGCGTCGGCGAGGGCGTCCAGGAGGTCCCCGCACCGGGGTGCGGTGGGGCGGCGGGCTCCGACGTGGGCGGCCTGGCGCAGGCCGAGGGCGAGCGACCCGCACAGCAGACCGAGCAGCTCGGCCGTGTCGTGGGCGCGCAGGGCGGCCTGGGTGCCGAACGGGACGACGTCCTGGTTGTGCAGGTTCGTCGGCAGGCTCTGCATGCCGGCCGGGGTCGCGGCGCGGCGGATCTCCGCCACGAACGCGGTGGTGGCCAGCTGCACGCCCTGCAGCCCGTGCTGCGCCCCGGGCTCGGTGGCGAGCATCGGCGGCAGCCCGCCGTTGCGGGCCGGGTCCACCAGGAGGTCCAGCTGGCGTTCGGCGAGGTTGCCCAGCTGGGCGGCGACGGAGGCGAGCAGGTCGGCGGCGAACGCGGCGGGCTGCCCGAAGAAGTTCCCGCCGTGCACGACCTTCCCCGCCCCCACGTCGTCGGTGCCGGAGCCCGGGCCGGGAGCGGGGAAGAACAGCGGGTTGTCGCTGACCCCGCCGAGGTCGGCGGCGACGACACCGTCGACGTGGCGCAGCGCGTCCTCTGCGGCGCCCAGCAGCTGCGGGGCGCAGCGGATGCTGTACGGCTCCTGCAGCGGCCGGGTGCCCGACGGCGTGCCGCCCGCCAGGGTGCGCCGCATCCGGCCGCCCACGTCGACGGCGCCGGGGTGGCCGTAGGCCCGCAGCAGGTCGGCGTCGAGGAAGCCGGTGTCGCAGCCGAGGAGGTCGGTCAGCAGGCAGGTGAGCGCGGTGAGCGAGCGGTGTGCGGCGCGCACGGCGTCGAGGGCCAGGGCCGTGGCCGCGGTGGTGACGGAGGTGCCGTTGACCAGGGCGAGCGCGTCGCGTCCGTCGAGGGCGAGGGGGCGCAGTCCGGCGGCGGTCAGCGCGTCCCCGGCCGGCATCCGGTCGCCGTCCAGGTAGGCGTGGCCCCGGCCGCGCAGTGCCTGGGTGGCGTAGGCGAGCGGGATGAGGTCGCCGCTCGCGCCGACGGAGCCGTAGCGGGGGACGGCGGGGGCGAAGGTGGTGGCGAACATCGCCGCGAGCCGGTCGACCGCCTCGGCAGACACCCCCGAGAGCCCCTGGGCGAGGGAGCGGGTGCGCAGCAGCAGGGCGGCGCGGACGATGCCGGGCGGGAGGTCCGGTCCCTGGCCCGCGCCGAGGTGGGCCAGGGTGTTGTCGCACTGGTCGGCGTCGTCGGGGCGGCCGGGGTAGCCGACGAGGGCGCCGAAGCCGGTGTCGGCGCCGTAGATCCGGCGGTCCGCGCCGCCGGGGCCGTGCCGCAGCGCGTGGAAGAGGCGGCGCCCGCGTTCGAGGCGGGCGCGGGCCTCCTCGTCCACCGTGACGGTGAGGGGCTGCGCCGCGCGGCGCAGGACCGCGGGGTCCAGGGGGCCGGTGAGCGGGACGGTGTCCGTGGGTGTGAGCACACCGGGAAACGTAGGCCGGGGATCTCAGAGCGCTCTGAAATCCCGTGGCTACCTTCCGTGGCATGAGCCACGACTGCCATGACTACCTCATCATCGGAGCGGGCCCCGCCGGCCTGCAGCTCGCCTCCCTCCTGGAGCGGGACGGCGCGGACTACGTCGTCCTGGAGCGCGGCGGCGTGCCGGGCGCGTTCTTCACGCGCTTCCCGCGGCACCGCTACCTGATCTCGAACAACAAGGTGCACACCGGCTACGACGACCCGGAGCTGCGGCTGCGGATGGACTGGAACTCGCTGCTGAGCGACGACCCGGAGCTGCTGTTCACCCGGTACAGCCCCCGCTACTTCCCGGCCGCCGACGACCTGGTGCGCTACCTGGCGGACTTCGCCGACCGGACCGGGGTGCGGGTGCGCTACGACACCGCGGTGCGGCACGTCACCCGCGACGCCGAGGAGTTCACCGTCACCGACGACGCCGGGACGCGGTGGCGGGCGAGGCACCTGGTGGTCGCCACCGGCATGCCCGTGCCGAACCTGCCGTCGATCCCGGGCGTCGAACTGGCCGAGCGCTACGACACGATCGACACCGACCCGGCGGGCTACACCGATCAGCGGGTGCTGATCATCGGGCGGGGCAACTCCGCGTTCGAGACCGCCGAGAACCTGATGGAGAACGCGGCGGTCATCCACGTGGCCGGCTCGGGCTCGCTGCGCATGGCCTGGCGGACGCACTACGTGGGACACCTGCGGGCGGTCTACAACAACTTCCTGGACAGCTACCAGCTCAAGTCCCAGAACGCCCTCCTGGACGGCCGGGTGCTGGACATCCGGCGGGACGCGGACGGCTACCGGGTCCGGTTCGCCTTCGAGCGCAACGAGGACGTCGTCAAGGACCTGCGCTACGACCGGGTGATCGTGGCGACCGGGTTCCGCTGCGACGTCTCGCTGTTCGACGAGACCTGCACGCCGGACCTGATGGTCGACGGCCGATTCCCGGAGCTGACGCCGCTGAGCGAGTCGGTCAACGTGCCCGGCCTGTACTTCGCCGGGACGCTGATGCAGGGCCGGGACTTCCGCAAGGCCACGACCGGCTTCATCCACGGCTTCCGCTACATGGTGCGGGCCCTGCACCGGGGACTGCGGCAGCGCCACCACCAGGAGCCGTGGCCCGCGACGGAGTTGGGGGACACCACGGAGCGGGCCGTGGACGCCGTGATCGGCCGGGTCAACCGGTCCTCGGCCCTGTGGCAGCAGTTCGCCGTCCTCGGCGACCTGCTGACGCTCACCCCGGACGGCACCATGCGCTACGCCGAGGAGGTCCCGGTCGCCCAGGTGCCGGACGCCGTGGACGCCGGGGACTTCGGGGACGTCGAGGCGCACGCCGTGATCACCCTGGAGTACGGCAAGGACCACGACCTCGTCGACCCCTTCGACGTGAGCGCCGGCCGCGGGTCCCAGTACGACGTCTCGGGAATGGACGGCCGCTATCTGCACCCGGTCGTGCGCTGGTACCGGCGGGGCGCGTTCGTCGCCGAGCACCACCTGGCGTCGAACCTGGAGAACGAGTGGGACAGCGAGGAGTACCACCGCGCCCCGCTGCGGGCGTTCCTCGCCGCCCGGCGCGACGCGGCGGCCCCGGTGGCGCCGTGACCCTCCGCGACCTGCACGACGCGGCGCGCGCGGCACTCGACCCGGTCCACTACGACTACGTGGCGGGCGGCGCGGGCGAGGAGCGCGCGCTGGCCGCCAACGCGCGGGCCTTCGACCGGTACGCGCTGCTGCCCCGGGTGCTGAGCGGCGCCACGCGGCGGGAGACGGCCGTGGACCTGCCGGGCGCACGGGGCGCGGCGCCGGTGGTGGTCGCGCCGACGGCGTTCCACCGGCTGCTGCACCCGGACGGGGAGCGGGCCACGGCGCGGGCCGCCGCGGCCGAGGGCGCCGTCCTGGTGACGGGCGTCGCCGCGACGACGGCGGTGCCTGCCGTCGTCGCGGCGGCCCGCGAGGCGGCCCCGGACCCGGCGGTGTGGTTCCTGCTCTACCCGCACCCGCGCCGGGAGGTCACCGAGGCGCTGGTGCGACGGGCCGAGGGGGCCGGCTGCACGGCCCTGGTCGTCACCGCCGACTCGCCGCGCTTCGGCCGCCGCACCCGGGACCTGCGCAACGGGTTCGACGACCTGCCGCCCGGCTACGCCGCGGAGAACATGCGCGACCTGCCCGGTGCCCCGCCGGGCGCCCTCACCGACATCCCGATGCATCCGGCGGCGTCCTGGCGGGACTTCGCCGAGACGGTGGGCACGACCTCGCTGCCCGTGTGGGTCAAGGGGGTGCTCCACCCGGCGGACGCGCGGCTGGCCGTGGAGCACGGCGCGGCGGGGGTGATCGTCTCCAACCACGGGGGCCGTCAGTGCGACAGCGCCGCGGCGTCCGTCGACTGCCTGCCCGCGGTCGTCGAGGCGGTCGCCGGTGCGGTGCCGGTCCTCCTGGACGGCGGGGTGCGCCGGGGCGGTGACGTGGCCGTCGCCCTCGCGCTGGGCGCGGCGGCCGTCGGCGTGGGACGCCCCGTGCTGTGGGGGCTGGCGGCCGAGGGCGAGGCGGGCGTCCGTCAGGTGCTGCGGACGCTGCTCGACGAGTACGACCACACGCTCGCCCTGTGCGGCGGGCGCCGCAACGCCGACCTGAGCGCCGACATGGTCGTCCGCGGGGACGCGCCGTGGTGGGGGGAGGCGGCGTGGTGAGCGGCACCCGGCGGCCCGCCTCGTGGTGGCTGCCGCGCACCGTGGTGGCGTTGCGGGTGCGGGTCTTCGAGAAGGTCAACGGCGACCGGGTGGTGACCCTGCCCAACGCCGCCCACGGCCCCGAGGTGTTCGAGCGGGTGTACGCCCATCCCGCGGTGAACGGCCGGAGCGCGGGCGCGGGCCTGTCCGACCTGTTCTGGTACTGGCTCGCGCCGGGTTCCGAGGTGCACCAGGAGCATCTGGAGCCCGGTGAACGCTACGACGAGGTCGCCGCGACGACACGGCGGATCCTCGCCGGCTCGTCCGCCGGACTCGCCGGGGCGGCCGGGCGGGCCGTCGCCGACGTCCTGGACACGGTCCCGCTCACCCGCGTCGGCCTGGTGCGGCTGCGGGACCTGCTCATGCCCGCCTGGGCCGCCTTCGCCTACGAGCTGGTCTTCGGCCGGCCGTGCCCGCCGCACGCCCGGGACCTGATCACCGCGCACGCCGACGACGTGATCACCGCCCTCAAGTGCACCGGACTGCGGCACCCGCGACGCCGGGCCCGGCTGACGGCGTACCTCGGCGAGCGGATCGCCGCCGGGGACGTGCCGCACCGCCTGCCGGCCTCCCTCTCCCCGTCCGAGCAGGCGCTGTACCTGCAAGGGACGTTCTTCAACACGTCGGTCGTCCAGCTGTCCGAGGCGACCGCGCACGTGCTGCTCGCCCTGGCCCGCCACCCGCGGGTGCAGCACCGCCTGACGGAACGCCCGGACGACGACCGGTACCTCGCGCACGTGATCGACGAGACGCTGCGCCTGTACCCGCTGTTCGGGATCGCCCACCGCATCACCACGGACGAGGTGCCGCTCGACGACACGACGGTGCTGCCCGCCGGGTCCGTGGTGTGCTTCAGTTACCCCGACTACCAGGCCACGGGCCACGAACGGCCGGGCGAGTTCGACCCGGACCGCTGGTCCGACCCCGCGGCCAGGAAGGCCCCGTACATCCCGTTCGGGGTGGCGGCGAACCGTCCCTGCCCCGCGTGGCGGGTGTCCCCGATCGTCCTGCGCGTCGCCGTGCGCGAGGTGCTGACTCGGTTCCGGCTGGACTCGACGGCCTCGCACACCCGCTCCAACCCGCACCGCGCGCCGTGTCTGCTGATCCCTCGCGGCCTCGCCCCCGGCCGGCGCCGGCTGGCGGCCCTGCGCCGGTTCGTCCGGCTGCGGGACGGCGTGGAGGACGTCACCCGGGGCGTGCGGCAACTGGTGCTCGGCACGGTCATGGTGCTGCACGCCCGGCGGCTGCGCCCGGCGGCCCGGTACTTCGAGGAAGCACGCTCCGGACGCTGTCCGGCCGCCCACCCCACACAGAGCAAGGAGAGCAACGGATGAGCACCACGGAACTGGGCCCGGCCTTCTTCCTCTCGGTCGTCGTGATCCTCGCCGTCTGCCGGATCGTCAGCCGGATCCTCCAGTCCGTCGGGCAGCCGCCCGTCGTCGGGGAGATGCTCGCGGGCGTGGTCCTGGGCCCCTCGGTCCTGGGCGCGCTGCTGCCCGGCGTCGAGTCGGCCCTCTTCCCCACCGAACTGCGGCCGGTGCTCTACGTGGTGGGGCAGATCGGGCTGGTGGCGTTCATGTTCCACGTCGGCTGGGACTTCCGCGCGGACCGGCTCCGGGGCGTCGCCCGGTCGGCCGGGCTGGTGTCGGCGGCGGGGCTGGTGGTGCCGATGGTGCTCGGGGTGGTGCTCATCGCCGCCGTCGGCGAACGCACCGGCGCGCTCGCCCCGGACGTGTCGCTGACGGTGTCCGGCCTGTTCGTCGGCGTCGCGCTGGCGGTGACGGCGTTCCCGATGCTGGCCAGGATCATCGCCGAACGGAACCTGGCCAAGACCCGGTTCGGCGCCCTGTCCCTCGGGGCCGGCGCGGTCGACGACGCCGCGGCCTGGGTGCTGCTCGCCGGGGTCTTCGGCATCGCGGGCGGCAGCGCCGGGAAGGTCTCGGTGGCCGTCGCCGGGGGCCTCGGCCTCCTCGCGGTACTGGCCGTGGGCGTGCGGCTGCGCGACCGGACGGCGCTGCTCGCCGAGCGCACGGGTGCCGACCAGCTCCTGCTCGCCCTCGTCGGCGTGCTGTTCCTGATCGCCTGGTACACCGACGTCATCGGGCTGTACGCGGTGTTCGGCGCGTTCAGTCTCGGCGTCGTCTTCCCCCGCTCGGAGCGGCTGGACCGCACGGTCGGGACACTCCAGCCGGTGGGCGCGGTCTTCGTTCCGCTGTTCTTCACCTACTCGGGGCTGAACACCGACTTCACCCTGCTGGGTTCGGGTCCGGTCCTGTTCTTCACCGCGGGGTGCGTGGTGGTCGCGGTCGTCGGCAAGTTCGGCGCCTGCTGGCTCGCGGCGCGGGGGGCGGGCGAGCCCAACCGGGTCGCCCTGCGGGTGGGGGCGCTGATGAACGCGCGCGGACTGATGCAGCTGGTCGCCCTCAACCTGGGGCTCGCGGCGGGGATCGTGACGCAGGCGATGTTCAGCGCCCTGGTGGTGGTCGCCATCACGACGACCGTCATGGCGACGCCGCTGCTGGCCCTGCTGGACCGGCGGGACCGGTTGCGCGCCGGCCGCCCGCGGGAGGCCGTCGCCGTGGGCGGGCGATGAACGGGGGCCGGCCGGACCGGTCCGGCCGGTCCGGCCGGTCAGGTCCCCCGCGTCAGCCGCCGCTTGTCCGGTTTCCCGGCGGCGGTGAGCGGCACTTCGTCGATGAGGGTCAGCCGCGTCGGCGCGCAGGCCTCGCCGAGCCGCGCCGCCACCAGCGCCCGAAGGTCGTCGAGAGCGGGTACGCGATCGGCCGTGGGGACGACGAAGGCGTGCACGGCCTCCCCCGTGGCATCGTCGGGCACGGCGACGACGTACGCCTCGGTCACCGCCGGGTGGCGGGCGAGCAGTCGCTCGATGGGACCGGTGTAGTGCACGTTGGCGTCGACGATGACCACGTCCCGGACGCGTCCCGAGAGCCACAGCCTGCCCCGGGCGTCGAGACTCCCGAGGTCCCGCGTGCGGACCCAGCCGTCCACGAACACCTCGTCGCCGAGCGCGGGCTGCCCCCAGTACCCGGCACCCTGCGAGGGCGTGCGGGCGAAGATCTCCCCCTCGGTGCCGGCCGGGACGGGGCGACCGGAGGGGCCCCGGACCTCCAGGTCGACGGGCGGCACGCCGAGCGAGCCGGGCGGGTCGGCGGGCGTGGCCATGGAGATCATGCCGGTCTCGGTCTGTCCGTACCCGTGGAAGACGACCGGGCCGAGCACCTGCGCGGCCGCCCGCGCCCGGCCCGGTTCCAGCGGCGAACCGGAGACCATGAGCGCGCGCAGGCCTCCGAGGTCGACGGGCGCGGCACGCAGCTGCGTCACGAGCCGGTTCAGCCGTCCGACCGTGATGACGCTCGCGGTCGCCCGGTGGCGCACGAGGGCCCCGGGGAGGTCGGGCGGGCCGGCGGAGACCAGGACGCCGCCGGCGGCGAGTGCGAGCAGGCCGTACTCCAGCATCACCTGGCTGGCCAGGGTGCCGAAGACCAGGAACCTGTCCAGTCGGCCCGCCAGTTCCCGGACCGCCGGCGGCCAGTCCCGCGGCCGCAGCGCCCACGCCGCCGTCATCGCCGCGTACGTCTGGGCGCACGCCTTGGGAACGCCGGTGCTGCCGCTGGTGTGGACGAGCCGGGCGACGTCCTGCGGCCGTGCCGAGACGCGGGGCCGCAGACCGTCGTCGGGGGCCGCGAGCAGCTCGTCGAGCGGCAGGACGGTCCCCGGCGGCCGGAGGTCCGTTCCGCCCGGCACGCCGGGCCGGTCCGTGACCGTGGCCGTGACCCCGGCGTCACGCAGGAGGGCCGCACGCTGGTGGTCCGTCAGGCCGGGCCGTACGCCGACGACGCGGGCTCCGACCGTGTGCGCGGCGATGACGGCGGCGAAGGCCTCCGGGCCGACGCCGAGCAGCAGGGCCAGGCCGCGGCCCGGCCCGACGCCGCGCTGCCGCAGGGCGGCCGCCACCCGCCGGGTCATGCCGAGCAGGTGCCGCCCGCTCACCTCCCGGCCGTCGTGCTCGAAGACCGTGCGGTCGCCCGCCGCGTCGAGGAGGTCGAGGACCGCACCGGGGAACTGTTCCGTCATGGCGCTCCTTCACGAGACCGGTTGACCGCACACCACCGGCCGGACGCTAACGGCGCGGTATCAGAGGACTCTGAGACGCGGGCCGGCGCACACACCTTCCGGTGCGTACGCCGGCCCGCCCGCGCCCGGGGTCGAGGTCGAGCGGTACGGCGGTCAGCAGGCGCCGAGGTCCTCCCAGACCCCCCATTCGCCGGTGGTGCCGGGTTCCTCGCCCGTCACCCACCACTTGGCACGCCAGGTGTAGCCGTCGTGGGAGACGGTCTCGCCGCCGTTGTAGACGCTCCCGGCGCTCCAGGCTCCCGCGACGCAGTCGCCCGGCTGGTCGCCGCCGCCGTCGTCTCCGCCGCCGTCGTCACCACCGCCGTCGTCACCACCGCCGTTTCCGCCGCCGATGTTGACGTCGATGCAGGCGTAGAAGGCGTTGGCGGTGTCGGCGATGTTCCAGACCGCGAGCACCTTCTGCTGACCGCTGAACCCGGTGAAGTCCAGCTGGTGACTGACCGAGGCGGGCGGCTGGGCGCCGTGACCGTCGAACTGGGCGATCTTCTGGTTCCCGATGAAGTACTGCCAGTTGCTGGTGGCGTGCCGGGCCTCGATGGTCCACGTGAAGGTGTGCGTGGTGCCGATCGGTGTGACCCGCCAGCCCTTGGCGTCGTCGTCCAGGTCGGCCCACCGGGCGTCTCCGCCACTGCAGTTGCGCAGCCCCTTCGGACCCTCGACGCTCGCCGGTTCCCACTTGATCGGCCCGCACTGCACCACGCGGTTGGCGCACTGGTCCTGTCGGCTCCCCGGCGAGACCACCCAGCCGTGGGCGCTCGCGGTGGGCGCCGGCAGACTCAGGGCCACCACGGGAGCGACCAGCGCTCCCACGGCGGCGGCCACTCGTCTTTTCATGCGCATGACATCACTTTTCCCTTCGGTCCACGTCGGATCAGCCTGCCCCGGCTTACGACGGTGCCGATGAGGCAACCCCGCACCGCAGGTCTAGACCTACGCGTGCAGGTCTAGACCTTAGCGAAGGAGTGGGGGCCGTCAAGGGGGTGAGCACCGCCCCCGGGCCCGGTGGGGCTCCCGCGCGGCGCGGACCAGCGCGTCGAACAGGCCCTGCTGCGCCGTGTCGTGGGCCGCCGTGTCCTCCGGGTGCCACTGCACGGCGAGGAACCACCCGCCGGCCGCGGGCGCTTCCACCGCCTCGACCGTTCCGTCGGCGGCGCGAGCGGTGACGGCCAGTCCCTCACCGAGCCGGTCGACGTGCTGGTGGTGGTAGCAGGATGCCTCGATCTTGTCGGTCCCGGTGACGGCCGCCACGGTGGAGCCGGGAGTGAGGCGGACCGGGTGCCTGACGTGCCGATGGTCGCGGCCCGGGCCGCCCATGTCCTGGTGGAGGGTGCCGCCCAGCGCGGTGTTGACCACTTGCAGCCCCCGGCATATGGCCAGCAGCGGCAGTCCCAGCACCGGTGCCTGCCGGGCGGCCTCCAGGTCGAACGCGTCCTGTTCGTCGTCCACGTCGTAGACGGCTTCGTGGGTCCGCCCGGCCCCGTAGCGGTGCGGTGCGAGATCTCCGCCGCCGGGGAGCAGGATGCCGTCGAAGCGGGCGAGGCGGGCCGCGGTGCCGGCCGGGTCGCCGTGGCCGGCGGGGGCGTACGGGTGGATCGTGACGGGTTCGCCGCCCGCCCGCCAGACCGCTTCGACCAGGGCCCGGGCGTTGACCTCGGCGGCGTGGCGCAGCGCCGAGGCGGTGGCCGAGTAGCGTGCCGGGATCGCGATGAGCGGGCGGGCGGGACGGATCACAGCCGGATCCAGGTGGTCTTGAGTTCGGTGTACTTCTCCAGGGCGTGGGCGGACTTGTCGCGGCCGTTGCCCGACTGCTTCACGCCTCCGAAGGGGACGGTGAGGTCCCCCTCCTCGTAGCAGTTGACCCAGACGGTGCCGGCTCTCAGGGCGCGGGCGACCCGGTGCGCGGTGGACAGGTCGGAGGTCCACAGCCCGGCCGCGAGCCCGTAGTCCGTGGAGTTGGCGAGGGTCACCGCCTCGTCGAGGTCGTCGAAGGCGAGGACGGACAGGACCGGGCCGAAGACCTCCTCGCGCGCGAGCGCGGATTCCGGGGCGACGCGGTCGAACACGGTGGGCCGCAGGTACGCGCCGCCGGTTTCGGCCAGGATCCGCTCTCCGCCGGTGCGCAGCCGCGCACCGGTGCCGACGGCGGTGCGGATGTGGCCGAGCACCCGGTCGAGATGGTCCCGGCCGGCCAGCGCGCCCATCTCGGTGGCCGGATCGAGGGGGTCGCCGACGCGCAGCGCGCGGGCCCGCTCGACGACCGCTTCGGTGACGCGTTCGGCGACGGAGGAGTGCACGAGCAGCCGGGAGGGCGCCGTGCACATCTCACCCTGGTTGAAGAAGATGCCCCAGGCGGCGGTCGCGGCGGCCTGCTCCAGGTCGGGGGCGTCGGGGAGGACGATGTTGGGGGACTTGCCGCCGAGTTCGAGCCAGACGCGCTTGAGGTTGGAGTCCGCGGCGTAGCGCAGGTAGTGCCGGCCCACGGCCGTGGAGCCGGTGAAGGCGAGGACGTCGACGTCGGGGTGGAGGCCGAGCGCGCGTCCGGCGACCGGCCCGTGACCGGCCACGACGTTGAGGACACCGGGCGGCAGCCCCGCCTCGTCGGCGATGCGGGCGAGGAGCAGGGCGGACAGCGGCGACTTCTCCGAGGGCTTGAGGACGATCGTGCAGCCGGCCGCCAGCGCGGGTGCGATCTTCCAGCCGGCGAGCGTCAGGGGGAAGTTCCAGGGCACGACCGCCCCCACGACGCCCGACGGTTCGCGGGTGACGAGGGCGAGGGAGTCGGGCGCGGTGTGCGGGGACTCGTCGGTGAGCTTGTCGGCCAGCTCCCCGTACCAGCGGAAGGTGGCGATCAGGGCGCGCAGTTCGATGTCGTGGGCGTCGGTGACGGGCTTGCCCATCTCCAGGCTCACGGTGAGGGCGAGGTCCGCCCGCCGCCGCTCGATCAGGTCGGCGACGCGCAGCAGCGTCCGGCCGCGCTCGGCGGGCGCGAGCCGTGGCCAGGGCCCGTGGTCGAAGGCCCGGCGGGCCGCAGCGACGGCCAGGTCCACCTCGGCTCCGCCGCCGTCGGCGACCTCGGCCAGCTCCGTGCCGTCCCTCGGGGACACGACGGTGAACGTGCCGCCTCCGTCGTGTGCGCGGCCGTCGATGACGTGCGAGCCGGGGAACCGGAGCGTCGCGGCCCGGCGTGTCCAGTCGGCGTAGGTGGCGTCCACGGTGCGTCCTCGTTTTCCTTCGGGTCGAGCCGGGTCATCAGGTCGGGGCGGTCGCGTCGGACCGGGGCGGTCACGTCGGACCGGGGCAGGGCAGGGCAGGGGCTGCGGCGGCTCAGCTCCCGGTCGCGCCCTCGCCGTCGTCGCCCTACTCGACGTCGTCGCCGTCCTCGGCCAGCCGCTCCAGCAGCGCCCGCAGCTCGGCCAGCGCCTCCTCGGTCACCTCTCGCTCGCCGAAGACGAGCTGGTGCAGCACGAGGCCCTCCAGAGCCGCGAAGACCAGCCGGGACAGCCCCCGGTCGACCGGCCGGGACAGGATCCTGGACAGGTCGCGGCGCGCGGTCTCGAAGTACTCGTCGTACAGGGCGCGCAGCCGGGGCATCAGTTCCGGCCTGCGCCGGGACTCCAGGAGCAGTTCGTACTGGAACGCCTGGAGGTCGGGACCGGACTCCACCATGCCGCCCAGACCGGCGGCGAAGTCCTCGGCCCGCTCCGCGCCGGTGTCGAGGGAGCTGACGTCCAGCGAGGAGCGGAAGGCGTGGTCCACGGCCTCCTCGATCAGCGCGTCACGGGAGCCGAAGTGGTGGACGACCAGCCCGTGGGTGACTCCGGCCTCCTCGGCGACGGCCCGGTAGGTCAGCCCCCGCAGCCCGACCCGGGCCACCACGCGTACGGCGGCGTCCAGCAGGGCGCCGCGCCCCGACCCGTAGTTCGTCACGGGTTTGCGGGTGCCGGGCGGGTCCGCGCGGTCGACGGGGTCGGTCATGCCGGCGAGCCTATCGGCGCGGCTCCGGTCAGCGCTTCGGCGGCCGGGTGCCGCGGAACTCCCAGTCGCCGCCGAGGGCGGTGGACAGCACCTCCTCGGACTCGGTCGGCTGGGCGCCGACGTCGGTGCGGACGGGGACGGGCCCGGTGACGACGTGGTTGGTGAGCCGGCCCAGGCCCTCGACCTCGACCTCGACCACGTCGCCCGGCGCGACCGGCCGGGAGTTGGCCGGGGTTCCGGAGAGCAGGACGTCACCGGGGTGGAGGGTGATCGTGCGGGCGATGTCGGCGACCAGGTAGTGCATGTCCCAGGTCATCTCGTCGGTGGAGCCGTCCTGGACGACCTCTCCGTTGACGAGGGTCCGCAGCCGCTTGCCCCGGAAGTCCCAGTCGGTGACCAGGCCTGGACCGAGCGGGCACAGCGTGTCGGACCCCTTCACCCGGAGCATGGACCCGGCGTCGGTGTCCCGGAAGTCGTGCAGGCCGTAGTCGTTGGCCACGGTGTATCCGGCGATGTACTCCCCCGCCTCGGCCGGGGAGATGTTGCGGGCGGTCCTGCCGACGACGATGGCGACCTCGCCCTCGTAGTTGAGCCACTTGCAGCCCTCGGGCCGGACCACCGCTCCCCGGTGGGCGTTCAGTGCCGAGGTCGGCTTGTGGAAGTAGGTGGGCGCGTCGGGCAGTCCGATCCCGAACTCGTCCACCCGGCTGCGGTGGTTGAGGTGCACCGCGATCACCTTGGACGGCGCGACGGGCGGCAGGTGGTGGGCGTCGGCGATGCTCACGCGGCGGCCGTCTCCGGCGACCAGTTCGTCACCGTCGCGGACCGCCTCCACTATCGCTCCGTCGAGCAGGACTCGGCGGTACTCGGGCATGGTGGGAGCCTTTCTGGCTGGAGGGCTTTACGGCTGTCCGGGTGCGGCCGGGGTCCGGCCGGTGCCGGTCCAGCCCTCGGCGGGGCGGTCGAACCAGAGCAGGACCTGGCCGGTGCCGACGGAGTTCTCGTACGCGCCGTACTGGCGGCCCCGCGCGGTGCACGCCCGCTCGCCGAGGGCCCCGGCCATCATCAGGTAGTGGAAGAACTTCGCCTCGGGCCGGAACGTCCAGAACTCGTCCATGGTGTCGAGGACCCGGTCGTGCCGGCCGTCCTTGAACCAGGCGATGCGCTCCTCGTCGGCCGCCCGTGCCTCGGGGGTGAAGATGTGCACGGGGTCGCCGGCCTCGTGGTCGCGCAGTTCGCGCAGCGGCCAGAAGGTGTGCGACAGGGCACCGGAGGCGATCAGCAGGACGCGGCGCCCCGGGGTGGCCGCGATGCCGTCGGCCAGGGCGCGGCCGAGACGCAGGTGGTCCTCCATGTCGCCGGTCTGGCAGACGCCGATGGAGACCCAGCGTTTGCCGGGCAGGCCCTCGCCGAGGTACGTCCACAGGTTGGTGGTGGCGTAGTAGACCGGCAGGTACGGGTCGTCGATCGGGGTGATCCAGGTGCCGTGCCGGTCGGCGAACGAGGCGATGTTGTGGGCGAGTTCGGGGTCGCCGGGATAGTCGTAGGGCATGCGGCACATGCCGCGCGGCAGTTCTTCGGAGGTGTACAGGCCGGCCCGGCGGGACTGGGCGGTGACGACGAACTCGACGGTGGTCGCCCAGTGGGAGTCGAGGACGACCACGGTGTCGTAGTCGTCGCGCTCGAACACCTCCCGGCGCAGTTGCCGCAGGCCGGTGACGAGGCTGATCTCCTTGCCCTCGTTCAGCTCCCGCCGGGTCCGCTCGGGGAGCACGATGGTCGGGACGTGGGCGAGCAGACCGGCCCCCGCGATCTCACCCATGGGTCTGCCATCCCTTCGGCGCGGTGACGGTGTTCTTGAGGTCGCAGTAGAAGTCGAAGCTCCAGGTGCCGCCCTCCCGGCCCACGCCCGACTGGCGCGATCCGCCGAAGGGTGCGTCGAGGTCGCGGACGAAGAAGCAGTTGACCCAGACGGTGCCCGCGACCAGGCGGGCGGTGACCCGTTCGGCGCGTTCGGGATCGCCGGTGGCGACGGTGGCGGCCAGCCCGAAGCGGGTGTCGTTGGCCAGGTGTACGGCCTCGTCCTCGCCGGTGAAGGTCTGCAGGGTCAGGACGGGCCCGAAGACCTCCTCCTGGACGATCTCGGAGTCCTGCCGTACGTCGGTGAGGAGGGTCGGCGGGTAGTACTGCCCCTCGCCGCGCCGGCCGCCGAGGACCGCGCGGGCCCCGGCCGCGAGCGCCCGCTGCACGAACCCGTCGATCTTCTCCAGCTGGCGGTGGTGGATGACGGGGCCGACGTCGGTGCTCTCGTCGCGCGGGTCGCCCTGCCGGAGCCGGGCCGCCCGCTCGGTGAACCGGCGGGTGAACTCCTCGGCGACGGACGCCTCCACGAGGAGGCGGGTGGCCGCCAGGCAGACCTGGCCGGCGTTGTCGTACTGCTCGACGGCGAGGTCCGCGGCGAGGTCGAGGTCGGCGTCGGCGAAGACCAGCAGCGGTGACTTGCCGCCGAGTTCGAGGCTGAGCGGGGTGAGGTTCGCGGCGGCGGACGCGGCGATGTGCCGTGCGGTGGGCACCGAGCCGGTGAAGCTGATGCGGCGCACGTCCGGGTGCGCGGTGAGGGTGTCGCCGATCTCGGCGCCGTAGCCCTGGACCACGTTGAGGACTCCGGGCGGCAGGCCCGCCCCGGCGGCGATGTCGGCGAGCAGCGAGGCCGTCAGCGGTGACCACTCGGCGGGCTTGAGGACGACGGTGTTCCCGGCCGCGAGGGCCGGGGCGACCTTCCAGGTGGCGAGCATCAGCGGGGCGTTCCACGGGGTGATCAAGACACAGGGGCCGGCCGGGTCCCAGCTGACGTGGTTGGTGTGGCCCCGGGTGGTGAAGTCCTCGTGGTCCAGGGTCAGCAGCCGGTCGGCGAAGAAGCGGAAGTTGTGGGCGACGCGCGGCATGACCCCGCGGCGGTGGGAGCGCAGCAGGGCGCCGTTGTCGGCGGTCTCGACTGCGGCCAGCTCTTCGAGGCGCTTGTCGACCCCGTCGGCGACGGCGCGCAGGATGCGGGCGCGTTCGGCCGGTGGTGTCGCGGCCCAGCCGGGGAAGGCGGCCCCGGCCGCGGTCACGGCGGCGGCGGCCTCCGTCGGGGTGCCCCGGGAGATCTCCCCCAGAGGGGCGCCGTCGATGGGTGAGACGTCGGTGAAGGTCCCGGCGGAGGCGACGCGCCGTCCGCCGATGAAGTGCCGGGTGTCGACGGCGACACCGGCCACGGTGATCAGGTCTTCGGTCATGGTCTGTCTCCAAGCCTCGGCGGGGTCATTCGGCGCCGGAGGTGCCGGACTCGAGCAGGCGGCCGCCGTCCCACACCACACCGACCTGCCGGTAGTAGGCGGCGATCGGCTCGCGGACCTCCAGCCGGGCGAGTTCCTCGGTGGGTGCCTCGAACAGCTCCAGCTCGGCGTCGCCCACCCAGGACCGTCCCCCCTCGAACGAGGCGGCGCCCGACTCGACCAGCTCGTCCAGGGCGAGGCCCTTGCCCTTCTCGATGGAGGGCAGCCAGCGGTGGTGGGCCATGGGGTGGCTGTTGACGAATCCGTTGGTCTCGGACGGCTCGCGCAGGGTGACGACGGCCTGGGCGAGACGCCGGTCGGCGGCGGCGAGGGTGGCGCCGAAGCGGGCACCGGCCTCGATGCGCGGGGCCGGCCCGTAGGGGTGCGGGCGGGTCTGGTGGATGGAACCCAGCTTCTTCGGGTAGCCCTGGTGCAGCCCGCGGGCGATCGCGAAGTCCTTGTCCACCCAGATGTGGACGCAGCGGGTGTAGGTCCGCCCTTGGTACGCGCAGCGCACGACCGCGAAGGCCTCCTTGTACTGGGCGCGTACCGGGTCGAGCAGTTCACCGCCCGCCGCGGAGCACGACTGCCAGTCGGCCCAGATCAGCGCCACCGCGCCGGGGTCCTCGTCGGCGAGTTCCAGCGGCTCGGGCAGCAGTTCGCGCACGCGGGCCGGGTCGGTGCGGTACTCCACGGTGAGCAGGTCGCCGGAGTAGCGCCAGGGCGGCGAGGGGATCAGCGACGACGCACCCGTCGCCGTCTTGGGGTGGAAGTATCCACGGACACGGGTCACTTCGGCTTCCTTACGGTCCACAGATCGCTTGATGCCAAACAACATAGGAAGTCGTATACGGTTGGGTCAATACCTATCCGGATGGATAATTCTTTGGTCCCAGCCTCTTGCGGCCGGACACCGGCCCTCCCTACTGTGTGGCACCGAACGGGCGAGCCGCCTCCCGCGTCCCGCGGTCGAGGCCGTCCTCGCCTCCCCTTTCCCCCTCTCCCCCAGTGCCCCGCGGCCTCGCGGCCTCGCGTGCCGCGCCCTGGGCGGCGCCCCCCTTCCCCAGAGGAGACACCGGTGAGCGCATCCGACACCCCGCCCGTCCGCCAGCACATGGAGCGGCTCGCCGCAGATGGAATCGACGTGGTCCGGGTGACCTATCCCGACCTCATCGGCACCGAACGGGCCAGGGACGTCCTGCTCGGCCACCTGCCGGCCGCCTGCGAGCACGGGCTCGCCTTCTGCCGCGCCGTCTACCACACCAGCCCCCAGGGCGACACCGTCCCCGTCGCCGGCGGCCTCGACGCCGGTCTGCCCGACATCCGTGTCACCCCCGACCTGGACACCCTGACCGTCCTGCCGTGGGAGCCCGGCGTCGCCGCCTGCCTCGGCGACGTCACCGACCCGGCCACCGGCCGGGCGGCGCCGGAGTCGCCCCGCGACCTGCTGCGCGCCGTCCTCGGCCACTGGGCGGCGCAGGGCCTGCGCCCGGTGGTGGGACCGGAGTTGGAGTACTTCCTGTGCGACGCGGACCCGGACCGGCCGCAGGGCTGGCGCCGCTACAGCGAAGCCCGGGGTGTCGTCTACACCGCGGGACTGCGCGCGGACCCCGACAACCACCTGCTGCGCAGCCTGCGTCTGCTGCGCGGACTGGACATCGGCGTCAGCGGCGGCAACCACGAGTACGACGGTGCGCAGTTCGAGATCAACCTGACCCACTCCGACGCCCTGACGGCCGCCGACCGCGCCTTCCGCTTCAAGGCGGCGGTCAATGAACTGGCCCGTGCGGAGGGCCGGTTGGCCACGTTCATGGCCAAGCCGTTCAACGACGCGGGCGGATCGGGCTTCCACCTCCACCTGTCCTGCCTGGACGACGGGGACGGCAACGCCTTCGCCGACCCGTCCACGCCGCACGGCCTCTCCGCCACCGCGCGGCACGCGATCGCCGGAGTCCTCTCCCACGCGCCCGCGCTCGCCGCGCTGGCCAACCCGACGGTCAACTCCTACAAGCGCTTCGGGCCCGACACCCTCGCCCCCTGGCTGATCGACTGGGGGCTGGACAACCGCAGTGCCATGGTCCGCGTCCCTCCCGAGCGCGGCTTGGGCACCCGCTTCGAACTGCGTCTGGGCGACGCCGGTGCCAACCCGTACCTGCTGATCGCCGGGACGCTCGCGGCCGCGCTCCTGGGCATCAGGGCCGGCGAGGAGCCCCCGGCCCCGCTGGAGGGCTACGGCTACGACTCCGCCAGGTCGGCCGTGCTGCCGATGTCCCTGCCCGCGGCGCTCGACGCGCTGAAGGCGGACGGCGCGCTGACCGGCCTGCTCGGCAAGGACTTCACCGCCGCCTACCTCACGTACAAGCGCGACGAGGTGGCACGCTTCGAACGTCACGTCACGGACTGGGAGTTCACCGAGTACGGCTACCACCTGTGACGGCGGACCTCACCCGCGCGCGACGCGTGCGGGTGCACTCGCGGGTCAGTGCGGGTCGCGGCGGAAGAACGTCTTGCCGGCGATCCGCCACCGCCCGTCCTCTCGTACCAGGGAGAAGTGGTTGGTGAAGTCGTGGCCCTGGTAGCCGGACTCGTCGAGCACGGCGACGGCCACGTCACCGCTCACCTCGACCGAGCGGATGGTGTGCGTGTAGCCCGGCGCCCACGCGCCGGTGTCGGGGTCGGCCGCGACCACTTCGCAGAACGCCTCGATGGGCGCGGACACCAACTCCGTACCGAGGTAGCCCCACATGTACGCGTCCGGGCGGAAGACCTCCCGGACGGCCGCGGGGTCCCCCGCGCTCACCGCCGCGACATACGCCTCCACGGCCGACTCGACGTGTCCCTGCGCCTCGCTGCGGATGCTCGTCCCGGTCTCCTCGCGGGGGTCAGCCATGGTGGATCCACACACCCTTCGTCTCGGTGAACACGTCCAGCGCGTGGGAGCCCATCTCCCGCCCCCAGCCGCTGGCCCCGAAGCCTCCCCAGGGCGCCGCGGGGTCGGGGATCGCCGGCATGTTCACGAACACCGCGCCCGCGCGGATGCCGGCCGCGAGCCGGTGGGCGGTGGACAGGTCCCGGGTCCAGACCGCGGCGGCCAGTCCGTACCGGGTGTCGTTGGCCCGTGCCGCCAGGTCGTCCTCGTCCTCGTAGGCGAGCACCGGCAGTACGGGGCCGAAGACCTCCTGCCGGGCGACGGCCATCCCGTCCCGCACTCCGGAGAAGACGGTGGGCCGGTAGAAGTGGCCGCCCGCCAGTGCACCGTCGGCGCGGGCGCCCCCGGTGACCAGTTCGGCCCCGTCGGCGACACCCTGGCGGACCAGGGAGTCCACCCGGTGGAGGTGGTCGTCGCTCACCAGGGGGCCCAGTTGCGTGTCCGGGGACAGGCCGGGGCCCAGGCGCAGCGCGGCGACGGCCGCCGCGAGCTTCTCGGTGAACTCGTCCGCCCGGCGGCTGTCCACGTAGAAGCGCGAGTAGGCGGCGCAGACCTGCCCGCTGTTGAGCAGCGCGCCCCGCACATTGCCCTGGACGGCGGCGTCGATGTCGGCGTCGCGGGCGACGATGCTGGGCGCCTTGCCGCCCAGCTCCAGAGTGACCCGCTTGAGGTCGTTCGCCGAGGCCCGGACGATCTCCTGCCCCACCTCGGTGGAGCCGGTGAAGGAGACCTTGTCCACCCGGGGGTGCGCCACCAGGGCCCGGCCGGTCTCGGGTCCCCCCGTGAGCAGATTGACCACCCCCGGCGGGAATCCGGCCTCCTCGCACAGCCGCACCAGGTGCACGGTGGTCAGCGGGGTCTGCTCGGCCGGTTTGACGATCACGGTGTTGCCGCAGGCCAGCGCGGGCGCCATCTTCCACGCCGCGATCATCAGCGGGAAGTTCCACGGGGTGATGAGCGCGCACACCCCGACCGGTTCGCGGCGGGTGTAGTGCAGCGTGTCCGGGAAGGAGACCGGGCTGACGGCACCCTCGATCTTCGTGACCCAGCCCGCGTAGTAGCGGAAGTGCTCCGCGGCGCCCTGGACGCTGACCGCGCGCGCCACGTCCAGGGGCTGCCCCTGGTCGCGGGTCTCCAGTTCCGCGAGGCGGGCCGCGTCGCGCTCGATGAGTTCGGCGACCCGCCACAGCAGCCGGGCGCGCTCGGCCGCGGGCAGGCCGGCCCAGGCCGGGTCGACCAGCGCCCGGCGTGCCGCGTCGACCGCGGCGTCGGTGTCGGCCGGCCCGGCCTGGGCGCAGGTCCCGAGGACCGCCCCGGTGGCGGGGTCGCGGGTGGTGAACTCCGCCCCGTCGGCGGCGGCGGTCCACTCGCCTCCGACGAGGAGCCTGCCTCGCACATGCATGGCGAATCCTTCGGTGTCTCAGGTCAGGTGTCTCAGGTCAGGTGTCTCAGGCGTCTCAGGTCAGGCGTCTCAGGTGTCGAGGTTGCGCATCAGCCGGTCGACATAGGCGCGGTGCTCCGGGATCAGCGCGCCGTCCGGGAACATCAGCGAGGTGACGTTGGCCCCGATGGACACGCCGATGATCTCCCCCGCCAGTCCGGTGACCGCGGGTGCGTCGGCCGCTTCGCCCTTGCCGCGGGCGGCGGCGATCCGCTCGGCGAGCCGCCGGCGCCATTCGTGGAGGTGTTCGCGGTACAGCGAGGCCAGTTCCTCGTTGGCCACCGAGTGCTCCCACAGGGCGAGCAGCACGCGGGCGGAGTCGATGCGGTACTGGTCCAGCGGCAGTGTCGCCTCGACGTCGTGGCGCAGCGCCTCCCTCGGGTCGGGCGCCGGTTCCGCGGCGCCCATCTGCTCGTTCATCTCCGCGAGCACGCTCTGGAACGTGGCGGCCACGATGCTGTCCTTGCTGGGGAAGTAGCGTTTGAGAGCACCGTTGGCGAAGCCCGCCTCGGCGACGATGCTGCGCATGGTCGCGGCCTCGAAACCACCCTGGATGATGAGCTTCTTCGCGACCGCGACGATCTCCCGCCGTCGCTGATCGTGGTCGATAATCTTCGGCATAGTCTTCCCTACGGTACTGGCGAGGCGGCCGGTGCACGAAGCCCGAGCCAGCTCCGTCTGCGCTCGGCCTGCCGCGCCGGGTCGGCGACGGGCGAGGCCAGGAGCAGTCGCCGGGTGTAGGGGTGTTCCGGCTCCCGCGTCACCGTCTCGTTCGGTCCGCTCTCCACGCACTCCCCCTGGTACATCACCGAGACGCGGTGGCAGATGCGCCGGACCACCCCGAGGTCGTGCGACACGAAGAGGTACGAGACACCCGTCTCGCGCTGGATGTCGATGAACAGGTCGATCACCGCCGCCTGCGTGGTCAGGTCGAGCGCGCTGACGGGTTCGTCGCAGACGATCAGCCGCGGGCGGCGCACCAGCGCGCGGGCGATGGCGATGCGCTGGCGCTGGCCGCCGGAGAACTCGCTGGGGTAGCGGGTCACGGTGTCCGCGGGGAGGCGGACGTGGTCGAGCATCTCGGCCACCGTCGCCCGTGCGCCGGCCCGGTCGCTGCCCGCGGCGGTGAGGGGCTCGGCGAGGATCTGCCCGACGGTCATCGTCGGGTCGAGCGAGCCGTAGGGGTCCTGGAAGACGACCTGGAGGTCGGAGGCCAGGCGGCGCCGGGCGGCGCCCTTGAGGTGGGTGATGTCCCGGCCGGCGAACCGGATGCGGCCGGAGGTGACCTCGGCCAGGCCCAGGATGGCCTTGCCGAGCGTCGACTTGCCCGAGCCGCTCTCGCCGACCAGGCCCACGCACTCGCCCGTGCCGATGGTCATCGAGACGCCCTTCAGCGCGCGGAAGGTGCCGCGTCCGCGGCGGTAGTCCACGACGACGTCGTCGACGTCGAGCAGGGCCGCCTCGTCCTGTCCGTCCGCCTTCCGTTGCGTTTGCGCTGTCATCCGCGCGTCCTCCGTTGTCATGTGTGCACCTTCCGCCCGGCCGCGTGCCATGCCGCGTCGAGGTCGTCGCGGCTCTCGGTGTCGTCCTGCGAGGCGCGGATCAGCTCCGCGGTGTACGGGTCGCCGGGTTCGGCGAAGATCTGCTCGACCGTGCCGGACTCGACGACCCGGCCGTCCTTCATGACCGCGACCCGGTCGCAGATGTCGGCGACCACGCCGAAGTTGTGCGTGACGATGACGAGCGCCATCCCGTACTCCTGCTGCAGTTCACGCAGCAGTTCGAGCACCTCGGCCTGGACCGTGACGTCCAGTGCCGTGGTCGGCTCGTCGGCGACCAGCAGGTCCGGCTTTCCGGCGACCGCCCCCGCGATCAGGACGCGCTGCGCCATGCCGCCGGACACCTGGTGCGGGTAGGAGGCCAGCACCCGGTCGGGATCGGTGATGCCGACCCGCAGCAGCACCTCGCGCGCGCGGGCCCGCGCCTCGGCCCTGCTCAGTCCGTGCACCGCGCGCAGCGGTTCGGTGAGCTGGTGGCCGACGGTGTAGCAGGGGTCGAGGTTGCTCATCGGCTCCTGCGGCACGTAGCCGATCCGGGTGCCCAGCAGTGCGTGGCGCCCGGAGCGCGGCAGGTCGCCGACGGCCCGGCCGCCGATCCAGATGCCGTCGGCGGCCGTACGGGCGTCCGCGGGCAGCAGGTCCAGTGCGGAGAACATGGTCTGCGACTTGCCGGACCCCGACTCGCCGACGATGCCGAGTACTTCCCCGGGGGCGACGTCCAGGCTGACCCCGCGTACGACCTGCTTGTCGCCCTGTGCCGTGTCGTAGCCGACGCGAAGGTTCTCGATGCGCAGCGCGCTCTGCTCGACGGTGTGCGCCAGTTCGCCGCTGGTCGCGCACGTCGCCCCGGTCTGTGTGTCGCCGGGCGGTTCGGTGCGGCGGCGGGGCGCCGGTTCGGTGCGTACGCTCACCAGGTCGGCGAGGGTCGAGCCCATGAACGCGAGGGCGGCGATCGTGAGGCCCAGTGCGAGGGACGGCCACAGGAGGATCAGCGGATGGGTCCCCATGGTGCGGAACCCGTCGTTCATCATCTGGCCCCAGTCGGGGGTGGACGCGGTGCCCACGCCGAGGAACTGCAGGCCGGTCTGCATGCCCATCGCGATGCCCGCGGTGAGCGCCGACTGGATGATGACGGGGGCGCGGACGGCCCGGAGCATGTGCGCGCGCAGGATCCCGGCGTGGGTGAGGCCCGCGACGCGGGCCGCGTCGACGTAGGGCTCCTTGCGCACGGAGAGTGCCCTGGAGCGGGAGATGCGGTAGTAGCCGGGTGCCATGAACGCGCCGACCGTCACCATCAGCACCGTGAAGTCGGCGCCGGTGCCCGCGGCGACGATGAGGAGGACGATCATGCCGGGCACGGACTGCACGCCGTCGCTGATCCATGAGCAGATCCGGTCGGCCACGCCGCCGAAGTACCCGGCGGCCACGCCCGCGGGCACGCCGAGCCCCACGCCCACCAGGCAGGCGACGGCGGCTCCGTAGACGGTGGTGCGGGCGCCGTACAGCAGCCTGCTGAAGATGTCCCGGCCGGCGGAGTCGCCGCCCATCAGGTGCTCGGCGCTGGGCGGGGCCTGGGTGAGGTTGTAGTCGACGAGGTTGGGGTCGTGCGGGGCCAGCAGCGGGGCGAACAGCCCCACGAGGACGACGAGAACGAACACCACGAGGGCGGCGACGCCGAGCGGGCGGCGCAGATACCGCGACCAGAGTCGCTGATGGGCGCGGACGGGTTCGTCCGGAGCGGGGAGTACGGCGTCTGTCATATCTCGCGCACCTTCGGGTTGATCCACCCGAGCACCAGGTCGAGCAGGAAGTTGATGAGGACGACGAAGACGACGGTGACGGCGGTCAGGCCGAGCAGGATCGGGATGTCGCCGATCTGGGAGGCCGACTGGGTGAGGCTGCCGATGCCCGGGAGGTTGAAGATGATCTCGACGACGATGGCGCCGCCGAGCAGCCCGACGAACATCACCGCGAGGACGGTGAGCGCGGCGGGTGAGGCGTTGCGCAGCACGTGCAGGGTCACCCGGCGGGAGGACAGGCCGCGGGCCCGCAGGGTCCGGACGAAGTCCTGCTTGCCGACCTCGAGGAAGCCGTTGCGCAGCTGTTCGGCGATCATCACGATCGCGGCGAGGGCCAGGGCGACCGACGGCAGGGTGATGGAGCTGAGCCACGCGGAGGGTGACTGGGTCAGCGGGACGTAGCCCACCGCGGGGAACCACTTGAGCCGGACCGCGAACGTCATGACGAGCATGAGGCTGACCCAGAACCCGGGGAGGGCGAACAGCACGACCGAGGCGAGCTTGAGCACGCGGGCGAGTACGCCGCCCGGCCGCAGCCCGGTGGCGATGCCGACGGCGAGTCCGACGACGGCGGCGAGGAGCGTGGCGGCCAGCACGACCGAGAGCGTGACCGGGACGCGCAGGGCGATCTGGTCCGAGACGGGCTGGAAGTTGCGCCACGACGTACCGAAGTCGCCGCGGACGGCGTGCGAGAACCAGTCCCAGAACTGGGTGAACAGGGGGCGGTCCAGGCCGAGCCGCTCGTGCAGCGCCGCCCGTTGGGCCGGTGTGGCGTTGTTTCCGAGCAGGCCGGCGGTGGGGTCGCCGATGGCCAGGTGCGCCAGGAAGAAGGTGGCGGACGAGACGACGAGCAGGAGGACTACTCCCGACAGCAGTCGCCGGATCGTGAATCTGATCATGTAGGGGCCCCTCTGAGGGCGGGGCCGCCCGTCGGCCGGGCGGCCCGCGCCGGAACAGGTACCAGCTGCGCCGGAACAGGTACTAGCCGCGCTGGACGAACCGCAGGGTCGGGAACATCATTCCGGTGATCGGGGTGACCTTGATGCCCTTGACGCTGAAGTAGGTGTTGTTCGCCTGGTACCAGACGTCCTGCCATGCCTGGTCGGTGATCTCCTCGTTGAGTTGGCGGATCAGCGGCAGCTGTGCCTCGCCGGTGGCCTCCTCGATCTTGCCGACCAGTTCGTCGACCTTGGGGAAGTCCTCGGTCGAGGGGTTCGGGTTGAACCACTGCTCGGAGGTGATCCGGCCGTCCACCGAGGCCGCCGGGTTGGAGTCGAGGGCGAGGACCGCGATGAACATCGGGTAGGTGGCGGCGTTCTTCTGGTAGTCGGGCGGCGACATGTTCTTCCAGGTGACCTTGATGCCGAGCTTGCCGAGGGTCTGCTGGACGGAGGGCTGCCACGGCTGGAAGATCGACGACATCGGCATCGTCACCTTGAACCCGTCCGGGTAGCCGGCCTCGGCCATGAGCTGCTTGGCCTTGTCCAGGTCGAACGCGTACCGGTCGTTGAGCGCCGCGTCGTACACCGGCCGGCGGGCGGGGAACACCTGGTTGGTCGCCACCCCGGCGTCCTGGCCCACGGACTTGAGCATGGCCGCACCGTCGAAGGCGTGGTTGAGGGCCCGTCGCACCCTGATGTCGCCCAGCGGCTTCAGCTGCTTCCCGGTGCGGTCGGTGTACTGGATACCCACCCAGGTGGCGACGTCCGACGCGATGTTCCAGCCGTTGTCCTTGGCCCGGGGGATGTCCTGGGCGTTGGCGTAGGCGATGTCCAGCTGGCCGGAGAGCATGGCGTTGAAGCTGGCGGTCGGGTCGGCGATGGGCAGCACGTGCACGCTGGCGAAGGGATAGGTCTTGTCGTCCCAGTGCCCGGACTTCTTGCTGAAGACGTACTCCGAACCCGGCGTCGACTTGCCCTTGTCGTAGGTGTACGGGCCCGAGCCGACCGGCTGGGTGGCGAGCGAGCCGGCCTCGATGGCGGCGGGCGAGGCCATCCAGCTGCGCCCCACGCCCATGTAGTAGAGGAGGGCGTCGTCCTTCTTCTTCAGGTGGAGGGCGATCGTGTCCTCGTCGACCTTCTCGATATCGCCGACGTTGGCGTAGGTCGCACCGGAGCGCACGCCGGCCTTGAGGTGCTGGAGGTTCTTCACCGCCGCCGTGGCGTCGAAGACCTGCCCGTCGGTGAACTTCACGCCGGTGCGCAGGTCCATGGTGAGCGTCAGGTGGTCCGGCGAGTACTTCCATGCCTTGGCGAGTCCGGGGACGGGCTTGGAGTTCTTGTCCAGGGCGACCAGCGGGTCGTAGAGGGCCGACAGGTAGGGGCCGTCGAAGCCGATGTCGGCCTGGGCCGGGTCCCAGGACGTGACGTCGAGGAGGGTGCCGATCTTGATGTCCTCGTCGGCGGTGGACCCGGTGGGCGTGGTGGTGTTCGTGCACGCGGCCATCGCGAACGCGGCGACCGCGACGAGTGTGGCTCTCCAGATTCGCTTCATGGAGTCTTCTCTCGCGTAAGAAGGGGCGCTGGCCAGATCGATCCGGGAGGGGAAACCGCCCGCCCTCTCGCCGTCACAGCGCTCGGCGCACAGATGGGGAGTGGGTGCGCGGAAGTGTTCCCCTGCCCGCCACCTCACGTGTCGTGGCCGTTAGTCTACGGGCGTCGGCGAAAAAGACAATGGCTCCGCCACAGCCAATTGGCAAGCGGCGGAGCCAGGTCGAGCCCGAGCAACGAAGTGCAGGTCAGACGGCCTCTGCGACGACGACGCGCGGACTTCCGGGCAGTGCGATCACCTCGCGCCGGCGCCAGCCCGCCGCCTCCAGCCAGGCGGTGACGTCGGACTCCGGGTAGACGACCGTGCCGTCGATGACGAAGTACTCGCCGGCGTGCAGCGCGTCGATCGGGCGCTGGCGGTCGTCGTCGTCCAGCAGGAAGTCGAGCAGGAGCAGGGTCGCGCCGGGGCGGGCGGCGGCACGGGCGTTGGCGAGAATGGCGCGGTTCTGCTCGGCGGTGAACCGGTGGATCACGTGATTGACCATCACGAGGTCGTGCTCGCCGCCCGGCCGGGCCGTGTCGGTGGGCGCGGGATCGACCGTCGCCCGGTCGGCGAGACCCGCCGCGTCGAGCGCCTCGGTGAGCGACTCGGTGGAGGCCGGGTCGAAGACGAAGCGGGCCCTCAGTCCGGGGTTGGCCCGCAGGGCCCCGAGGGTGAAGTCCGGCGAGAGGCCGCCGAGGTCCAGCAGGTTCCGGTAGGGCCCGAAGTCGAAGGACCGGGCCAGCATGGCGGCGTGCAGTGCGTTGTACCGCATGACGCCGCCCATGAAGGTCCCCCAGCGCCCCTCGTCCATCTCCAGTTCGCCGGGCTTGGCCGTGTCGACCGTGGTGTCGAACTGCAGCCAGTGCCCGTAGCTGATCTCGTTCAGGAAGCCGAGGAAGGGGTGCAGGTCCAGTTCGCCCTCGCCCGTCAGGTGGGCGGCGGCGTCCGGTGCCAGCCGGTAGCGGCCCCCCTCGCGCTCCAGCAGCCCCAGTCCGTTCATGGCGTCGGCGAGGATCCGGGCCATCCGCTCGCTGAGACCGGTCACGGAGGCGAGTTGGGCCACGTCGCGCTCCCCTTCGGCGAGGGCGCGGAAGAGGCCGGTGCGGGCGGCGGCGAAGAGCTGCTTGGCTCCCATGTATCCGATCGCGATGTCGACGATGCGGTCGGGGGCGGCAGACGTGGTGAAGGTGACGGGCGATTCGGACGTGGTCATGAGGTTCTCCTGAAGTGGTGTAGTACGACGGTGGGGCGGGGCTGTGGGCGTCGGCCGGGCGCCGCCACGGTCACCAGGTGCCGTCCGCGGCGACGTCGCGGTCGAGCCACAGGTCCGCCACGGCACGGCGCAGCGCCGGGGCGCCGACCCGTTCGAGCAGCGCGACGGCTTGGACGTTGTCCTCCAGTTGCGCCTGCCTGGACACACCGACGAGGACGTTCGCGGTCGCGGGGTTGGCCAGGCAGAAGGCGATGCCCAGTTGCGCGGGCGAGGCGCCGAACGCGTCGGCCAGCCGGCGCACCTCGCCGTAGGACGCGGCGATGCGCTCCCGGATGCCGCCGACGTCGGCGCCGATCTTGCGGTCCGGACGGAGCTTGCCGGCCAGGATGCCGCCCTCGAAGACGTCGGACGCCTGGAGGGCCAGTTCGCCGGACTCGAACAGCGGGGCGTAGTAGCGGCCCTCGGCCATCGACCTGCGGACCAGGCCGTACTTGAGCTGGGCGAACGAGGGTGGCACCAGTCCCCGCGCACGGGCGGTGTCGATCGCCGCCCGCAGGTCGGGGTAGCGCCAGTTGTTCACGCCCCAGGTGGTGAACCGGCCCGCGTCGATCTGCTCGGCGACGTCGGTGACGACCCGCTCGACGTCGAGGTCGCCGAGATAGTCCCCGACGACGACCATGTCGGCCCGCTCGACCCCGATCCGTTCCAGGGACGTGTCCAGCTGCTGCGCGAATCCGGTGCCGGGATAGTCCCAGAGCCAGAGTTTCCCGCAGAACTGCCAGTCGGGGCGCGCCAGTCCGGCCTCCCGTACGGCGCGGCCGAAGATCAGGTCCGTGCGGGCGTTCTCCGCGTGGGGGCCCATGTCGTAGTGCGCGACGTCGAAGAAGGCGCAGCCCAGTTCGGCGGCCCGGGCGACCAGGGACACCGCGTCGTCGAAGTCCATCCGGTCCCAGGTGTTCCATGACCCCAGCGCCAGCACCGGCACATCAGGGCCATCGGGCCCCAACCGGCGGCGGGGAACAGACTGTTGAGCGCTCAAAGCTCCTCCCGAAGCCTCGGCTTTTTCGTCTACGCTTGTATACTATAAATCGGACCGCCGTGACAGAGGTCTCGGCGCGAGGGGAGTGAAGATGAAGCGCACACGCACCGTGCTCGTGACCGGCGGAGCGGGCGGGATCGGCCGGGGGGTGGCGGCGGCCTTCGCGGCGGCCGGGGACACAGTGGTGATCGCCGACCGGGACGCGGAGCGCGTCACGGCGACGGCCGAGGACCTGGGCGTGCACGACCTGGCCCTCGACATCACCGACGAGCGCTCGGTCGCCCGTGGACTGGACGCGGTCCAGGACCGGTTCGGGCCGGTCGAGGTGCTGGTGAACAACGCCGGACTGCTCACCCTGCACGGAGCACTGCTGGAGCTGCCCGGCGCCGACCTGGACACCATCCTGCGCACCAATGTGGTGGGCACGTTCCTGATGACGCAGCACACGGCCCGGCGGATGGTCGACGCCGGTGTCGCCGGGGCGGTCGTCAACATCTCCTCGATCGGCGGGCGGCAGCCGACCCCGGGCATGGGCGGCTACGAGAGCAGCAAGGCGGCCGTGGACGCGCTCACCCGCTGGGCCGCGATCGAGCTGGCCGGGCACGGCATCCGCGTCAACGCCGTGGCGCCCGGCCCGGTGCTCACCGAGATGCTGGCGGCCGGCATGCCGGAGGGCTCGCCGCAGCGCAGGGCGTGGGAGGACCGCATCCCGCTGAAGCGGCTGGCCGCGGTGGACCACGTCGCCGCGGCGGCCGTCTTCCTCGCCGGAGACACCGCCGCGCACATCACGGGTACCAGCCTTCCGGTGGACGGGGGCCAGCTGCTCACGTAGGCGGCGGGCGGGTGGCCACGGCGGCCCCGGAGCGGGCGAGCGGGCCGCTCCGGGGCCGCGGCAAGTCACACGGCCGGCCGGGGATCAGACGCTCTCCGCCTGCGGGACGCGCACCCCGTGCTCATGGACGACCTCGCCGTCCACCACGGTCAGTTCCACCTCGACGTCGGGCAGTTCGGCGGGGCTCAGGGAGAGCGGGTCCGCCGCCAGGACGCACAGGTCGGCCGCCATCCCCGGCGCGAGTGTTCCCTTCCAGGACGCGGCGGCGTCCTGGCGGGCCGGCTCCACCGTGTAGCAGCGCAGGAGCCGCTCCATCCGCGCCCGCGGATCGGCCGCGGCCCCCATCCACTCGTCGGCGGCGGCGATCTGGCGCCGCCAGTCCGGGGAGAGCACGGGCGCGTCGGAGGTCAGACACATGGACACGCCCGCGTCGAACGCCGCCTGGAGCGGCCAGGCCGCCGCCGCCGAGCCCGGGCCGAGTGCGTCGTCCACCAGGGAACGCGTGCGCACCGCGATCTCCGGCTGGGTGTCGAGACCCACCCCGAGTGCGGCCATCCGGCGCAGCTGGGGCCCCGTGACGAGGTCGCCGTGGATGATGTAGTGCCCCAGGTCGGCATCGTGCTCGGCCCTGGCCCGCTCGACCGCGTCGAGTGCGACGTCGATGGACCGGTCCCCGGTGGCGTGCACGCCCACCTGCCTGCCCGCACGGTGCGCGGCGACGATCATCCGCGTCAGGTTGGCCTCGCGCTCGGCGTCGTCGGCGCCCGCCACGAGGAGGGACGGTCTGACGCCGTCGGCGTAGCAGTGGTGCGTGTAGGCCGACCGCATCGGCGGGATGCCGTCGGCGAATATCTTGACGCCCGCGAACCGCAGCCACCGCGGGTCGCTGGTCGCGCCGTCGGTGGCGGCCAGTCCGGTGAGGAAGTGCTCCAGGTCGCTCGGCCCGTCGAGCTCGCCGTACAGCCACAGGACGGTGACCCGGGCCCGGAGCTTCCCCTCGGCCGCGAGCGCGCGGTACTGCTCGGCGACCGAGGTGCCGAAGGCGCCGGTCGGCCCGTGGTCCTCGCCGGGGCCGAGGCCGGGCTCGGTGTAGCTGGTGATGCCGAGCGAGGCGGCGAGTTCCCCGGCGCGCAGGATGGCCCGGCGGCGCTGGGCGTCGTCGAGGAGCGGGCGCTCCCGGGGCGCGCCCGGGACGGCGTGGTCGCCGAAGAGGGTGTCGGGCCACATGGCGCCCAGCCAGGTGGCGTGCAGATGGGCGTCGTTGATGCCGGGCAGGACGGCACGTCCGGCCAGGTCCACGACCTCGGTGGCCGGGCCGGCGAGCGCCAGCACCTCGGGGTCGTCACCGACCCGGGCGACGGTCCCGTCGCGCAGGGCGACGGCCGTCGCCCTGCGGCTGTCCGGCTCCAGGGTATGGACGACACCCCCTCGCAGGATCAGGTCGGCCGGTGCAGTTCGGGCGTCTCCGTCGGCTGTGCGCACGGGTGCTCCTCGTCGCTCTCAGGGTCTCGACATTTGAGTCGACAGTCGTAGACTAACCCATCGTCGAGCCCTTGATCCGCTCGATACGAAGGAGCTGTGATGGACTTTCCCTCCTCGACACGCGCCGCCGTACTCACCGCGCACGGCGCTTCGTTGGACCTCACCGACCTGCCCCTGCCGCCCGGACCGGAACGCGGCGCCGCCGTCGTGCGCATCGTCTGCACAACCCTGTGCGGCACCGACATCGAGATCTGGTCGGGCAGGATGACCTTCCCCGGCATGCTGCCGATGGTGCTCGGCCACGAGATGGTCGGCGAGATCGTCGCACTCGGCGAGGACACCCGGGACGCACTGGGCCGCGAGCTGTCCGTCGGTGACCGCATCGGCTGGTCGGAGTCGACCTGCGGCGCGTGCCACGGCTGCACGGTGCTGCGCGAACCGGTCGCCTGCTCCGCACGGGGCTACGGGTTCCTGCAGCGTGCCGACGTCCCGCCGCACGCCACGGCCGGCCTGTGCGAGTACGCCTATGTCGTCCCGGGCGCGGCCAAGCTGCTGCTGCCACCGGAGATCCCCGACACCTGGGCCGCGATGGCGGGCTGTGCGGCGAAGACCGTGCTCAGGGCGTTCTCGCGGGCCGGCGGGGTGCGCCCCGGGTCCCGCGTCGTCGTCCAGGGTTCGGGGGCGCTCGGCCTGTTCGCGACGGCGGTGGCGTATCTCAGCGGCGCCGGCAGCGTGATCACCGTCGGCGCGCCCCCAGAACGGCTCGCGCTGGCCCACGAGTTCGGCGCCGACGAGACGGTGGACATCGCCGACGGCTCGGAGGCCGTGGTCGACCGGGTGCGGGAGCTGACCGGCGGCCGCGGTGCCGACCTGGTCCTCGACTTCGCCGGCGCTCCGTCGGTGGGCCGGGAGGCGGTGGAGATGGCCGCGCAACGCGGCCGCGTCGTCGTCGTGGGCAGCACCGGTCCGGACGCCGAACCCCTCGCGCTGGGCACGGTGATGGGCAAGGAACTGAGCATCACCGGTTCCCTCAACGGCGACATCGCCGACTACCACGAGGCCATCGGATTCTTCACCTCGTTCGCCGACCGCATGCCCTGGGACAGGCTGTTCGGCAAGCCCGTCGGCCTCTCCGAGGCGTCCGCCCGCATCGCCGCGATGCACCGGCACGAGGAGATCAAGGCCGTCATCGATCCCCGGCTCGCCTGAGCGGTCCGGAGAAAGGAACCACGCACATGACCACCACCCCGCTCCCCCGGCGCCGGATCGGCACCAGCGACCTCGAGGCGTCGGTGCTGTCCCTCGGCTCGTGGCACACCTTCGACCGGATGGACTTCGCGGACGCCGTCGCCATGGTGCGGCACGCACTCGACGAGGGCGTCAACCTGTTCGACGTCGGTGTGTACGGCCTGCCCGGCGCGCCCCCCGTCTTCACCGACGTGCTGTGGGGCGCGATCATGCGGGCCACCGGAGCCCCCAGGGACAGTTACCTGGCGTCGGTGAAGCTGTGGATCGAGGGCTTCGGCGCCGACGGGTTCGCCCCGCAGCTGAAGAACGCGTTCCTGCGGACCGGGCTCGACCACGCCGACCTGGTGGTCCTCGGCGACCTGCGGCGCGACGACGTACGCCTGGAGGACCTGGTCGACGACCTGGCCGGCCTCACCCGGGACGGGCTGATCCGCGCCTGGGGCGTCAACAACTGGTCGGCCTCGAACATCCGCGCCCTGCGCCGGATCGCCGCCGAACGTGGAGTTCCCGGACCGCAGATCGCGCAGCTGAAGTACAGCCTGGCACGGCGCGCGATCCCCGACGGGGAGCCGTTCGCGGAGCTGTTCGCCGAAGGGTTCGGCATGCAGGCGTCCGACGTCCTGGAGGGCGGCATCCTCGCCGGGCGCACCACACCCGGCCGGGAGATCGGCCGCGACCCCGGTGCGATCCGCGACGCGATCGTGGCGACCGTTGCGGGCGTCACGGAACTCGCCGGCAAGCTGGGCACCACGCCCGCGCAGCTCGCGATCGCGTTCACGCTGAGCCATCCCGCCAACGTCACGACGCTCGTCGGTGCCACCCGGCTGGAGCAGGTCCGGCAGAACCTCGGCGCCCTGGAGCTGGTGCGGCGCGTCGGGGCCGACGAACTGCGGTCCCTCGTCGACCCGTTCTGGTGCGATCGCGGCATCGTGGACCCGGAAGGCCCCTGACCGTGACCACACCACGACACACGACCCCCTCGCGGCCACGGCCCGGCGCCGTCCCCGTACCGGTCCCCTACGACCCGCACCTCGAACCGGGCCTCGCGGCCTGCCGCGAACTCATCGAGCGGATTCCGCTGCGGTCGGACACGATCCTCGCCAACCGCGCGCACTTCGCCACGATCGTGCCGCCCGTCGAGGAGGCCATCGGCGCGAACCCGGTGGACTTCGAGCACGTGAGCGTGGCCGGTCCGGCCGGCGCGCCGGAGGTGGAGCTGACGGTCCTGCGTCCTCGTGGGGGTGCCCGCGACGCGCCCGGCATCTACGGCATCCACGGGGGCGGCATGGTGCTCGGCAACCGCTTCTTCGGCATCGCCGGGCTGGTCGAGGAGGTCGTGAATTCCGGTGCCGTCGCCGTGAGCGTCGAGTATCGGCTCGCCCCCGAGCATCCCGCGCCCGCCGCCGCGGAGGACTGCTACGCCGGTCTGGTCTGGTTCGCCGAGAACGCCGCCGCCCTGGGTGCGGACCCCGACCGCCTCCTGGTCGGCGGGGCGAGCGCGGGCGGCGGCCTGAGCGCGGCGCTGGCCCTGATGGCCCGGGACCGCGGCGGGCCGGCCCTGGCCGGGCAGCTGCTGGACTGTCCGATGCTCGACGACCGCAACACCACGGTGTCGAGCCGGCAGTACGACGGCATCGGCATCTGGGACCGCAACAACAACGACACGGCGTGGGACGCGCTGCTGGGCGCGGACCGGGGCACCGACGCCGTCTCCCCCTACGCGGCGCCCGCCCGCGCCGACGACCTGTCCGGGCTGCCTCCCGCCTACATCTCGGTCGGCGCGGCCGAGGTGTTCCGCGACGAGGCGGTCGACTACGCCACCCGGATCTGGGCCACCGGCGGGCAGGCGGAGTTGCACGTCTGGTCCGGCGGCTACCACGGCTTCACGGGCTTCTCCCCGGACGCCGAGGTGTCCCGGGCCGCCGTGACCTCCCGGGAGTCCTGGATGCGGCGGGTCCTGCACACCGACGGCCGGTCCCGGTGACCGCATCCGCGGAACGCGGCGCGGCGCGTGTCATGAGCGCGCGCCGCGCCGCGTTCGTCCTGGGGTCGCTGGAGGTGTTCGGGCCGCTGTCGATGGACCTCTCCATGCCGCTGCTGCCCCAGCTCGCCAAGGACCTGCACACCAGTGACAGCCTCGCCCAGGCGTCCATGTCGGTGTGCATGCTCGGGCTCGCGCTCGGCCAGCTCGTGACGGGTCCGCTCAGCGACCGGCTGGGCAGACGGCGGCCCCTGCTGTGGGGCATCGCCCTCTTCACGGTGTTCTCGCTGCTGTGCGCGTTCGCGCCCACGATCGAGATCCTGCTCGTGACGCGGTTCCTGCAAGGTCTCACCGGTTCGGCGGGGATCGTCGTCGCCCTCGCCGCCGCCCGGGACACCGCGTCCGGCATCGAGCTGGCGCGGCTGCTCAGCCTGCTCGGGCTGGTCGGGGCACTGGCCCCGATCGTCGCGCCGGTGGCGGGTGGGCAGCTCGCCGCGGTCATGGACTGGCGGGGCCTGTTCGTCGTCCTGGCCGGCGTCGGCGCCGTACTCCTGGTCGTCGCGGGCACGCTGCTGCCCGAGACCCTGCCGGCCGGTGCACGGCACGCGGGCGGTTTCGCCGAGACCGGACGGCGGTTCGGCACGGTCCTGCGCGACCGCCTCTTCGTCTGCTACCTGCTGGTGGGGGCGTGCACCGGCACGGCCTTCTTCACCTACCTGGCGTCCATCAGCTTCGTGCTGCAGGACGGCTTCCACCTCAGCCCCCAGGCGTTCGGTGCCGTCTTCGCGGCGAACGCGGTCGTCGCGGTGTTCGGTTCGCTGTTCAACCGGAGTGTCGTCCGCCGGGCCGGACCCGCGCGCATGTACGTCCTCGGCACGACGGCGACCGCCGTCGGCGCGCTGGGCCTGCTCGGCACGGTGGTCGCCGGTGCCGGTCTGACCGCGCTGCTGCTCGTGCTCGCGCTGGTGCTGTTCTGCTACGGCGTCATCAGCCCCAACAGTTCGGCGCTCGCCCTCTCCGGGCACGGTGACCGCGCCGGTACGGCGGCGGCGCTGCTCGGCATGTCGAGCTTCGCCGTGGGCCCGGTGGTCGCGCCCGTCGTCGCGCTCGGCGGGGCGGCCGACCTGACGATGGCCCTCACCATGTCCGTCGCCACCGGCGTCGCGTGCCTGCTCGTGTGGACCGCCGTACGGCCCCGGCTGCGTCGGGACGGTGACCGTCCGCCGGCCCGCGCACACCGTTGCGACGGGGCGGGGGAGCATCGCGGCGCCCGTCACTGACGACCGCCCAAGCCGAAGGGCCGGACCGCGTGCGGTCCGGCCCTTCGGCGTCGGTGTGTCAGCCGTCCTGGCCGCCCGGCTCGACGATGCCCAGGCCGTCGGCGCCGACCTGTACGGCGGACTCGTCCAGCACCGCCTCGGCGACGGGCTGGAGGCGGCCGTCGAGGTCGAGGACCCCGGACGCCTCCTTGTACCAGGACTCGATCACCGCGTTGCCCCAGAAGTCGCGGCGGCGGTCGTCGTGGACGTTCCACCGGTAGGTCTCGTGGTCGGGGTCGCCGGTGTAGTAGTCGGAGGTGTAGATCTCCACCCGGTGGCCGTCGGGGTCGCGCAGGTAGAGGTAGAAGGCGTTGGAGACACCGTGCCGGCCGGGGCCGCGCTCGATGTGGTGCTCCTGGCGCAGCGAGCCGAAGAGGTCGGCGGTGCGCAGCACCTGGTGGGACTCGTGGGTGGCGACGCCCACGTGGTGCAGCCGGGGGCCCGCGCCGCCGGTGAAGGCGACGTCGTGGACGGTCTGCTTGCGGTACATCCAGGCCGCGTACAGCTCGTGCTCGTCGCCCTCGATGGTTTCCGAGCAGCCGAAGCCGAGTGCCTTGTAGTGGGCGTAGGCGGCGGGTATGTCGGGGGTGCAGATGTTGAAGTGGTCCAGGCGGGCTATCTCGGCGCCGCGGCGCAGGTCGTAGCGCTGGATGAGGCGCTCGGCGCGCTCGATGCCGTGGAAGAACTCCACCGGGAAGCCGAGCGGGTCGACGACCCGGACGGCGTCGCCGACGCCCGGGGTGCCCGCGCCCTTGGGAACGCGGCGGACGGGCCGGCCGAGGGCGCGGAAGTACTGTTCGGCGCGGTCGACGTCCTCGGGGGTGCGGACCCGGTAGGAGATGTGGTCCAGGGCCGCGGTCTCCCCCTTGCGCAGCACGAGGGAGTGATGGGTGAGTTCGTCGGTGCCGCGCAGGCACAGCAGGGTCTCGTCCTCGTACTGGATGTGGAAACCGAGCATGTCGCCCCAGAACCAGCGCGCCCGGTCCAGGTCGGTGACGACCAGCTGGGCGTAGGCGGAGCGGACGACGTCGGGAGGTGTACTCATGGGTACGGCTCCTTGGGGGTCAGGACGCGCCGAAGCGGGGGGTGTGGGGCTCGCCGAGCATGACGTGGACGATCTTCGACTCGGTGTAGAAGTCGATGCTGTGCGCTCCGCCCTCCCGGCCCAGACCGGAGGACTTCACTCCGCCGAAGGGGGTCCGCAGGTCGCGGATGTTGTGGGAGTTGATCCAGACCATACCGGATTCGACCGCGTGTGCGACGCGGTGTCCGCGCTTGAGATCGGACGTCCACACGTAGGCCGCGAGGCCGTACTCGGTGGCGTTGGCCAGTTCCACGGCCTCCGCCTCGTCGTCGAAGGGGGCGACGGCCACGACCGGGCCGAAGATCTCCTCCTGGAAGATGCGGGCGTCACGGGGGACGTCGGCGAAGACGGTCGGCTGGAGGTAGTTGCCCTCCGGCAGGTGCTCGGGGCGGGCGCCGCCGGCCACCAGCTTGGCCTCCCGCTGCCCGGTCTCGACGTACTCCAGGACGCGCGCGTAGTGCTCGGCGTGCACCAGCGCGCCGACCTCGGTGGCCGGGTCGGCGGGCAGGCCGACCCGTACGCGTTCGGCGCGCTCGGCCAGGCGGCGGGTGAACTCCTCGTACACGGGGCGCTCCACCAGGACGCGGGAGCCCGCGGTGCAGCGTTCGCCGTTGAGCGAGAAGACGCCGAAGACGACCGAGTCCAGGGCCGCGTCGAGGTCGGCGTCGGCGAAGAGCACGACCGGGGACTTGCCGCCCAGCTCCATCGACGTGGTCTTCAGGTGCGCGGCGGAGCTGCGGACGATGTGCCGGCCGGTGTCCGTGGAGCCGGTGAAGGAGATCAGCGGCACCTGCGGGTGGTCCACCAGGGCCTGTCCCGCCTCCCCGCCGATGCCGTGGACGATGTTGACCACGCCGGCCGGCACACCGGCCTCGTCGAGGATCTCGGGCCACAGGCTCGCGGACAGCGGAGTCCACTCGGCCGGCTTGAGGACGAGGGTGCAGCCGGAGGCCAGCGCCGGGGCCAGCTTCCAGCTCTCCAGCATGAAGGGCGTGTTCCAGGGGGTGATGAGCCCCGCGACGCCGACGGGGCTGCGGACGACGTAGTTGATCTGCTGGTCGCCGGCCCGGAAGGCCTCCTCGCCGAGCGCGACGACGACGTCGCCGAAGTAGCGGAAGTTCTCGGCGGCCCGCCGGGCCTGGCCCCTGGCCTGGGTGATGGGCAGGCCGGAGTCGAAGGTCTCCAGCGCGGCCAGGCGCTCCTCGCGCGCCTCGACGGCGTCGGCGATCCGGTACAGGAGCCGGGCGCGTTCCCGGTTGCCCAGCTTCGACCAGGCGGGGAAGGCCGTCCGGGCCGCGGTGACGGCGCGCTCCACGTCGGCGCGGCCGCCGGCCGCCGCGGTGGCGTAGGGGGAGTTGGAGACGGGGTCGCACACGGGGAAGGTGCGGCCGTCGGCGCTGTCGAGGAGTGCGCCGCCGATCCAGTGGCGGATCCGCTCGGGCAGGTCGTCCGGGCGGTGCCCGGCCGGGTTCGTGGACATGGCGTCTCTTTTCGTTCCGGAAGGGTCAGAGCTGCTGGGTGAGGTCGCCGCCCTCGGCGAGCAGCGTGCGGATGCGGGCGAGGCCGTCCTCGGTGGGCGGGGTGAGCGGCGGCCGTACGTGTGCCGAGTCGATCCGGCCCTGCCGCTGGAGCACCCACTTCGCGGGGGCCGGGTTGGTCTCGACGAACAGCAGGTCGACCAGGGGGTGCAGCCGGTAGTGCAGGTCCCGTGCCGCGTCGAACTCGCCGGCCTCCCACAGCTCGTACATCCGGGCCACCGCGGTGGGGGCCAGGTTGGCCACCGCGGAGACGAAACCGGCGCCGCCGAGCGCGAGCAGCGGCAGGCAGAGCAGCTCGATCCCGGACCAGACCAGCAGCTCACGGCCGCAGGCGTGCAGGACGCGGGAGAAGTGCTCGAAGTCCTTGGTGGTCTCCTTGACGCCGACGAAGTTGTCGAAGTCGGTGAAGAGCCGCTTGACGGTCTGCGGCGCGATGTCGACGGCGGTGCGCGAGGGCACGTTGTAGGCGACGACCGGCAGGTCGGGGAACTCGCGGGCCACGGTGGCGTACCACTGGTACAGCGCCTCCTGGGTGGGCCGCGCGTAGTACGGGGTGATGACGAGGGCGGCGTCCGCGCCGAGGTCCCGGGCGGCGGCGGTGATCTCCAGGGTCTCGTCGAGCTTGTGCGAGCCGGTGCCGGGCAGGAACGGCACCCGGTCGCCGATCTCGTCCGCCGCGGTGCGCATCGCGGCGATGCGTTCGGCGGTGCTCTGCGCGGACGGCTCGCCGGTGGAACCGCCGAGGGAGATGCCGTGCGAGCCCGACTCGAGCTGCCAGCGGATCAGGCCGCGCAGGCCGTCGTGGTCGACCGCGCCCTGCTCGGTGAACGGCGTGACGACGGGGGCGATGGACCCGCGGATGGTGGCGGGGTCGGTGCGGAACTTCATGGGTTGCTCCGTGATCCGTGAGGTGTCTGGGCCCCGGGGGGGGGCGGGATGCGGCTGCCGGCGGTGAGGGGCGCGGCGGGCGGGTCAGTGCTGGAGGGAGCGCCAGTGCCGGTAGGCGTCCCGCCAGGCGGGGCCGAGCGGGTACAGGCCCGGGATCGGTTCGCCCGCCGCCACCTGCTCGGCGATGAACCGCTCCTGGAGCTCCTGTTCGGCGCAGTCGGCGACGAGCTCTTCGACCAGGTCCGGGGGGACGACGACCACACCGTCCGCGTCGCCGACGAGGATGTCGCCGGGCTGGACGAGCGCTCCGCCGCAGGCGATCGGGACACCGGTCTCCCAGGGGACGTGCCGGCGGCCCAGGACGGCGGGGTGCTCGGCGGCGTAGTACGTCGGCAGGCCCAGGGCGGCCACCGCGGCGCTGTCCCGCAGCGCCCCGTCGGTGACGACCCCGGCCGCGCCCCGCGTCCTGGCGCGCAGGGCCAGGATGTCGCCGAGGGTGCCGGCCGTGGGGTCCCGGCGGGCGTCCATCACGAGCACCTGGCCCGGGCGCAGTTCTTCGACGGCGCGCTTCTGGGCGTTCATGCCGCCGCCGAATCTCTCGAAGAGGTCCTCCCGCAGCGGCAGGTAGCGCAGGGTGTGCGCGGTGCCGACCAGCTTGGCGGCGGGGTCGGCGGGGCGGACGCCGTCGATCGTCATGTGTGCCAGGCCGCGCTTGCGCAGCTGGGAACTGAGGGTGGCGGTGGCCAGGCCGCGCAGCGCCGCGGCGATGTCCGGGTCCAGGGCGGGCTCGTCCGGACGGGCCGTGCCCCGGGCGTCGGCGCGCAGTGCGGCGTCGACGCGGGGCATGGCACCCCAGCCGGCCAGGTCCTGACCGGCGTCCGTCACGGTGTTGCGCAGCCGGCCGGTGGAGATCTCCCGGTCCGGGGCGGTGACCTCGACCTCGACGACGTCGCCGGGCACCACCACGGAGGCGCCGGCCGGGGTTCCGGTGAGGATGACGTCGCCCGGCTCGAGGGTGACCAGGCGGGAGAGGTCGGCGATCAGGTCGCCGAAGGGGAAGAGCAGCGTCGAGGTGTCGGCGTCCTGCACCGGTTCGCCGTTGACCCAGGTCCGCAGCCGCAGCGCGGCGGGGTCGAGTCCGGCGGCGTCCAGCAGCCGGGGGCCGAGGGGGGTGAAGCCGTCGGCCCCCTTCGAGCGCAGGTTGGAGCCGCGGTCGGCGTGGCGCAGGTCGTAGACACCGGCGTCGTTGGCGGCCGTCACCCAGGCGACGTGGCTCCAGCCCTGTTCCGGCGTGACCCGGTGCGCGCGTCGGCCGACGACCAGCGCGATCTCCCCTTCGTAGGCCATGAGTTCACAGCCGCGGGGGCGCACGAGGGCGTCACCGGTTCCGGAGAGCGAGGAGGGGGGCTTGAGGAAGTAGGACGGCTGCTCGGGGACGCGTCCCCGTTCCTTCGCCCGGCAGCGGTAGTTGAGGTGGACGGCGATGATCTTCGAGGGCTGGGTTCCCAGCGGATGCGGCATGGGAGTTCTCCCTGGGCGTGAGCTGTGTCAGGCGCTTGTCGCAGGATTAATCGTATACGTTATCATGCACGATAACGAACCCATGGTGAGAGCTGAAGAGGTGCGAAGGATGCGAGAGACCCGAGAGACGCACAGCCGGACCGGCCTGTCCGTCCGCACGTTCACTCCCGACCCGGCCCCTGACCCGGCCCCCGACCCGGCCCCCGACCGGTTCGGGGGCCGGGTCCCCGCCGGGGCCGCCGCCCGGACCTCCGCCCGGCTCCCCGTACTGCTCGTGCACGGCTTCGGATCCGACGGCCACCGGGACTGGGTGGCGACCGGTATCGCCCCCGCACTGGCCGCGACCGGGCGCGAGGTGATCGTGCCCGACCTGCGGGGCCACGGGGACAGCCCGGCCCCGTCGTCGGCCGCCGAGGCGGGCGCCGGGGCGCTGGTCGCGGACCTGGTCGCCGTGCTGGACGCGGCGGGCGTCGGGGCGTTCGACACGGTCGGGTACTCGCTGGGCGCCAGGCTCGCCTGGGAGCTGCCGGCGGCGGCACCCGGCCGGCCGCGCCGCACGGTCCTCGGCGGGCTCGGCCCCGCCGAACCGTTCCAGGCGGTGCGGGTGGCCGCGCTCCACCGCGCGGTTGCCGACGGCACCGAGCCGGCGGACCCGTTCACCGCGGCGATCGCCGGCATGGTGCGGGCGCACGGGGCCCGGGCCGCTGGTCTGGCCCGGTGCGTCGAGGGGCTGCGCGACACGCCGTTCGCACCCCGGTCCTGGGCGGGCGAGGTACCGCCCGTCTTCGTCGCCGGGGAGGACGACATGATGACCCGCGGGATCGAGCGGGTGGTCGGCCTCGCCGAGGGGGCGGAGCTGATCACCGTGCCCGGCGATCACCACGAGGTGCTCGCCGGGGACGCGTTCCGCCGTACAGTCCTGGAAGCCCTCGCAGGGTGAACGCACGAGTACACGGCCGGGTCCCGCGCTGCGGTGGCCCGGCCCGGGGTAGGGAAGCAGGCATGAGCGCCACGCAGAAGCAAGCCCGTTCCAAGGGATCGAAGGCCGAGGTCAGCTATGAGCTGCTGCGCTCGCGCATCCTCGACGGGACGTACGGACCCGGGTACCGGCTGGTCCTCAGCCAGCTCGCGCGGGAGACCGGGGTCAGCACGATCCCGCTGCGCGAGGCCCTGCGCAGACTGCAGTCCGACGGGCTCGTCGAGGTCGTGCGCAACATCGGCGCACGGGTGGCGGTCTTCGACGCCGCGCAGGTGGAGCACGCCCTGCAGGTCCTGGCCCGTCTGGAGGGCTACGCGACCGCGATCTCCGCGCCGCACATGACGGCCCGGCACGTGGAGCGGTCACGGGAGATCAACGCCCGCATGACCACCGCACTGGAGGACTTCGATCCCGCCGCCTTCACCGCGCTCAACCGGGAGTTCCACTTCTCCCTCTACGAGCACTGCCCCGACGCCCACCTGGTCTCCCTCCTGGAGGCCGAGTGGGCGCGCCTGGACCACATGCGCCGCTCGACCTTCTCCCACGTCCCGGGGCGGGCGCGCCGTTCCGTGGCGGAGCACGAACGGCTGCTGGACCTGATCACGGCGCAGGCGCCGGCGCAGGAGATCGAACGGGCCGCCTGCGCGCACAAGGTCGCGACCGCCGACGCGCTGCACCGGTCGCAGTCCGCACAGTAGTCGCGAGAGACGGGCGGCACCGGTACCGGCACCGGTGCCGGCATTCGCTCGAACGCAATCGTATACGATGAGGTATCTCATCTGTTAGCGTGACCCCATGTCCACCACCGACTCGACCGCGGGGACCGTCGTCACCGTCACCGGCGAGGTCCCGCCGGCCGCCCTGGGTGCGGTACTCCCCCACGAACACCTGCTGAGCGACTTCGCCCCGCCTGACGACACGGCCGCGAGCCGGCTGCGGCTGTACCACGCCCCCCTGACGATGGACCTGCTCGGCGAGATCGCCCTGGGCGCGCCCAACAGGGACAACTGGCTGCTCGGGGACGAGGAACTCGCCACGGGCGAGGCCGCCGCGTTCCGCGCCGCCGGCGGCGGCACCCTCGTCGACGTCACGACGGCCGGACTCGGCCGCCGCCCGGCCGCGCTGCGCCGGATCTCCGCGGTCACCGGCCTCAACATCGTGATGGGGTCGGGGGGTTACCACCCGGCACGGGCCGGGACCGGCTCCGGCCCCGCCGCCCGGACCCTCACCGAGGAGATCGTCAGGGACCTCACCGAAGGCGTGGACGGCGTCCGGGCCGGCATCATCGGCGCACTCGCGGCGCTCGACCCCGGGGAGCCCGCCGAGCGCGCGGCCCTGACCGCGGCGGCCCGCGCGTCGGCGGCCACGGGCGCCGCCATCTCGGTCGGCCGCTCGGCCGACGCCACCACCCAGCGGCGGGTGCTCGATCTGCTCGCCGCGGAGGGCGCCGACCTCACGCGCGTGGCCGTCGGGCACTGCGACGCGCTGTCCCCGCGCCCCGACGACCTCGAACCACTCCTGGAGCGCGGGGTGTTCGTCCAGTTCGACCGGCTCGGCCGACTGCCTTCGGTGCACAGTGCCAGCGACGACCAGGACGTCGCCACCGCCGTACTGGAGCTCGCCCGCCGGGGCCACGCCGAACGGATCCTGCTGTCCCAGGACGTCCGCACCAAGGCGCAGTTGCTCGCCTACGGCGGCGGCGGATACGGCTTCGTCCTTCAGCAGTTCGTCCCGTACCTGAGGATGCTGGGAGCCGACGACGCCCTCGCCGAGACCGTCACCGTGCGCAACCCCCGGCGCCTGCTCACCCTCGCTAACGGGAGGACCGCCGCGTGAGCCGCTACCCCTTCGACATACCCGACCTCCAGGGCCGGGCCCTTACCGTCGCCGGTCCCGTGGACCCGTCGGCGCTCGGCGCGACGCTCATGCACGAACACGTCTTCGTCGACCTGCGGCGCTCACCGCGCTTCCACCGCCCCGGCGAGGACTCCCCCGAGGCCGCCGAACCGCTCACCCTCGCCACGCTCGCGCGCACCCGCCACGGGCACCCGAACGCCGACAACGACGTACTGGGCGACTACGACGAGATGCTCGCGGAAGTCCTCGCCTTCGCCCGCGGCGGCGGTGGCACCCTGGTCGAGGTCTCCCCCGCCGGCCTGGGTCGTGACCCCGCCTCGCTCCTTCGCCTCTCCCGGGCCACCGGGCTCCACATCGTCATGGGCGGGGGCTGGTACACCCCGGCCTTCCACCCGGCGGACATGGGCGACCGCACCGTCGACGAACTCGCCGACCTCATCGTCCGCGACGTGGTCCTGGGAGCCGACGGCACCGGCGTCCGCTCGGGCGTCATCGGCGAGGTGGGCGCGGACACGGTGCCGCTGACCGACGGCGAACTCAAGAGCGTACGGGCGAGCGGTCGCGCGAGCCGGGCGACGGGGGCCCCGGTCACCTTCCACGTCGGCGGGGTGGGCGACGACAAGTTCCGCGTGCTCGACATCCTCGCGGAGGAGGGCGTCGCCCCGTCGAACATCGTCCTGGGCCACGCCGGGGACGTCCTCGCCGACCCGGCGTTCGGCAGCCGCGTCCTGGCGCGCGGCGTCTTCGTGGAGTTCGACTTCCTCACGTCGCCCGGGAGCCCCTGGGGCCACCTCGTGCTCACCAGCGACCACAAGGTGGCCCGGGGCATCGCGGAACTGGTCGAACGGGGCCACGCGCACCAGATCCTCCTCGGCCACGACGTCTGCCAGAAGATCCAGCTCAAGAAGTACGGCGGTCAGGGCTACGACTACATCCCACGGCACTTCCTGCCCGCCCTGCGCGCGCTCGGGGTCGGCGAGGAGAGCCTGCGCACGATCATGGTCGGCAATCCCGCGCGTGCCCTCGCCTTCGCCGCACCGCGCTGATCACCGGCCCTCCGTACCCGCCCGATCACTCCTGAGGGAGAACCATGCGCGTCACCCCCGTACCCTTCGATCCGGCGCTCGGCGCGGTGCTCGACTCGATGCCCCGTGACGAGAGTGCCGAGCCGGCCCCGCAGTCCGTCACGGCCCTGCGCGACTCGGCGGCGCTGTTCGCGACGCCGTCGGTCGCCGAGGTCGTCGGCGACCGGGAGATCGACGTCGAGGACCTGACCGTTCCGGGACCCGCCGGTGCCCCTGACCTGGAGGTGACCGTCCTGCGCCCGCGGCACCCGACGGCACCGGTCCCCGGGCTCTACAACATCCACGGCGGCGGCATGATCAGCGGTCACCGCCACCAGGACACCCCTCGTCTCGCCGACCTCGTCGAGGAGCTCGGCGTCGTCGCCGTCAGCGTCGAGTACCGCCTCGCCCCGGAGCACCCCGACCCGGCGCCGGTGGAGGACTGCTACGCCGGACTGCGGTGGATGGCGGACAACGCCGCGGGCCTCGGCGTCGACGCCCGCCGCATCGTCGTGATGGGCGGCAGCGCGGGCGGCGGACTCTCGGCCGGAGTCGCGCTCATGGCACGGGACCGCCAAGGGCCGCACCTGGCGGGGCAGTTGCTGCTGTGCCCGATGCTCGACGACGGCAACACCACGGTTTCCAGCCACCAGTACGCCGACCGCGGCACCTGGCGACGGGCGACCAACCTCCTGGCGTGGCAGGCGTTGCTCGGCGACGGCGCGGGCGACCCCGCGGCCGAGGTGTCCGGCTACGCGGCCCCCGCCCGGGCCGGGGACCTGTCGGGTCTGCCTCCCGCCTTCGTCGAGGCGGGCTCCGCCGAGCTGTTCCGGGACGAGGACGTGGCCTACGCGTCCCGTCTCTGGGCGACCGGCGGACAGGCCGAACTGCACATCTGGCAGGGCGCCTTCCACGGCTTCGACGTCTTCGCCCCGGACCACGAGGTGACCCGGGCCGCGCTGGCGGCACGCCGGTCCTGGCTGCGCCGCGTACTCGGCCTCGCCACCTCTGCCGACGCCGCGTCCTGAGCCCTCCTCCTTCCTCCTACCTCTTTCCCTCTTCCTCTTTCCTCTTCCTCTTTCCTCCACCGTTCACCAGCCAGAAGGATCACCGATGCCGGAGACAGCGGACCTCATCCTGACCGGCGGCGACGTACTGACCGTCGACGACGCGTTCTCCGTCGCCCAGGCGGTCGCCGTACGGGCCGGCCGGATACTCGCCGTGGGAAGCGACGCCGAGATCAGGGCGCTCGCCGGACCCGGCACCCGGGTCGTCGACCTGGCCGGGCGCACCGTGCTGCCCGGCATCAACGACTCACACCTGCACGCGGCGGCATGGGCCCTGACCAGGCCGCCGTTCGCGCTGGACCTCGGCCACCCCGCCGTGGAGTCGATCGCCGACGTCACCGAGGCGGTACGGAAGGCCGCGGCCGGCACACCCGCCGGGGAGTGGATCACCGGTCTCGGGTGGGACGTCGGCTACCTCGCGGAGTGCCTGGCCGACCCGGCCCGCCGCCCGCACCGCGCCGACCTGGACGCCGCCGCCCCCGGCCACCCGGTCTGCCTCACCGACTTCTCCGGGCACATGGTGTGGGTGAATTCCAGGGCACTCGAACTCGCCGGAGTGGGGCGGGGTGCCGTGCCTCCCGCCGGCGGGGTGATCGAGACCGACGCCGCGGGCGAACCCACCGGCGTCCTCAAGGAGACGGCGCAGGCCCTGGTACAGGCGCTGGTGCCCGCCGCGGACGTGGCCAGGCGCAAGGAGGCCGTCCGCACGGCCGTGACCGCCCTGCACGCCCTGGGCATCACCAGCTACACCGAGCCGGGGCTCGGTCCTGGCGGTGCCGAGATCCTCGGCGGCGGCCTGGACACGGCGACGCTGCGGGCCTACGTCGAGCTGGCGCGCGCGGGCCGGCTGGAGTCGCGGGTCCGGGTGCTGCTGCTGCCCGCGCCCATGGGCGGCTCGGCGGCCGACGTGCGGGCCGGACTGGCGGGGCTCGCCGTGCCGGCGGACGTGGACGACTGGAGACTGGCCGTGATCGGCGTCAAGGGGTTCGCCGACGGGGTGCCGCCGAACGAGACCGCGTGGATGCACGAACCCTACCCGGGCGGCGGCCACGGCGGCCTGTGTGTGCACGGGGCCGACACCGCACTGAAGGAGGCCGAACTCGCCGAGATGATACGGGTCGCCCACACGGCCGGGTACCAGTTGGGCGTGCACGTCACCGGCGACCGGGCGATCGACTCCGTGGTCGACGCCTTCGCCGCGGCCCACCGGGCACACCCGCGCCCGGACGCCCGGCACTACGTCATCCACGGCGACTTCGCCTCCGCGCCCAGCCTCGCCAAGCTGGCCGCGCACGGCTACGGCATCAACATGAACCCGGCCATCAAGTGGACCATCGCGGACCTGATGGACGGCGTCGTCGGCAGCGAACGGTCGGACTACCAGTGGCCGGTGCGCTCCGCGGTACAGGCGGGCATCGCCGTGTGCGTCGGCTCCGACGCCCCGATCACCGCGCCCGACTGGCGCCGGGGTGTCGCCGCCATGCTCCTGCGCGAGTCCAAGGCCAGCGGCCGGGTCAGCGGCCCCGGACAGCGCGTCTCGCTGGAGACGGCGGTGCGCGCCTACACGGCCAACCCCGCCCGGCAGGACTTCGCCGAATCCTGGAAGGGCACCATCGAGCCGGGCAAGGTCGCCGACCTGTGCGTCCTCGGCGGGGACCTGCGGGCGGCCGACCCGCACGACATCCCCGACCTGCCCGTGGACCTCACCGTCTTCGACGGGCGGATCGTCCACGAACGCGGCAACGAACGCGTCAACGACCAAGGCTGAGGGGCCTCTTGTGCCGGACGGCCCCGTGTAGTGGGCTGTCGGCCATGAAGAAGAGAAGCACGGCGGCCCTGACCGCACTCCTGGTCGTGGTCCCCCTCATCGCGGCGGCGCCCGGTCAACGGGCCGAGGCCGCTGATTCCCGGCCCGGTGATTCGGCGCGATCCGCCGAGTCGACCCTGGTCAAGGGAGTGAACCTGGACACGGTGACGATCCCCGAACTGCAGGCGCGCATGAACCGGGGATCGCTGTCCTCGCTCAGGCTGACCCTCGCCTACCTGCGGCGGATCAAGGCCGTCGACCCCAGGATCAACGCGGTACTGCGCACCAGCCCGACGGCCCTGCGCCAGGCGGCCGCCAGCGACCTCAGACACCGCCTCGGCAGGACCCGTGGCCCGCTGGACGGCATCCCCGTCCTGCTCAAGGACAATGTGAACACCCGTGACATGCCGACGACCGCCGGGTCGCTGGCCCTCGCCGGGAGCCCACCGGACACCGACGCGGTCCTGGTCGGCAAGCTGCGGGCGGCCGGCGCGGTGATACTGGGCAAGGCCAACCTCTCCGAGTGGGCCAACTTCCGCGCGGCCAAGCCGACGTCGGGGTGGTCGGCGGTGGGCGGGCAGACGAACAACCCGTACGTCCTGGACCGCAACCCCTGCGGATCGTCCTCGGGTTCGGCCGCTGCGCTCGCCGCGTCGCTGGCGCAGGTGGCGATCGGGACCGAGACGGACGGCTCCATCGTGTGCCCCGCCGGGATGAACGGCGTGGTCGGCCTCAAGCCCAGCCTCGGAGTGGTCAGCCAGTCGGGCGTCGTACCGATCTCCGCCGAGCAGGACACGGCCGGCCCCATGGCCCGCAACGTGATCGACACCGCGCTCACGCTCTCCGTGCTGAGCGGCCGTGACACCGTCCGCTCCGGCGACGCTCCGAGCCTCGCGGACGCGGCCGGCCGTCCCGGCAGCCTGCGCGGCAAACGGATCGGCCTGTGGCGGCTGCCGTCGCTCGGCGCCGAGGTGGACGCCCTCATGACCCGTACGGCCGAGCGGCTGACCGCCGCGGGGGCCGAGGTCGTCGAGGTGAGCCTGCCGTACCAGGAGCGGCTGGCCGAACTCGAGTTCCCGGCGCTGCTGAGCGAGTTCCACCGGGACATCGACGCCTACCTCGCCACCCGGGGCGGGCCGCGGGACCTGGCCGAGCTGATCGAGTTCAACCGCACCCATCCGCGGGAGCAGAGCTGCTTCGCCGGTCAGGAGCTGTTCGAGCAGGCACTGGCCGCCCCGCCCACCACCGATCCGGAGTACCGGGCGATGCGCGCGGAGTTGACGGACCTGTCCCGGCGGTCCATCGACGAGGTCATGGCCGCGCACGACCTGGACGCCATCGCCTCCCCGGCGAACCCGCCCGCGTGGACCACCGACTGCGCGCGGGGCGACAACGACGTGATCCCGTCCTCCACCCCCGCGGCGGTGGCCGGATACCCGTCGCTGTCGGTGCCCGCCGGGTTCGTCGGTGAACTGCCGGTCGGGCTGCTCCTCATGGCCGGTGACCGCCAGGACGTCGAACTGCTGTCCCTGGGTGCGGCGGTGGAGCACCGCCTGGACGCCTGGCGGGCGCCCCGGTACCTGCCTTCGGCACCGTCCGGCGCTTCCCGCTGAGCCCGAGCGGACCGGCGAGCGCCACGTCGTCGAGCGGCGCCTCGACGAGGTCGCTCGCCGGTGTGCAGCTGACCTTCTACTCGTCCGCGAGCAGTGATCTCCGACTGCACCCCGCGCAGGTCCCCCGTGCGTTCGTGTCCCTCCGACCACTGCAACGTATCGAGACAAACATCATCAATGCCACCGACACGCACCTTTCGGGCATAACCCCTATTTACACCGGAAGCAGGGCCAAGGCTTCACGCTTCGGCGACTTCTCCGTAGAGCTGGGAGAGTTCCGGTACGCCGTCCTCCGCCCACGCATGGCCGTTCGCCACCACGTCGAACTCCCGGCCGGAGGCGAGCCGGACGACCGGCTGTCCGTCGGACCGGATGCTCCAGGCGGCACCGGGCACGGTGCGCACGATCACGGTGCCGAGGTACAGACCGGCGTCGTTGCCGAGCCAGGTCTGGATCTCCTCGTCGCTGCGCCAGCGCGGGAGCACCTGGTCCAGCTGCTCCAGGGAGAGCGCGGAGTCGTCGAGCCGGACCCCCTCCCGCAGCGCCTGCGAGCGCAGCAGATCGCAGTCGGCGAGCAGCTCGCCGATGCCCTCCGCGTCGTGCGCCCGGTGGTCTTCGCGCCGCTTGCCCAGGAAGGGGAAGTTCATACCTCCACACTGTCATTCGTACCGCCATGTGCACCACAGGGCACGCGGAAGGCGTGTGTGCGGTGCGTGTGCGGTGGGTGGGTGTGCGGTGCGTGTGCGGTGCGTGCGGCTACAGGTCCAGGTCCACCACGACCGGCGCATGGTCCGAGGCGCCCTTGCCCTTGCGCTCCTCGCGGTCGACGTAGGAGTCGGTGACCGCCTTGGCGAAGGGCTCGTTGCCGTACACCAGGTCGATGCGCATGCCGCGGTTCTTGGGGAAGCAGAGCTGGCGGTAGTCCCAGTACGTGAAGGGGTGGTCGTACTTCAGCGGGCGCGGGACCACGTCGGACAGACCGGCGCCGCGCAGGGAGGCGAGGGCGGCGCGCTCGGCCGGGGTGACGTGGGTGGCGCCCTCGAAGGCCGCCCGGTCGTAGACGTCGTCGTCCTTGGGCGCGACGTTGTAGTCACCCATCACGGCGAAGGGGCGGCCGCCGGCGGCGTCGCCCTCGACGGCGGCGCGCAGCGCCTCGAACCACTGGAGCTTGTAGGCGTAGTGCGGGTGGTCCACCTCGCGGCCGTTGGGCACGTACACCGACCAGACACGGGCCGGCCCGCAGGTGGCGGAGATCGCGCGGGGCTCCTGGACCCCCTCGTAGCCCGGGTCGCCCGGCAGGCCCTTGACCACGTCCTCCAGGCCCACGCGGGAGAGCACCGCCACCCCGTTCCACCGGCCGGTGGCGTGGACCGCCGCCTCGTATCCCGCTTCGCGCAACGCGTCGAAGGGGAACTGCGCCTCGGCGACCTTGGCCTCCTGGAGGCACAGCACGTCGGTGCCGCTGCTCTCCAGCCAGGCGAGCAGCCTCGGCAGGCGAGCGGTGATCGAGTTCACGTTCCAGGTCGCGATGCGCATGTCCCACAACCTACCGGGCGGCACCGACAACGCGGTCCCGCCCCGGGCAGAGCCTCAGAGCCGCGCCGAGTCGCCGGGGGTCAGCCGCAGGTGCTCGGAGCCGCCCAGCTCGCCGATCTGGCGGTCGTAGATCGGTCGGGCGAGGTCGGTGAGGAGCGCGTCGTGGATGTCGTAGGCCCGCTGCGGCCCGACCTCCCGCACGTAGTCGATCACCTCGGAGATCTTGCTCCACGGGGCCATGACCGGCAGCATCAGCGTCTCGACCGGGTGGTCGGGGACGGTGAGGGCGTCGCCGGGGTGGAAGACCTTGCCGCCGTCCACGAGGAAGCCGACGTTGGTGACGCGCGGGAGGTCCGGGTGGATCACGGCGTGCAGCTCGCCGTGGACCTGTACGTCGAAACCGGCGGCGGTGAAGGTGTCGCCGTGCCCGACGGTGTGGACGCGGCCCGGGAAGGCCGCCGAGATCTTCTCCGCGACCGACCTCAGCGTCCAGATCGCCGCGGCCGGGTTGTCCTCCATGGCGGCGCGCAGCCGCAGCTCGTCGAAGTGGTCCGGGTGCTCGTGGGTGACGAGGATCGCGTCCGCGCCGAGGGCGGCGTCCTCCTCGCTGAACCCGCCCGGGTCCAGGACGAGCGTTTGCCCGCCCTGCTCCAGGCGGACACAGGCGTGCGACTTCTTGGTGAGCTTCATGCCCCCATCCTGCCGCCGCGCGCCCGCCTCCGGCCCGCAGGGCTCACTCCGGTGGTGTCGTCTCCTCGCGGATGACCTGCTGGGCCACCCGGAAGGCGCCGTTCGCGGCCGGCACCCCGCAGTAGACGGCCGCCTGGAGCAGCACTTCCTTGATCTCCCCCGGGGTGAGGCCGTTGCGCAGGGCGGCCCTGAGGTGGGGCGCCAGCTCGTCCAGGTGGCCGCCGGCGACGAGGGCGGTGAGGGTGACACAGCTGCGCGAACGCCGGTCGAGGCCCGGCCGGTCCCAGATCTCCCCCCACGCGTAGCGGGTCAGGAACTCCTGGAAGTCCCCGGAGAACTCGTCCGCCTGCGCGAGCGCCTGGTCCACGTGCCCGTCCCCGAGGACCTCACGGCGCACCTTGAGCCCCGCGTCGTACGGGTCGGGCCGCCCCTGTGCCTGCGGCGGCACGACGGGTGCCGGGGCGATCTCGGCGATCGGCGCGGCCTGCGGCGGCGGAGCCGGCACCGGCTGGGCGGGCGCGGCCGGGATCCCGGCGGCCGGGACCGGGACCTGGTGTGCCGTGGGGTGCACCGGGACGGGGACCTGCCCGGTGGAGGTGGCGTCGGGGGCGGCCTGCCAGGCGGTGGTGAAGTGCCGCACCAGCAGGTCGGTGACGGCCGCGGGCTGCTCGACCGGGACCAGGTGGGAGGCGCCGGGGACGACCGCGAGGCGGGCGTCGGGAATGCCGGCGACCAGGGTGCGGGCCTCGGCGGGGCCGGTCACCTGGTCGTCGGAGCCGACGAGGACCAGGGTGGGTACACCGACCCGGCCGAGTTCACCGCGCACGTCGAACGCGGCGAGGGCCTCGCAGGCGGAGATGTAGCAGCCGGGGTCGGTGGTCCGCACCATCTGCACGGCCCACTCGGTGATCGCGGGCTGGGCGGCCGCGTACCCGCCGGTGAACCAGCGCTCGGGGGAGCTGCGGGCGATGGGGTCGAGCCCGTTGGTGCGCACGATCACGCCGCGCTGGCGGAACTCGTCGGCGGTGCCGAAGCGGGGAGAGGAGGCGATCAGCGCGAGGGAGGCGAGGCGCTCGGGATGGCGCAGGGCCAGCTCGATCCCGACGGCGCCGCCGAAGGCGCACCCGGCGTACCCGAAGCGCTGCACGCCGAGTCCGTCGAGGGTGGCCAGCAGACGCGTGGTGAGTTCGGCGACGGACCCCGCCGGGCGGGCCGGGGCGCCGCCGTGTCCGGGCAGGTCGAAACGGAAGACCCGCCACTGCTGGGTCAGTTCGGGCACCTGGCGGTCCCACATGTGCCATGTGGTACCGAGAGACGGGCCCAAGATCAGGACTGGTAGGTGTTCTGGCCCGTCAAAGCGGTATTGAAGCGTCTCGGTCTTGCCTTCTGTCACGGGTTCACACCTTCATCTGTCACGATCTGTCACACACCCCCTGCGAGACCTCCCCATGCCTCCGCCGCCGGAAGCGGGTCCGCCACGTCTGGCTTCACGTACCACTTCTTCGTCGTCTTCACGTTCGTGTGTCCGGCCCACCTGGCGAGCAGGTGATCCGGCACCCCGTTGCTGGCGAAGTACGTGAGGCAAGGCGCCCGAGCATCGTACAGACGGACCCTGCGAAGGCCGTTTGCGTCCATCTTTTGTAGGCCCGCGTTCGAAGCTGCCGACGGTGTGCCGAACCAGGCGGTGACCACCTCTCTCGGTCTGCAACTCCTCGAAGGTCACCGGTATCTGACGGCCCATCGCGGGCCCCCGGAAGTCGTACGTGCACACCCGGCTGTGCCCGCCGGGGTTCAGCCACACCAGGGTCCGGCCCCGCGGGGAACGGCTCCCGGGCACTCCCGGACGCCTCACGCCAGCCCGCAGTCACCGCACTTCGAGCCGTTGGGCGCGCGGTAGTAGAGGCAGCAACTCCGGCGGCGGAACGCGAGGTCGGGGCCGGTCAGCACTCCGGTGCCCGCCAGGCGTCCGGTGTCCAGAAGCGCGGTCGTGAGGTCGGTGAGGGGTTCGCGGACGGCCGGGCGGAGCGCGAGCAGGGCGTGTGCCGCACCGGCGAGGGCCGACGCCGAGTTGCCGTCCAGCAGGCGGGGGGCGATCTTGACGCGGAGTCCGTCGGCCAGTGCCGACAGATGGTCCGTCACCTGCTCGTACAAAGCGCGGACGGGACCACCGTCGAGCCGGTCGGCGTACCAGCCGGCCGGACGGGGCACCCGCAGGGCCGGTCCGTCGTCGGCCCGCCGCAGTCCCTCCAGGTCGGGCACGATCCCGTGCAGGACGACGCACGCCAGAGCCGGTGACCAGAGCCGGGCGGCGTGGCCGAGCTGGGCGATGGAGACGTCGACGCGCGGCTCCGACGTGCGGTGACGACGCGCGACGGCTTCGGCGAGGTCGGTGAATCCCGCCCCGTAGGAGTGGGTGAGCGGGTGCCAGCCGTCGTCCGGTCCGCCGACCCGCAGGGCGAAGAAGCCGCCGAGGCTCGCCACGTCGTGCAGGGCAGCGGCGGCGGAGGCCGTCGAGGCACGGGCTTCGTACACGGTTCCTGTCCTCCCTCCGGCTCTCCTTCCGTGCGGTCAGAGGGCCGTACGCCGTCGCGGCGGCGTGATGGCGTACAGGTCGAGGATGTCCGGGCAGGGCGCGACGCCCGGTCCGCCGGCGCGTGCCCAGGCGGCGACGTCCTCGGTGGCGTCCGGGTCGTTGACCAGCCCCAGCCAGACGGGCCGGGCGCCGGCGGCCCGGCCCTCCGCGGAGGGCTGGACGACGATGACGTTGGCGTGGTCGCAGACGTCGAGGCAGTCCGAGACGCGCACCGGGACCGCGGCACGCAGGCGCTCCACCTGGGCCGTATGGTCGACACCGGTCACTTTGGGGCTGCCGCAGCAGCAGTCGCGGCACACGACGACGCGACACGGCACGGAGCCACGGGTGGCCGCCCCGTTCCTCGCGTCGTCAGGCGTTCGTCCGGTCGGCGTTGCGGGCATGGGGTGCCGTCCCTCTCTCCGGGGAGATCCGCCCCGGTGGTCCGTCGAGGAGGCGACCGCGTGAGTCTCCTGGCTCTCGGGTCGATGCCCGTCCCGGCCTTCCCACCCGTTGCGGGGCAGTGGCCTGTCGGGACGCGCTCGCCGATCACAGTGGCGGGACCGCGCCGGATTCGCACCGGCTTCCTCGTTCCGCCGTCGCCTTGTCGCCGGCCATCATCCCATCCCGGAACGCGGCGCCGACCGTCAGTCCGTCTCCTGCTCGTGCGGGGCCGTGGCGGGCGGACGGGCCGGACGGTCCCGTCCGCCGTCACGACCGGACATCACCACGACGACCAGCCCGACGACGATGGCTCCGGCGACGACGCGTCCGGCCGCGCGCCCCCACCAGGCCGGACGGGCCGTGCCCGGGCCCCGCCTCGGCGGCCCCAGCCGTTCGGACCGTCGGGCGGGTCGCAGCAGACGCACCAACAGCAGCGCGGCGACTGGAAGTTGCAGCAGCCACAGGAGGGTGCGCGGCCACTCCCCGTACCAGACGTTGGTTCCGTACAGCAGGGTGTGCCACACACTCAGCACGTAGACGACGATCACGAAGCGGTGCAGCCGTCGCCAGGTGTTCGCTCCGATGCGGTGCCGAACGTAGAACAGCAGGCCGAGAGGGATCGCGAGGTACAGGGCGCCCTGCCCGAGCGGGATGGCGATCCGGCCGGTGCCGGAGTCGTACCAGCCGGGCACGAAGCTGTCGGCGAAGCCCACCCACAGCCGCTCGGCCCAGTCCACCTTCGTCTCGTAGCGCACGAGTTCGGCGGCGAACATCAGCGCGTGCGCGAGCATGAGCGCCATCGTCGTCAGGCTCGTGGTGCGGTGCCAGCGCTCCAGTACCTGCCGCGAGACCGGCAGCCGGGCGGGGCGCGGACCCGACAGCAGCAGGCCCAACATGACCGTGCCCCAGGCCCACAGCAGCGCCGACCAGCCGAAAGCCTGGCTGAGCAAGTACATCCAGTAGGTGCCGGCATCGTCCATGAAGGGCATGACCGCGACGGTGTCCGAAGCACCCGACTCCATGCGGGCCCACAGGAGAGCGAACACGAGTCCCGTGACCACCACGGCCGCGGAGGCGTCGGGCACTGCGGCACGCAGATCACCGCGCAGTGCGACGCGGTCCCCGGGAGGCCGCTGCCCTCCGGACGCGGCCGCCGCCCCGCCCTCGTCCGGCCTCGTGTCCGACGTCATCAGGCGCCTCCCCAGGCACGGGTCACCGCCGCAACGGTGCGCATGTGTCGTGAGGCAACAAGTCTGGCCGATGGGGCGGCGATCCCCCGAGGCACTATCCGGCCAGACCAGCCACGACGACCGGACGGGGACACACCTGGTTTCTGTCTCCCCTCCACAATCAAGACAACCGTTGAATCCTCACTGTCGCAGGAGTACGAGCGCCCTTACGCTGATGGACGCAGTCGGTTCGCGCCTCCCGTCCGCCCGGATGCCGGCGGCGCGACGCAAGAGGGAACCCGGTGCGAATCCGGGGCTGTCCCGCAGCGGTGAGTGGGAACGAAAGCCGTCGATGTTCACTGGGTCCGCGTCAGGACCGGGGAAGAGACGGCCGGTAGGTGTCCGGCCCTTTCGGCGGACGGGCCCGCGAGTCCGAAGACCTGCCACTGCGCCCGCGCTCCGCGCGGGTGGTGCACGTGACCTCGTGGACTGGGTCGGCGGTATGGGCGGTCGTACGTCGTGCGGGTGGCCGCGCCTCCTTCCCTGTCGCTGTCCAAGGCCAGGTACGGAGGATGCTGTGCGGAACCCAGCCGCTTCGCGTCGGCCTGTCCGACCCCGGACCGAGGTGTCGTCCGACGGCTCCGGGCGGCCGGCCCTCGAACCCGTCGCGGGTGCCCTCCGGGAACGGGGCCAGTCCCGCGGCACGGTCTCCGGCGTCTGTCACGGCACTCTGGGTGAGCTGTACCAAGGCCCGTTGCGAGCGGGCACCTCATCCGAGATCGCGGTGGTGTCCTTTCCCGTGGACCGACACTCCTGGGTGTACTTCACACCGAGGAAGGCCACCGGCCCGCCGTGTCCGACGGCCCTGGGTGCGAAGTCGGCGACGGCGGCCCGCCTCTTCCTCGACCACTACGGCCTCGCCTTCCCCCCGGGCGACTGGCGCACCCACTCCGAACTGCCGGTAGGGGTGGGGATGTCCAGTTCCACGGCGGACATCGTGGCGACACTGCGCTGCCTGTTCCGCGTCTTCTCGCTGCCGTACGACATGGACGTGGTCCTCGGCATCCTGACGGACATCGAGCGCGCCGACAGTGTCTTCCTCGACGAATTCGCCCTGTATCTCAGCGGCCGGCACCGAGTGGTGCGGCGACTGGGCCGGGACGTCGGCTTCCACACCGCCTACGTCACGGAACCCGGCACGGTGGACACCGCCGCCGTCACTCCCCTGCTGCTGGACCACTACCGGCGCCGCGACGAGGAGTACCAGCGGTGTCTGACCGATCTACTGAAGGGCTTCGACTCGGGCGACCCGGCCGCCGTCGCCCGTGCCGCCACGGTCAGCGCCGCGTTGTCCCAGGAGGTGCTGCCCAAGGCGACCTTCGGCAGTCTGCAAACCCATCGTGAGCGATTCGGCGCCGACGGCGTCTTCGTCGCCCACACCGGCTGCCTGGCCGGCTACCTCTTCGCCTCCCGCCCGGGCGCCCACGTCAAGTCCGAACTCTCCGCGTTCTTCCAGTCGCTCGGCCACCAGTGCACCTTCGCCCAAGGAGGCTACGGGTGATCCACCCCCACATCGCCGACGCCCTCAAAGCCCCGGACCTCGTCCGGCTCACCGATGGCCTGGTCCTGCTGCGGTTCGAGTCGATGAAGATCTACTCGGCCCTCGCCGCCGTCCGTCATCTGCTGGAGCGGGGCACCGTCCGTCCGGGACAGACCCTGATCGACAGTTCCAGCGGCATTTACGCCTACGCCCTCGCCCTTGCCTGCCACCGGTACGGCATGCGATGCCACATCGTCGCGTCCACCACCGTCGACGCCACCACCCTGGCCCAACTGGAGATCCTCGGCTGCACCGTGGAACAGGTCAGACCGTCGCGGAACCTGAAACTGGACCAGGAACTGAGGGTGCGACGGGTGCGCGAGATCCTCGCCGAGCGCCCCGGTCACCACTGGATGCGCCAGTACCACGACGACATCCACTACCTCGGCTACCAAGAGGTGGCCGACCGGATCGCGGCACAGTTCCCGCACGCATCGCTGACCGTCGTCGGCGGAGTGGGGTCCGGAGCCTCGACCGGCGGCATCGTGGAACGCCTGCGCGTGACCGACCCCTCGGTGCGTCTGGTCGGCGTCCAGCCCTTCGGCAGCGTCACCTTCGGCAGCCAGGACCATCACGATCCCGAAGCGATCATCGCCGGCATCGGCTCGTCCATCGTCTTCGACAACGTCCGCCACCATCTCTACGACACCGTGCACTGGCTGGACTTCACGCACGCCATGTCCGGCGCCGTCGCCCTGCTGCGCGAGCACGCGGTCTTCGCCGGGCTGTCCACCGGAGCCGGCTATCTGACGGCGACGTACGAGGCCCGCCGCCACCCCGACCGACTGCACCTGGTGATAGGCGCCGACACCGGACACCGGTATGTGGAGCGGGTGTTCGCCCGGCACGCCGAGGCCCTGGACCCGGTCGCGCTCAAGCCCGTCGAGGTCCGCGGTCCCGAGGAGATGACCATGCCCTGGTCGAGGACGACGTGGCGGCGCACTCCCCGCCCGGCGCAGTGGAAGGAGAGTGCCGCATGACCGTGGCCTGCCTGGAGTCACTGACCTTCGGCCTCGGCCGGCTGGTCCGCGCCGCCGACCGGCTCGGCGAGCGCCTGCTGCTCCTCACCCGGGACCCCGCCTACTACGCCTACGAACTGGACCGGCTGCCCACCGACGCCCTGGACGTCGTCGTGACCGACACTTTCGACGTGGAGCGGGTCGACTCGCTGCTCCGGCGCACCCCGGGACTGAGCGGCCTGATCAGTTCCACCGACACCTGGACACTGGCCGGCGCCGCCCTCACCGATCGCCTCGGTCTGCCCGGTCCCGACCCGGCCGTCCTGCGGCTGACCCGGGACAAGGCCGCCGTACGCAACAGGCTGCACGAGGCGGGACTCACCCGTGCGCGGGCCGTCGAAGGCGCCGTCCCGGACCGCGAGGCACGCGGGCTGCTGCTCAAGGAGTCGGGGCTGCCGCTCGTGCTCAAGGACACGGCGGGCACCGGGAGCCAAAACGTGTGGCTGGTCCGTGACGAGGGCGAACTCGACGCGGCGCTGGAAGAGGCGTCCGGTCGGGACCTGAAGGGGCGGTTGTTCGCCGAGCCCTATTTCAGCGGCCCGGTGTACAGCGCCGAGACGCTCACCTGGGCCGGTCGCACCAGGCTGCTGGGCGTCTCCAGTCGGCTCATGTCACCGGAGCCGCACTTCCGGGAGGAGATCACCGCCTTTCCCGTCGCCTTGCCGGGCCCGCAGCGGACGTCGTTGGAGCGTTGGCTCGATCGGGTGCTCGCCGCCATCGGCTACACCGACCGGTTCGCACACGTGGAGTTCGTGCTGACCGCCGACGGCCCGGAGGTGGTGGAGGTCAATCCCCGCATCGGCGGCGCCCTGGTCGGCGAGGGCATGTGCCGGGCCCTCGGCGTCAACGTGTACGAGGCGATGATCGAGGCCGCGCTCGGCCGCCGCCCCCGTCTCATGGACGCGGAGCTTCCCGGTGGTCCGGCCGTCGCCTTCGTTCTCGGCTACCCGGCCGCCCCCGGCGTGTTCACCGGCGTCGCCGGGCTCGACCGGCTCACCGAGATGCCGGGAGCACCCACCTGGTATCCGACCAAGCAGCCCGGCGACCTCGTGGAGCATCTCGGCGACAGCCGTGGATACGCGGGCCTCGTGTACGCCGAGGCGGAGACCGCCGAACTCGCCACCCACCGCGCGGTGGCCGCTGCCAACGCCTTGCGTGTCCGCACCGAGCCGGCCGGCCGGGAGGCGCCCGGTGGGTGAACGCACCCCCCGGGAACCGGGCCTGCGGGCCTCGCTGTTCCCGCTCACCGGCCCGCTGCGGTTCCTCCTGCTCAGCTCCTTCCTCATCCCCCTCGGCAGCTTCATGGTCCTGCCGTTCATGTCGGTGTTCCTGCACGAGCGGCTCGGGATGGGGCTCGGCACGGTCGGCGTGGTCCTGGCCGTGGCATCGCTCGTGCAGTTCTCCGGCGGCATCGCCGGCGGAGCCCTCGCGGACCGGATCGGGCTGCGCCGCACCATGCTGTGGGCACTGGCCGTACGCACCGCCGGTTTCACCGGGCTCCTGCTGGCCCTGCGCTGGCCGCCCCTCGCCGTCTGGGCACTGGTCCTGACGTGCTGCGGTGCCGCGCTCTACCTGCCCGCCAACAAGGCGTACCTGGTACACGGCGTCGACGACCAGCGCCGCCCGGCGTTCCTGTCGGCGGGCAACGCGGCACTCAACGCCGGGATGGCCCTCGGCCCGCTCATCGCCGGGCCGTTCGTCCTGTCCGCGCCCGGCTGGCTGTTCGCAGCCGTCACGACGCTGTTCCTCGCGGTCACGGCAGGACACGCACGGCTACCGGAGACCCACGGGACGCACCCCGCCGAATCGACGCAAACGGCCCGCCCGGGACTACTCGCCGGCGTGGCACTCCTGCCGTTCGCCGCCAACGCGCTGGCCTTTTACCTCTACTTCCACTTCCAGCACTTCCTGGCGGTGTACGCCGTCGAGCGCGCTTCCAGCGCCTTCTACAGTCTGGTGCTGCTGCTCTGTTTCACGCTGGTCGTCGTCGTACAGCCGCTCGCGTCCGGCCTGATCCGGCGCATGCCGTACGCCCTCGCCCTCGCGGTCGGGTTCACGGGCCTGGCAGCGGGCCTGGCCGTGCTGGCGGCCGGTACCCGGGCGGCGCTGCTGGCGGGCGGCGCGCTGATCACCCTCGGCGACATCGTGCTGTTCCTCAAGAACGACCTGGAGGCACTGCGCCGGAGCCCCCGCTCCGACGCCGTCGTCTTCGGCCGGCAGCGGCTGGCCGCGGGCCTGGGCGCCTGCGCGAGCGGCGTGCTGGGCGGGCAGGTGTACGGCCTCGGCGAACGGGCCGGACACACCGGCTGGTTCTGGCTGCTGGCAGCCGCGCAGTGCCTGCTGCTTCCCCCTCTGCTGCTCACCCTGCGCCGCCGCACGGCGCGGCGCCCTGTCCCCGACGGCGACCACGAAGGAGCACTGACCCGCGATGACACGGACGGGCGGATTCCAGGACGATGACTTCTGGACCGAGTTCCACGACTTCCTCTTCTCCGAGCAGCGCTACGAGCAGGCCGAGGAACTCCTCGACACCTCTCCCCTGCTCGCCCTGACCGAGAGATCACGCGTGCTGGACCTGTGCTGCGGGCCGGGGGTGTTCACCGTCCCGCTCGCACGCCGCGGGCACCGCGTGACCGGAGTGGATCTGAGCCCGGCCATGCTGGACCGGGCACGCAAGCGGTCGGCCGACGCCGGTGCCGAGGTGACGTACGTCCGGGCCGACGCCCGCGAGTACGAAGCGCCGGGCGGCTTCGACGTCGTCCTCAACATGTTCACCTCCTTCGGATACTTCGAGGATCCCGCCGACAACGCGCGCGTGCTGCGCACCATGCACACCTGCCTCGCCCCGGGCGGCACGCTCGTCCTCGACCTGGCCGGGAAGGAGCTCCTGGCCCGCAGGGTCACCCCGCCCAAGGTGGTGCGGCGGGGCGACGACCTGATGGTGCAGACCGACACCGTGCTGGACGAATGGGCGCGGCTGCGCAGCGAGTGGGTGCTGGTCCGGGGCGAGCGGGTGACGCGGGCCACCTTGACATGGTTCGTGTACAGCGCGGTGGAGTTGCGGCGGATGGCCGAGGAAGCGGGGTTCGGCCGCGTGGAGGTCTTCGGCGGGTTCGACGGACGCCCCTACGACGCGAACGCCGAGCGGCTCGTCCTTCGGGCGGTCCGCGAAGCGTGAGGAAGGCAGGGCGTGCGGCCGGGTCCGCACGCCCTTTTGCCGCCTGCTCAGGGGTCGTAGGATCATCTGGTCATCGCCGCGACGGGAGACAGGAAGCCGGTGCGAATCCGGCACGGTCCCGCCACTGTGACCGGGGAGCGCCCCTCCGACATGCCACTGCGCTGTGCGCGGGAAGGCGGAGGGAACGTCGATCCGGGAGTCAGGACACTGGTCCGTCGCGGGCCCGTCCCGAGGAGCGCGGACTCCAGGAGGCTTCACGTGTCCCCTTTGTTCACCCCTGCCCGCACGCGCGGGTTCCTTCGTGCCACGGTCACCGCCGTGGCCCTCTCGTCCGTGCTGCTGGCCACCGGCTGCGGTTCGTCCGACGAGAGCGGTGGCGACGCGCAGGCCACCGCGGCCGTGCCCGCGGGCTTCCCGGTCACGATCGACAACTGCGGTGTGAAGACGACGTACGACAGGCCGCCGTCGCGGGTGGTCACCATCCATCAGCACCCGGCGGAACTCATGCTCGCCCTCGGTCTGAAGGACCGCATGGTCGGCACGGCCTTCCCCGACTCCGCCGTCCTGCCCGAGTTGCGGAAGGACTACGAGTCGGTCCCCGAACTGGCGAAGAAGGAGCCGTCGTTCGAGCGGATCCTGGACGCCGAGCCGGACCTCGTCTACGGCGGTTACGGCAGCGCCTTCGCCGAGAACGAGGGCCGCTCCCGCAAGGCGTTCGCCGACGCCGGCATCCACACCCACCTCAACCGCGAGTACTGCGGCAAGAAGCGCGTGACGATGAAGGACACCTACGACGAGATCCGCACCATCGGCAAGATCTTCGGCGTGCCCGACCGGGCGGACGAACTGGTCGCCGACCTCCGGACACGGGTCGGCAAGGCCACCACCGCCGTCAAGGGCGAGCCCCAGGTGCCCGTCTTCGTCTACGACAGCGGCGACAAGAGCGCCTTCACCGCGGGCGGCAAGAGCCTGGGAACCGAACTGATCCGGCTGGCCGGCGGCGAGAACGTCTTCGCCGACCTGGACGATGTCTTCGGCGACGTCTCCTGGGAGCAGGTCGTCGAGCGCAGGCCGGAAGTCATCGCCGTCTACGACTACGCCGGCGCCAAAAGCGTCGAGGAGAAGAAGAAGTTCCTGCTCTCCCAGCCCGCGCTCGCCGACGTACCCGCCGTCAGGAACAAGCGGTTCGTCGTCCTGCCGCTGACCGCCACCCTGGTCGGCATCCGCTCGGCCTACGCGGTCGACGACCTGGCCCGCGGACTGCACCCCGAGAGCTTCCGGTGACCCAGGCCGCCACCGGCACGCCCGCCGAAGGGACGGTGCGGGGGAAGTCCACCGGATCAGGACCGGGCCGTACGCGGCTCGGCGTCACGCTGCTGGTACTCACCGCCCTGCTCGTCGTCTCCGCGACGGCGGGCCTCGCGATCGGCTCCGTGCACGTGCCGCCGGGCCAGGTGTGGGGCATCGTGACGCACGCGCTGGGCATCGACCGGCGGCAGCCGGACTGGTCCCGGGCCCGGGAGACCATCGTGGTGGACGTACGGGCGCCGCGGGTGCTGCTCGGTGCGGTCACCGGCGCGGGACTCGCGGTGATCGGCACCGCCCTTCAGGCCCTGGTGCGCAACCCGCTCGCCGAGCCGTACCTGCTCGGCGTCTCCTCCGGGGCGTCGCTCGGCGCGGTCTCGGTGATCGTGTTCGGTGTCACCCTCTTCGGGCCCCTCTCCCTGTCGGTGGCCGCCTTCGTGGGCGCCCTGGGCGCGCTCCTGCTCGTGTACGCCACCGCCCGCACCGGCGGACGCATCACCTCGTCGCGGCTGGTGCTGTCCGGGGTGGCGATCGCGGCGGTGCTCACCGCGGTCCTCGATCTGCTGCTGCTCACCACCGACCGGGGCAACGAGGCCCGCGCGGTCCTCGCCTGGACCCTCGGCGGCCTCGGTGGCGTCAACTGGGGCACGCTGTGGCTGCCGAGCACGGCCCTGCTGCTCGGTGTCGGCGTCCTCATGGTGCAGGCCCGCAACCTGAACCTGCTGCTGGCCGGCGAGGAGGCGGCCAGCACGATGGGGCTGGACGTCGCCCGCTTCCGCGCCCGGCTGTTCGTCCTGCTCTCCCTCGTCACGGGCGTGCTGGTCGCGGCGGCCGGGCCGATCGGCTTCGTCGGCCTGATGATGCCGCACATCGTGCGCCTGTTCGTCGGCGGCGACCACCGCCGGGTCCTGCCGACGGCGGCACTGGGCGGAGCGGTCTTCCTCATCTGGGCCGACATCGCCGCACGGACCATCGCCGCACCGATGGAGATACCCGTCGGCGTGCTCACCGCCCTGTGCGGCGGGCCCTTCTTCCTGTGGCTGATGCGCCGCGACGCCCGGCGGGGCACCGACCGAGGAGTGGCATGACCGCGACCGACACGATCCCGGCCGAACTGCGCGTCGACGGCGTCACGCTCACCGCCGGGGCCCGCCACCTGGTGCGCGACGTCTCCCTGACCGCCCGCCCCGGCGAGACCATCGGCCTCGTCGGCCCCAACGGCAGCGGGAAGTCCAGCCTCCTGCGTACCGTCTACCGCGTCCTGCGCCCCGACACCGGCCAGGTCCGGGTCGACGGGGACGACGCCTGGGCGCTGCCGGTACGGCAACTGGCCCGCACCGTGGCGGCGGTGGTCCAGGACTCGGCCGCCGACTTCGACCTGGCCGTCCGCGAGGTCGTCGCCATGGGCCGCACCCCGCACAAACGCCTTCTCGCCGGCGACACCCCCGAGGACGCCGGCCTCATCGACCACGCACTCCTCGCGGTCGACGCCGTCCACCTGGCCGACCGCCCCTTCGACCGGCTCTCCGGCGGCGAACGCCAACGCGTCCTCATCGCCCGGGCCCTCGCCCAGCAGCCCAGCCTCCTCGTCCTGGACGAGCCCACCAACCACCTCGACATCCGCCACCAACTGTCCGTGCTGAGCACCCTGCGCCGCCTGTCCACCACCGTCCTGCTCGCCCTGCACGACCTCAACCTGGCCGCCTACTACTGCGACCGCCTCTACGTCCTGCACGCCGGCGAAGTCACCGCCACCGGACCGCCCGCCGAGATCCTCACCCCACGGCTCCTGGCCGAGGTCTACGGAGTGGCGGCCGAAGTCGCCACCCATCCGCGCACGGGCGCCCCGCAGGTCACGTTCCTCCCCGAAGAGCCGCGTGGCTGAAGCGCACAGGCAGTGGCCCTTGAGCCGACACGGATCACCGAGGCACGCCCAGTTGGCCGACGGGTCCCGACCCGGGTGATCAGTTCCACAGCGCCCCCTATTGCATAGCACTTGCAATTGCAGATTGGATGCGTCTGGCGTGGTTCTGAAGCACAACAGGCAGGAAGGTACGTCCACATGCCGGTCACCCCCACTCGCCGGAGTGTGCTCGCCGCGGCGGCCGCGACCGGAGCCGGGCTGCTGCTTCCCGGTTGCTCGTCCGCCGGTTCCGGTTCCTCCTCACCGAAGAAGGGCGGGACGCTGGGCGCGGCGTTTCCCGGTGCGGGCGTGAAGGAGACCATGGACCCGCACGCCCAGCGGCAGTTCGTGGACATCGCCCGGCACAAGGCCGTCTTCGACAAGCTGGTGGAGCTGGACTCGACCCTGCGGCCGGTCCCGCGGCTGGCGCGCGCCTGGTCCAGCGACGACGAGGCCAGGGTGTGGCGGTTCGAACTGCGCGAGGCCCGTTTCCACGACGGGCACGCGCTCAGTGCGGACGACGTGCTGTACAGCCTCTCCCGCATCCTCGACCCGAGCGCCGCGGACCACCTGGCGAAGAACTCCCTGTCCCACATCGACCTGGCCAACTGCCGCAAGGTCGGCAAGCGGAGCGTGGAGATCGCCCTCGACCGGCCCGACGCCGAACTGCCCAGCCAGCTCGCGATGACCGGCACGCCCATCGTCCGCGACGGTTGGGACGATCCGACCAAGCCCGTCGGCACCGGCCCGTTCCGGTTCGTCTCCTTCACCGCCGGGCGCACCTTCACCGGCCGCCGCTTCGACGACCACTGGAACGGCGCCCCGCACCTGGACGAGATACGCATCCTCTCGGCGGAGAGCGAGGCCCGTGCCGCTGCCGTCCGCAGCGGCGAGGTGCACTTCGCGCACGAGATGACACCCACCTTCGCCCGTACCGTCGCCCATGACAGCCGGGTGCGGGTGGTGGCCACCAAGCGCAGCGGGGTGCAGGGGTTCGCGCTGAAGACGGACCGGGCACCGTTCGACGAGCCGGACGCGGCGATGGCGGTCAAGCTGCTCGTGGACCGGAAGCGGCTGGTGGAGGTGGTCTGCTCGGGTCGCGCCGAGATCGGCAACGACCTGTACGGCAAGGGTTACACCTATTACCCCGACGGCCTGGAGCAGCGCGAGCGGGACGTGGCGGAGGCTCGCCGGCTCCTCAAGCGCACCGGTCTGTACAACAAGAAGGTCACCTTCTACACCTCCACCGCCGCCGACGGATTCGCGCAGGCCGCGCACCTGTTCACAGAGCAGGCCGGGGAGGCCGGGCTGAAGGTGGAGGTCGTCAACGGGCCGCCGGAGTCGTACTTCACGGACGCCCTGGACAAGGGCACCGTCACCAACCACCGGTGCGGTGCCATGACGATCCCCACCTACATCAGCGAACGGTTGCTCACCGACGCCCCGCAGAACCAGAGCGCCTGGAAGCACGAGGACTTCGACGACGCCTTCACCGCCGCGCGAGCCGTCGTGGACGACGACGAGCGCACCGCCCGGTACCGGTCGGTGCAGACGACCCTGCGCGATCGGGGCGGTCTCGTGCTGTGGGGGCATCCCGAGTGGCTGAACGCCGTCTCCCACCGCGTCCAGGGGGTGAAGGAGGCCCCGCCCAACACGGTGGACTGGGCCAGGTTCGACACGGTGTGGCTGGCCTGACGCCGGATGCTGCGCTATGCCCTGCGACGATCGGGGTGGACACTCGTCCAGCTCGCCGCGCTCAGTGTCATCGTCTTCCTGCTGACCGACCTGCTGCCGGGTGACGCCGCGACCGTCGACTTCAACGAACAGGCGGGCCTCGAACAGGTTGCGCAGCTCCGGGAGCAGATGGGTCTCGACCGGCCGGCCGTCGAGCGGTTCGTCGATTGGGCGCACGGACTGGTCACCGGTGACCTGGGGACATCGTTGGTGGGCGGGGGCCCGGTGAGCGGGGTACTGGCGTCCTCGGTGCCGGTGACGGCCGCGCTGTCCGCCGTGACGATCGTGCTGCTGGTGCCGCTGGCCGTAGGCGTCGGTCTGCTGACCGGGCTGCGGGCGGGCAGCCGCACCGACCGGGTCGTGTCGGCCGTGACCCTGACGCTCACCTCCGTACCGGACTTCGTTCTCGCGCTGTTGCTCGTGGGCGTGTTCGCGCTGCGGCTGGGGTGGCTGCCGTCGACCTGGGTGGGCGCCGACGACGGGTGGTGGCAGCGTCCGGAGCTGTTCGTGCTGCCGGTGGCGGTCCTGCTGGCCCGCACCGTGTGCGTGCTGTCCCGGCAGATCCGCGCCGGGGCGGTCACCGCGCTGAACGCCGGGTACACCGTGCAGGCCCGCCGTCTCGGGGTGCCGCCGGCCCGGCTGGTGCTGCGGCACGTCCTGCCCAATGCGGCCGTGCCCGGCGTCCAGGAACTGGCCCGGACCGGGGACCAGTTGCTCGGCGGCGTACTCGTCGTCGAGGCCGTGTTCGCCGTCCCCGGCACCGCGACCGCGCTGGTCGAGGCGGTGCAGAACCGGGACGTGCCCACCGTGCAGGCACTCACCCTGGCCCTGGCCGCCGTGGCGTGCCTGCTCAACCTGGCGGCGGACCTCGTCAGCCACCGCCTGGCTCCCCGTACGGAGGTGCTGCGATGAGTACCGGTGGACGTACCCGGCGGGCGGCGGTCGGGGCACTGCTGCTGGTGGTGCCGGTCGCCGCGGCCGTCGTCGGCCCGTTCGTGACGGACGCCGCCATTGCCTCCGACGGAATGCCCTACGCCCTCGGCGACGGGCATCCCCTCGGCACGGACGCGTTGGGCCGGGACGTGCTGGCGCTGGTACTGCGGGGCGGGGCGAGCGCGCTGGGCGTGGCGTGTGCCGCGGTGGCGCTGGCCGTCGCGGTGGGCGCCGCACTCGGCCTGGCGGCGGCTTCTGCCCGTAGCCGGTGGCTGGACGATCTGCTGATGCGGCCGGTGGAACTGCTGCTGCCGCTGCCCTCGCTGCTGGTGATCAGCGTGGTCGGGGTCGGCTGGCGCGGCCATCCGGTCGCGGTGACCCTGGCCGTGGCGGTGCTGAACGTGCCCGCCGTGGCGCGGCTGTTGCGGGCGGCGGCGCTGGACGCGGCCAGTGGACCCGTCGCCGAAGCGATGCGGTTGCAGGGCGAGTCTGCGGCGCGGGTCCTGTTCGGGCACGTCGGGCGGGCGGTGCTTCCGGTGGCCGCCGCCGACGCCGGCACCCGGGTCGGCGGGGCGGTGTTCACGGTGGCCGCCGCCAACTTCCTCGGTCTCGGCCTCGACCCGACCTCGCCGGACTGGGGTGTGGTGATCGCGGCGAGCCGGGAGGCCCTGTTCGTGCAGCCGTGGGCGGTGCTGGCACCGACGCTGCTGCTGGTGATGTTCGTGGTCGGCGTCAACCTGCTGGCGGACGGGCTGCTGCCGGGCGTGGCGAGGAACCGGAAGGGGGTGCTGGCGTGGAGCCGGTGATCGAGGTCGGCGGACTCACCGCCCGCGCGGGCACGGCCCGACTCCTGGACGGGGTCGACTTCGCTGTTCTGCCCGGCGAGGTGGCCGCCCTGGTGGGCCCCTCCGGCAGCGGCAAGACCACCGCGGCGCTGGCCCTGCTGGGCGAGGCCGCGCCCGGCGTACGGCTGAGCGGCACGGTACGGGTCGCCGGCGTGGAAGTGGTGGGCGACGAGGGCCCGACGGCGACCGCACACACCGTCCGGGGCGGCGTCGTGTCGTACATGCCGCAGCACCCGTCCCACGCTCTCAACCCCGCCCGGCGCATCGGCTCGGTCCTCACCGAACTCGCCCGGCTGCACCGGCCGGCCGACGACAGCTGTGACCGGTCGACCGCCAGGGCCGACGCCGCCGCCGCCCTGCGCGCCGCCGGGCTGCCCGACGACAAGGCCATCCGGCGCCGCTTCCCGCACCAGTTCTCCGGCGGCCAACGGCAGCGCGTCGCCCTCGCCCAGGTCCTGGCCTGCGGCCCCCGCGTCCTGGTCCTCGACGAGCCCAGCACCGGTCTGGACACGGTGGCCCGGCTACGGCTGGCCGAACAGCTGACCCGGCTGACCGCCGACGGATACGCCCTGCTCCTGCTCAGCCACGACCACGACCTGGTGCGCGCGGTGGCCGCCCGTACGATCCTGCTGAAGCACGGCCGGGTCACCGCCACCGGCCCCACACAGGACGTCCTCCCCGCCCCTGCGGCACCGCCCCCTCCCCCGCCGCCGGCCACACCCGCAAGGCCGGCCGGGGCCGTGCTGGAGGCCCGGAACCTGACCGCGTGGCTGCACCCGGGCCACCGGAGCGAGGTCCTGCACGACGTGACCGTGCGCGTACGCGAAGGCGGCTGCACGGCGGTCGTCGGTCCTTCCGGCAGCGGCAAGACCGTCCTCGCCCGCTGCCTCGCCGGACTGCACGAACGCCACCGCGGGCACCTCACCCACCAGGGCGCGCCGCTGCCCGTCCTACGGCGCCGCACCACCCGCCAGATCAGCGGCGTGCAGTACGTCTGGCAGGAGGTGCGCAACTCCTTCGACGACCGCCGCACCGTCCTCGGCCAAGTCGCCCGCACCGCCGTACGCCTGCGTGGCCTCACCCCGGTCGAGGCCGAACGGCAGGCCCGGCAGCTGTGGGAACGGCTCGGCCTCACCTCTGAGCACACGACCCGGCACGCCGCCTCCCTGTCCGGCGGTGAACTGCAACGTGCGGCCCTGGCACGGGCGTTGCTGGCCGAACCCGACGTCCTGATCTGCGACGAGATCACCACAGCCCTTGACGCCGTCAGCACCGGCCTGGTCACCGCCGAGATCACGCGGCTGCGCGAGGAGAGCGGAACAGCCGTGCTGTGGATCGGCCACGACCTCGGCCTCGTCGAGCGACTCGCCGACGACCTGGTCGTCCTGGACACCGGCAGGGTGGTCGAGAGCGGTGACACCGCCACGGTCCTGACCTCTCCCGCCGCCGACACCACCCGCCTGCTCCTGCGGTCCCGAAACCTCGCCGGCGCCACCCACCAATGAAGGGAACACCCCGCCATGCCGACCACCCCCGCCTCCACCTCCACCGACTGGCAGCAGTGGCAGACGAGCTGGGACCGCCAGCAGGAGTGGTACATGCCGGACCGCGAGGAACGCTTCCGCGTGATGACCGACGCCGTCGAGGCCGTGGCGGGTCCCACCCCGCTCGTCCTCGACCTCGCCTGCGGCACCGGCAGCATCACCGCCCGCGTCCTGCGCGCGCTCCCCGACGCCCGCACCGTCTGCGTCGACATCGACCCGGCCCTGCTGACCATCGCCCGCGGCCACTTCGCCGACGACGACCGCGTCACCTTCACGGAAGCCGATCTCACCGACCCCGACTGGACAACACGCCTCCCCCACACCACCTTTGACGCCGTCGTCACCGCCACCGCCCTGCACTGGCTCGACACCGAGCCACTGCGCCGCCTCTACGGCACCCTCGCCGGACTACTGCGCGAGGGCGGCGTGTTCCTCAACGCCGACCACATGCACGACGAGTCCGCGCCTCGCCTCAACGCGGCGATGAACGCCCTGCTCACCGCACGCCAACAGCGGCAGCGCGACGAGGGCGCCCTCGACTGGGCCGCCTGGTGGGGCAGGGTCGCCGACGACCCCACCCTCGCGGAACCGGCGGCCCGCCGCTTCGCCCTGCTCGGCGACCCACGCGAACCCCGGCCCGCGGGTGCACGGCCCGACCGTCCCACCGCCGTCCAGTGGCACCTCGACACGCTCCGCGAGCAGGGCTTCGGCGAGGCACGGCAGATCTGGTGCTCGGCGAGCGACTCACTGGTTGCCGCGCTGCGCTGAAAACGGTGTCCCGGCCCCTCCGTCCACCGCGATAGTTTGTCGGTGAGATATCATGTACGGGGGGTAAAAACAGGCACACGGTCTGTTGAGTTTCAGCCCGGGAGAGTCCAGCCGATGGCGAGGCAGCTACGCGCCGAACGGACCCGCGCGACGATCGTCGGTGCGGCGGCCGACCTGTTCGACCGCCACGGTTACGAGTCGACCAGTCTGAGCGAGATCGTCGCCCACGCCGGGGTCACCAAGGGCGCCCTGTACTTCCACTTCGCGGCGAAGGAAGACCTCGCGCACGCCATCATGGAGATGCAGGCCCGCACCTTCCGCCGGCTGGCGAAGGACCTGGACGGGCGGGGCTACTCCTCGCTGGAGGCGCTGATGCGCCTCACGTTCGGCATGGCCCGGGTCTACGAGGAAGGGCCGGTACTGCGGGCGGGAACGCGGCTGGCCACCGCGGGCGTACCGGTGCGGCCGCCCCTGCCGCACCCCTTCACCGAGTGGCGGGAGATCGCCACCTCCCGGCTGCTGGACGCGGTACGGCAGTCCGACGTGCACCAGGACATCGACGTCGACTCCGTCGCCCACACCCTCGTCTCCTCCGTCGTCGGCACCTGCATCGTGGGCGGCACCCTCGAACCGGCGGGACGTCAGCCCCGCCGCCTGGCCGAGATGTGGTACATCCTGATCCGGGGCATGGTCCCGGTGACCCGGCGCGCCCGCTACGTCACCCTCGCCGCCCGCCTGCAACAGGAGACGGGCGCGGCCTGACGGTGTGGTCCTGCGTGCCGCCTCGGCCGCCCCGGGTGCTCTGCTCGTCTACAGCTGGGCCGAGGCGAAGCCGGCCAGCAGGACGGCGGTGCCGCCGATCTCACCGATGATCAGGGCTTCGCGTACACCGCGCAGGCTGGACTTCCGGTCGCGCATCTGGTTGTCGGTTCTGCCCTCCATTGCGAGCCGCACATAGTTCGCGATCGTCACGACGAACATGCCGACAATCACCGCTGCTGCGGTGATGTTCACTGCGGACGGCCAGCCGGAGAACTGGACGAGCGGTGCCACGACGGCCGATGTCGCGAAGCTGTACAGCAGTCCGGCGTTGTGGGCGACGTTGACGTATCGGTGTGCCGTTCCGTCCGGGGACGACATCGACTGCTGCCATTTCCACACCCCGAGGAACAGTGATACGAGGAAGATCACGCCGGCGGCGAAGACGACCCAGGCGGTTTCCTGGCGGATCATGGTGTACCTCCGAATGATGCAGGAAGCTGCCCGCCTGTTGAGGTCGGGCAGCTTCCAGCGGGTAGTGACGGTGGGTTGCCCCAGGGGCTGCACAGCACGGTGCGCAGCCCCTTCCCGCGGCCGCGCAGGCGGGTTCGGTCCGCTACGCGGGCAACGGGGCGCGGAGATTCGACGCGCGCGTCACCTCGTGAGCCAGTTCAGGAACTGGCTCCACCGGCCGATGCCCGCGGCTTTGGGCGCGGTGCCGGACTGTTCGGCGCGCTCGCCCGCGGGTGCCTGACCCGGGGCCGGCGCCCGGTCGGGGGCCGGGAGCGGGGTGAAGCGGGCCGGGAGCGCGGTGAGGCCGCGGGTGAAGGGCCCGGGGCGCCACGTCAGGCTGTCCTCGGGCACGGCGGCCGCGATGTCGGGGATCCGGTTGAGGAGGTTCTCGACGGCGGCCATGGTGATCTGGCGCGCGGGGTCCTTCGAGGGGCAGGCGTGCGGGCCCGCGCTCCAGGCCAGATGGGAACGGTTGCTGCCGGACTGCCGGGCGGCGGCCAGGCTCGGGCTGTTGTTCGCGGCGGCGAAACTCACCATGATCAGCTCCCCCGCCTCGAACTTCTGCCCGGCGAACTCCACGTCGGCGGCGGGGTAGTGGGGCGCGAGATTGGGCACCGGAGGGTTCTCCCACAGGGTGTCCTCCATCGCCTCGTCGATCAGTCCGCCCTGGCGGGCGTACTCGTCGTGGATGAGGATGCGGTGCAGGGTGTTGCCGATCAGGTTGCGCAGCGGATCGGCGCCCGCGCCCAGGATCAGTGAGAGCTGATAGACCATCTCCTCGTCGGTCATCTTGGTCTCGTGCTGCATCAGCCACGAGGTCACGTCCTCGCCGGGCCGGCTGCGCTTGAGAGCCACCAGCTCACCGACGGCACCGAAGAGGACCTCGGCGGCCCGTTCCGCGTTGACGCCGTCGAACATGCCGGAAATGCCGAACAGGATGCGGTCGCCGATGTCGGCGGGGCAGCCGAAGAGTTCGTTGAAGACGAACAGCGGGAGCTGCTTGGCGTAGTCGGCCATCAGGTCGGCGGAGCCGCGGGAGCCGAACTGGGAGATCAGGTAGTCCGAGATCTTTTCGGTGCTGCGGGCCAGCCGGGCGGTGTCGATGCGGGCCATGGCGTCGGTGATCGCCTGGCGCAGCCGCAGGTGTTCGGCGCCGTCGCTGAACATGGCGTTGGGGCGGTAGGCGAGCAGCGGGACGACGGGGCTGTCCGCCGGGATCAGGCCGTCGTTGAAGGCCTTCCAGCGGCGCGCGTCCTTGCGGAAGGTGCCGTTGTCCTGGAGCAGGCGCAGTGCTGTCGCGTAGTCGGTGACGAGGGAGGCGTCGACACCCGGGGCGAGTTCGACGGGTGCGGAGGGGCCGTATGACCGTGCGTAGTCGTAGTAGGCGTGCGGGTCGGCCGCGAAGTCCGGCCCGTACAGCGGTATCCGCGCGTCGGCGTGGGCGGGGCATCCGGGCGGGGGCACCGCGTCGGGGGTGGTGGCGTCCATGACTGCTGTTCTTACTCCTGGGGCACGGTCCCGGAGGACCGGAGGTGGGATACGGGGCAACGGCGTTGCTTCGAAGGCAGGTTACGTCGTGCGGCCGATCGTGCGGAGCACACGGGGTGGGTGGTCACTTCCGCAGCCAGGCCAGGAACTGGGACCACTTCCCGGGGCCGCCCGCCCTGTGCTGATCCGCGCTGTGCCCAGCCTGTGCCGTCGTGCGCTGTGGAGGGACCGGTGCGGTGGGCCTCTCCGCGGCCTGGACGGCGCCGAAGCGGACGGGAAGCGCGGTCAGGGCGCGGTGGAACGGACCGGGCCGCCAGGTCAGCAGCTGCTCCGGCACGGCCAGTTCGATGTCCGGCAGCCGGCCGAGCAGGTTGTCGACGGCGGTGACGGTGATGCCCGTCGCCGGCCGCTGCGACGGGCAGGCGTGCGGGCCGGCGCTCCAGGCGAGCGAGGCCCGGTTGCCCGTGTGGTGGCCCTCCGTCCGTGCCATGCCGGCGTTGGCGGCCGCGAAGCCGACCAGCATCAGCCGGCCCGCGCTCACCTGCCGGCCGGCGAACGTCCGGTCCTCCGCCGGATAGTGCGCGGCGTAGTTCGCGATGGGCGGGTTCTTCCACAGCGTGTCGTTGACGGCATCGCGAACATCCTGGTAGGCATCCCGATCGTGGGTCAGGATGCGGTGCAGGGTGTTGCCGATCAGGTTCCGCAGAGGTTCCGCGCCCGCCCCGAGGAGCAGTGAGAGCTGATGGACCATCTCGTCGTCGGTCAGGCCGGCCTCGTGCTCCATCAGCCGCGAGGTGACGTCGTCGCCGGGCTGCTCCCGCTTGAGGGCCACGAGTTCGCCGACCGCCGCGTACAGCAGCTGGGCCGACTCCGCGGCGTTGACTCCGTCGAACATGCCGGTGATCCCGACCAGCACCCGGTCACCGGTCCTGGCGGGGCAGCCGAACAGTTCGTTGAAGACGAACAGCGGAAGCTGCCTGGCGTAGTCGGCCATCAGGTCGGCGGAGCCGCGGGTGGCGAACTGAGCTATCAGGTACGCGGAGACCTGCTCGGTGATCTGGGCCAGTCGGCGGGAGTCGATGCGGGCCATGCTGTCGGTCACCGCCTGCCGTAACCGCTGGTGCTCGGCACCGTCGGCGAACATGCAGTTCGGCCGGTACGCGAGCAGCGGCACGACCGGGCTGTCCTCGGGGACCTTGCCGCTGTGCAGGTCCCGCCACCGGCGGGCGTCCTTACGGAATGCGGGATCGCGCAGCAGATTCAGCGCCGCCGTGTAGTCCGTGACGAGCGTGGCCTCCACACCCGGCGCGAGCTCCACCGGTGCGGTCGGCCCGAAGCTGCGAAGGTGGTCGTAGTACGCCTGCGGATCGGCCGCGAAGTCCGGACCGTACAGCGGCACACTGGCACCGGAGTCGTGAGCGGGGCACCCCGGCGGTGGCACAGGCGCGGAATGGACATCCATGTCGTCTTGCTCCTTCTGGCGCGGGTCCAACACAGTGCGAAACCGGCGAGAGACGTCTGCGCTGACGGGATCTCAACCGTAGCCTCAACTCTCCCAGTTCTCACGGTGGTTCGGCCCGTCGTGGATGTGCACCAGGTGCCACCACGACGCCTCGCTCAGCGGCACCGCCTGCCGGGTTCCGCCGACAGCCGCGGCATGATCTGGAAGCTGCCGACGGAGACCATGCCGACCGCGCGCTCCGTCACACGGTCCGTTCGGGAAGCGTGGGGAGGACCTTCTCCGCGATGCCGAGGAGGACGCTGTCGTCCGGGAGGGCGCCGGACGTGCTCCACACGGTGATCTCGTAGTAGCCGCCCGTGTCCTTACCGTCGAGGGCCACGGACAGGGTTCGGGCCAGGGGGCCCTGTTCCACCGGTCCGCCGGACCCGCCGCTCCCCAGGTTGATCTCGATCTTCATGGTGTGGTCCGAGGCGAGTACCGCGGGCCGGCCGAGAACGGAGAGCGTCTTGACGTCCGTCTCCTCGCCGTACTTCATCAGCTTGACGTACTGGGCGATCGACAGCTTGTTGTACGTGACCGCGACGTGCACGGTGTAGGTGTCGAACTGGACCTCCGCCTCCGGCTGGGCGACCTTCCCGTCGGTCAGGGGGGCGGTGCTGCTGCTGCCGGACGCCGCGGTCGCCGTCTCCGTCGGCGTTCCGAGAAGCTGGGCCAGGTCGGACCTGTTGAGCGCCGTGCACAGCTCGCCGCCGGTCACGGCCCGGGACGTCTCCTGGTAGGCGGCCGGCAGCTCCTCGCCTTCCCCGCCGGGACACGAGACGGCATGCGGCGTGCCGGTGTCCTCGGCGGGCAGCAGGCGCGGGCCCAGCCACACCGCGGCTCCGAGCGCCGCGAACACGGCCACGGCCGCGGCGGCCTGGCCCCACGCGTTGGGTTCCTTCTCCGCGGCGGCGGGGCGGCGAGGCTGCTCCGACGGAGGCCGCGGCTGCGGCTGAGGCTGGGGCTGAGGCTGAGGCTGGGGCTGGGGCTGGGGCTGGGGCTGGGGCTGGGGCTGGGCGGCAGTGTCGGGCGCCGCCGGGCCAGGGTTCCGTCGGGCGCGCAGGGCCCGGACCACCGTGTGCACGCGCACCGCGGTGAACAGCAGGAACACCGCGCCGATCCCGGCCGGGACCCATTCGCCGTCGCGGAGGGCGAGATACATGAGGCGTACGCCCAACACGGACCCGACCACGATGAGCAGGGGCTCGCGGACCCAGAAGGGCAGCAGGCGGATGAGGAAACCGAGCATCCGGCGATCTCACCAGGCCAAGATCACCCAAGCTGTGATGGAGGCCACAATTCCGGGCCGGGACTCAACCGTGACCGACTCACCTGTCGTGGGGCGCCGGGAGGTCCACCGCCCAGCCCAGCGGATGGGTCTCGGTGACACCCGAGGCGGGGGCCAGGGGTTCGGCTCCGGCCCGGTTGAAGGCGGCGAGTGCCTCGACGAGCGCCAACCGCTGCGCGGGGGTGAGCATTTCGACGATGCCGGCGATCTCGGAACGCCGGCGGGCCGTGACGTGCTCGACCGTGTGGCGCCCCTCCTCCGTGAGCTCCAGCAGCGTCTCGCGGCGGCTGCGGGGGTTGGGCTGCCGGGCGGCGAGGCCCGCCGCGATCAGCCGATCGACCATCCGCATCGCCGTGGACGGCGCGACCTGAAGCTGCTCGGCGAGCGCGACCAGCTTGGTCGCCCCTCTCGTGAGCACCACCAGCATGCGGAACTGCGGCAGCGTCACCCGTTCCTCGACCGCCGCGAGGGAACGTGCGGACACCGCGACCAGCAGCCGCGAGGCGGTCAGCACCTCCCGGGTGACGGCGTCCACGTCGTCCGTGGCCCCCACGGGGCTGTCGTGCTCGGTCATGGCTCTTTTCTACCGTGTCCGCCATCCGGCCGCGCCCACACTGTTGGCCACACCTTTAGACTGTGCAAAACTTCAGACACTCAAGAGATGTCTACCCGGAGGTGACCGTGCCGGACGAGAACACGGATTCCCTTCGGCCTCCCCCGCCCACGGGATGGCGCCGCAGAATCGCCAGGGCGCCCCTTCTCCTGTTCCGGGCCGGCCTCGGCCCCCTCCTGGGCAGGCGCCTGCTGCTGCTCCACCACACCGGCCGGGTCTCCGGGCAGGACCGCCGCGTCGTCCTCGAAGTGGTGGCCTACGAACCGGACTCCCCTGCCTGGACCGTCGCGTCCGGATTCGGCGCGGGCGCCGACTGGTACCGCAACCTCGGCGCCGACCCGAAGACGGTCCTCCAGTTCGGCAACCGGCACCACGCCGTCACCGCCCGCTTCCTCTCCGCGGAGGACGGCGCGGCGATCATGGAGGAGTACGGCGCGCGCCGCCCCCGCACGGCACGCCGGCTGTGCGCGTTCATGGGGCTGCCTTCCGACGGCAGCGCCTCGGCCCTGCGCCGGGCCGGGCGGGCGATCCCCTTCGTACGCCTGGAGTCGGATCCGCCCCGGCGCCTGGAGTCGGATCCGCCCCGGCCGTTCGTCTAGACCTATTTTGTCTAGACCTCTTGTCCTGCCCAGATCGGCGGGCTACGTTTCCCGCTGTTCGGAGTTCTCCACGTTTCCTTCAATTCCCCTGATGGGCAAGGCTGGAAGGAGCATGTCCGCATGCAGGACCGGAGTCTGTCCAGACGAACCGTCATCGCCTCCGCGACCGTCGTCGCCGCGAGCGCGACGGGCGTCGTAGGTGCCGCGGCCACCCCCGCGGTCGCGCACGGGCGCGACCGGCGCGACCGGCGCCTCAGGAAGCTCATCTCCCGGATGAGCATCGAGGCGAAGATCGGCCAGCTGTTCGTCCCGTACTTCTACGGTACGTCCGCGACCTCCCCCAGCCAGTTCGACCAGGACCGCAACCTCGGGGAACTCGGCGTCCGCACCGTGGCCGAGCTGATCGCCAAGTACCACATCGGCGGAGTCATCTACTTCTCCGGCTGGGCGAACAACATCCAGGACCCCCACCAGATCGCGGACCTGTCCAACGGTGTGCAGCGGGCCTCGCTCGCCCTGCCCACGCCCGTTCCGTCCCTGATCTCCATCGACCAGGAGCACGGGGCCAACGTCCGCATCGGCAGCGGCGCCACCCAGTTGCCGGGCGCGATGGCGCTCGGCGCGGGCCGCTCGCTCTCCGACGCGCGCACCGCCGGGCGGATATCGGGCACCGAACTCGCCGCCCTGGGCATCCATCAGAACTTCGCCCCGGTCGCCGACGTCAACGTCAATCCGGCCAACCCCATCATCAACGTGCGCTCCTTCGGTGCCGACGCCCGCGAGGTCGGCCGCATGGTGGCGGCCCAGGTGACGGGGTACCAGCAGGTCGGCGTCGTGGCCTGCGCCAAGCACTTTCCGGGCCACGGGGACACCGGTCAGGACAGCCACACCGGTCTGCCGGTGATCACCCACACCCGCGAGGAGTGGGAGCGCGTCGACGCCCCGCCCTTCAGGGCCGCGATCGCCGCCGGTGTCGACTCGATCATGACCGCGCACCTCCAGGTCCCCGCGCTCGACCCCAGCAACGACCCGGCCACCCTGTCGCCCGCGATCCTCCAGGGCGTGCTGCGCGACGAACTCGGCTTCGACGGCGTGATCGTCACCGACGCCCTCAACATGCAAGGCGTGCGCACAAAGTACGGCGACGACCGCGTGCCCGTCCTCGCCCTCAAGGCCGGTGCGGACCAACTGCTGTTCCCGCCGGACATCGACGTCGCCTACCACGCGGTCCTGGCCGCCGTCCGCACCGGTGAGATCACCGAGGAGCGACTCGACGAGTCGGTCCTGCGCATCCTGCGCGTCAAGGACAAGGCCGGCCTGTTCGACAACAGCCCCTACGCCTCCCGGAAGGAGGTCGACCGGGTCGTCGGCGCCCGCAGGCACCGGCTCGCCGCCGCGCGGATCGCCGAACGCACCACCACCCTGCTGGTCAACGAGGACGAGGTGCTCCCCCTGCGCCGTCGGCAGCGGAGGCTGCTCGTGGTCGGCGCCAGCCCGGCCTTCCCGACCGACGACACCCGCACCACGGTGCCCGAGCTGGCCGCGGCCTTCGGTGAACTGGGCTACCGCACCTCCCACCTCGCCACCGGCCGGGCGCCCGACGCGGCGAAGATCGACGAGGCGGTGGCCGCGGCACGGGGACGGGACGCGGTGGTGGTCACCACCGACAACGTCAGCGCCACCAGCGCCCAGCGCACCCTGGTGTCCAGGCTGCTCGCGACGGGAGTGCCGGTCGTCCACCTCGCGGTCCGCAACCCCTACGACATCGCCCACCTCGGCGACGTCCGCGCCTCGCTGGCCTCCTACTGCTGGACCGAGGTCGAACTGCGCGCCGCGGCCCGGGTGATCGCCGGTCGGGTCGAGCCGCGCGGCAAGCTGCCCGTGCCCGTCCAGCGGGCCGACGACCCGGCCAAGGTCCTCTTCCGCGCCGGGCACGGCCTGTCGTACGACGACCACCGGGGGCGCTGACGGCCACCGCTCACACCTCTGACTGACACGACAGTCAGGGTCTCAACGGGCTGCTGTTCCCGCAGTTTCCCCCTCGGGCATGTTGAGTTTTCCGCAACACATGTCTAAGGTCGTGGCCCGTGGAAACCGACGACGTCCCCGGCGGCGCACCGAACGCCGACACCGCCGCCCGCGTCCGCGAGGTCATCGCGGCCGCGGGCGTCAGTCAGCGCGAGTTCGCGCGCCGCGTCGTCATGGATCCGTCCAAGCTGTCGCGTTCGCTCAGCGGCACCCGCCGCTTCACGGTCGCGGAGCTGGCACGGATCGCCGACGAGGGGCGGGTCGACGCGGGCCGGCTGCTCGGCACCCGGTCCCGCGAGAAGGCCACGCCACCGGCGGCCGGTGTCGAGGGCGGGCGACCGCTGCAGATCGTCCGCGAGACGGTCCGGCTGATCGCCGAGCACGGTTTCCACGCGGTGCGGGTCGCCGACATCGCCCGCGCCTGCGCCACCAGCAGTGCCGCGATCCACTACCACTTCCCGGGGCGCGCCGAGCTCCTGGAGGCGGCCGTGCGCTGGTGCATGGACGAGGACACCGCGCGCCGTGCCGCCCGTCTCGCCGAGGCGGACGACGCGGCGACGGAGCTGTCCCAGCTCATCGCGCTGCAGACGCCGCGCACCGCGCAGCAGCGCCGCCAGTGGGCGGTGTGGCTCGACCTGTGGGCCGAGGCCGCTCGCTCCACGGCGGTGGGCCGTCTGCATTCCGAGTACTACCGGCAGTGGCGCGAGACCGTCGCCGACGTCGTACGCCGAGGTGTCGGACAGGGCGTCTTCCGCGCCGGGCTCGATCCGCAGGCGGCGGCACTGACGCTGACCGCTCTGATCGACGGCCTGGCGACGCACGTCCTGTCGGTGAGCGGGCCGGCGTCCGCCGGTGCCGCGGACGCGATGCACACGGCGCTGACCACCCACGTCAACGACACGATCCTGGCTCCGTAGCCGAAGAGCCACAACAGCCCCTGCCCTGGCCCATATCCCTCGGGAGGCCCCCGCATGCCCATGACCGAGAACGTCATCGTCACCTGCGCGCTCACGGGCGCCGGCGACACCGTCCGCAAGAGCCCCCACGTCCCCGTCACCCCGGAACAGATAGCCAGGAACGCCGTCGAGGCGGCCGCCGCCGGAGCGGCCGTCGTCCACATCCATGTGCGCGACCCGGAGACCGGCGCTCCGTCCCGCGACCCGAAGCTGTACCGGGAGGTCGTCGAGCGCGTCAAGGAGACCGGCACCGACGTCGTCATCAATCTCACCGCCGGCATGGGCGGCGATCTGGTCATCGACCCGGACGACCCGCTCACCCACCTGCCCGGCACCGACCTCGTCGGCGGTCTGGAGCGCCTTCCGCACGTCGAGGACCTGCTTCCCGACATCTGCACGCTGGACTGCGGCTCGCTCAACTTCGGCGACGGCTCGAACCTCTACGTCTCCACTCCCGACATGCTGCGCGCGGGCGCGCGGCGCATCCAGGAGCTGGGGGTGCGGCCCGAGTTGGAGATATTCGACACGGGTCAGCTGTGGTTCGCCAAGCAGTTGCTCGCCGAGGGCCTGCTCGACGACCCGACCGTCTTCCAGCTGTGCATGGGCATCCCGTGGGGCGCGCCCGCGGACCCCGGGGTGCTCCAGTCGATGGTCAACATGCTGCCGGACGGGGCGCGTTGGGCGAGTTTCGCGCTCGGCCGGATGCAGATGCCGTGGGTCGCGCAGTCGATCCTGCTCGGCGGCCACGTCCGCGTGGGTCTGGAGGACAACCTGTACCTCGGCCGGGGCAACAAGGCGACCAACGCCCAGCTCGTCGAACGGGCCGTGACCCTCACCGAGTCGATGGGCGCCCGCGTCGCGACACCGGACGAGGCCCGCGCCACGCTCGGCCTCAAGCCGCGCAAGTAGCCCACCGCGACCACGAAGGACCCCCTCATGACCTCACCCGAGAACGTCCGCCGCGTCGCCTGTGTCGGCGCCGGAGTCATCGGCGGCGGCTGGGTCGCCCACTTCCTGGCGCGCGGCTACGACGTGACCGCCTGGGACCCGGCGCCCGACGCCGGACCGAGGCTGCGCCGCCTGGTCGAGGCGGCGTGGCCGACGCTCACCCGGCTCGGTCTCGCCGAGGGCGCGTCGACCGACCGGCTCACCGTCACCGGCACGCTGGAACAGGCCGTCGCCGACGCCGAGTTCGTCCAGGAGAGCGCGCCCGAGAAGCTCGCCCTCAAGCGCGATCTGCTGGCCCGCCTGGAGGCGGCGACACCGCCCGGCGTCGTCATCGCCTCGTCCACCTCCGGCTATCCGATGACCGACATGCAGACGACGGCCGCGGACCCCTCGCGCCTGGTCGTCGGCCACCCGTTCAACCCGCCCTACCTCATCCCGCTCGTCGAGGTCGTCGGCGGCGAGCGCACCGACGCGGCGGCGGTGGCCTGGGCCTCCCGCTTCTACGAGGTCGCGGGCAAGTCCGTCATCACGATGGACAACGAGGTCCCGGGCTTCATCGCGAACCGCCTCCAGGAGGCGCTGTGGCGCGAGGCGCTGCACATGGTCGCGAGCGGCGAGGCGACGGTCCGGGACATCGACCTGTCGATCACCGAGGGCCCCGGACTGCGCTGGGCGGTGATGGGACCGATGCTGACGTTCGCGCTCGCGGGCGGCGAGGGCGGCATGGCGCACATGCTGGACCACTTCGGCCCGTCCCTGAAGTCGCCGTGGACGCGCCTTGAGGCGCCGGAACTGGACAAGGAGCTGTACGACGCGGTGGTGTCCGGCTGCGACGAGGCGGCGGACGGCCGCTCCATCGCCGACCTGGTGGCCGAACGCGACCGGGGCGTCGTCGAGGTACTGCGCGCCACCGGCCGCCTGGGCCCCGAGGAGGACTCCCGATGACCGGGCTCCCGCTGCTCCACAGCGCGGTCCGCCCGGAGTGGATCGACTACAACGGCCACCTGAGCGAGGCCTACTACGTCCTCGTCTTCGGTCACGCCACGGACGCGCTGATGATCGAGACGGGCCTGGACTCCGGCTACCGCGAGTCCACCCGCTGTTCCCTCTACACGGTCGAGTCCCACGTCCGCTTCCTCCGCGACGTGCCCGAGGGGGCGCATCTGGCCGTCCGCACCCGTGTGCTGGGCGCGGCGGCCCGCAAGGCGCGTTTCGTGCACGAGATGTACGTGGTGCCCGGGCCGGACGCGGAGCCGGCGCCGGACGCGGCAGCGGTCGCGACGACCGAGCTGCTCGCGGTCCACGTCGACCAGCGGGCGGGGCGGGCCACCGAGTTCCCCGAGTCGGTCCGGCGCCGCTTCACGGAGCTGACCGAGCCGCCTCCTCACTGGGCGGGCCGCTCGATCCCCGCCGTGGCCTGACGCGCGGGGGACCGCCGTCGCGGCGGTCCCCGTCGCCCGACGGGCCGGTGCTCTCGCCGAGGAAGCCGCCCGACTGGTGCCGCCACAGCCTGGCGTAGGCGCCGTCAGCCGCGAGCAGCGTCTCGTGGGGGCCCTGCTCGACGACGCGTCCGCGGTCGAGGACGACGAGGCGGTCCATGCCGGCGACGGTGCTCAGGCGGTGGGCGACCACGAGGGCCGTACGTCCGTCCATCAGCCGCCACAGGGCGTCCTGGACCAGGAGTTCGCTCTCCGAGTCCAGCGCGCTGGTCGCCTCGTCGAGCAGCAGGACCGGGGCGTCGCGCAGGATGGCCCGGGCGAGGGCGACGCGCTGGCGCTGGCCGCCGGACAGCTTCACCCCCCGCTCCCCCACCAGCGTGCCGAAGCCGTCCGGGAGCTGGTCGGCGAACTCGGTGACGTGCGCGGCCGCGGCGGCCGCGTGGATCTCCTCGTCGGTGGCGCCGGGCCGGGCGAAGGCGATGTTGTCCCGCAGGCTGCGGTGGAACATGGCGGGTTCCTGCGGGACGTAGGCGATCAGTGAGCGCAGGTCGCTCTGGCGCAGCAGGCTGATGTCCTGGCCGCCGATCAGGATGCGTCCGCGCTCGATGTCCGACATCCGCAGCAGGAGCCGGGTGAGCGTGGTCTTGCCGCCGCCGGACCTGCCGACCAGGCCGATCCGGGCGCCCGCGGGCACGTCCAGGTCGAGTCCCCGGAAGATCGGCTTCGTGCCCGCGTGCGCGAAGGTCACCGCCTCGAAGCGGATGCCGGAGTCCCGCGGCGCGAGGGGCGCGGGAGCGTCGGCGTCGACCACGGTGGGCGGGTCGAGGAGCAGCTCGGTGAACTGGGCGGCCTCGGTCGTCGAGCTCTCCAGCCGCCGGTAGATCTGGTTGAACTCGAACATGATCTGGGTGGCGTTGGAGTAGTAGGTGAAGGCGACGACGACCTCCTCCACCCCCTGGCCCGGGCCGCCGAAGGCGATGGCGACCAGCAGGCCCAGGACGTTGGTCAGTACGGACATGGGCGCGATCAGGGTGTCGACGCGCAGGTTGCCGTAGTCCCACGATCTCAGCGTCAGGCGCCGGGAGTCCGCGACCCGGCCGCGGTGTTCGGCCGCCTCCCGCCGCTCGGCCGCGAACGCCCGGACGGTCTCCATGTTCATGAGGCTGTCGGCGACATGGCCGGAGACCCGGGCGATCGCGGCCTCCCGGTCGTTGACGAGCCGTTGCCTGCGCCGGATCAGCGGTGTCGCGGTCACCACCGTCAGCGCGATCATCAGGAACAGGCCGACGACGAGCATCGGTTCGTAGCTCCACAGGACCACGGCACCGAACACCAGGGGGACGAGACTGCCCACGATCCGGTACGTCACCGTGTCGACGAAGTCCTCGAAGCGCTTGCCGAAGCTGAGCACCCGTTTGGTCAGGGAGCCGGCGAAGTTGTCGTGGAAGAACGCGGCGTCCTTGGCGAGGAGTTCGTCCATGCCGCTCACGTACAGGTGCTCCATGCCGAGGGCGTCCACGCGGTTCAGGCAGTGCTGCCCGACCCGCCAGACGGCCTCGGCGAGCAGCAGCGTCAGGCCGAAGCCCAGCACGTACGGCAGCGCCCGGCCGAGGGTGAGACCGCCGTCGTCGGCGGCCTGCCCGGCCAGCTTGGCGATCAGCAGGGGCGCGACGTAGCGGATGCCGATGTTGCCCACGGCCGGCAGCAGCAGCGCGGGCAGGGCCAGCCGCCGCAGGCGCAGCAGTTCCCGGCCGTAGCGGCGCAGCGCCAGGACGACCGCACTCCTGCCCGGCGCCGGTCCTCGCGTGTCTGTCGTCACCGTCACACTCCCGGGGGTTCGGAAGCCGGAAGTCTCCCGTCGGACGGGGTCCACAGTCCAGGCATTTAACGCGGACCGTCGAGAACCGGACACCGCGCGGCCCCTCGTGGGGGTGTCTAGACCCTCGGGCCGGGCACGACCTCCCCGAGGACGTCGTCCACCGGGGTGGCGTGCACGCCCAGGATCTTCCCGGTCTCCGAGTGGTCGACGACGAAGGGGTGACCGGGCTCGGTGAGCACCTCGTGCAGCTCCGCCCAGAAGGGTTCGGTGAACGCCAGCATGGTCAGGTCGCGTTCGGTCATCTCCTCCACCCGCGGGTTCGGCGCTCCCGCGAGTCCGGCGAGCCGTCCGGCCAGTTCCCGCACCGACAGGGTCGCGGTGGGGACGTGCCAGGCCCGCCCGTACGCCTGCTCGGTGCGGCTCGCGGCGACCAGCGTGCGGGCGGTGTCGCCGATCGCGGAGTAGCTGTGCGGCACGTCGGGTTCCTGGGGCACCAGGGCGAGCCTGCCGGCCAGGACCTGCCCCTGCACCATGAGGCTGAACACCGAGAAGGCGCCGGCACCGTAGAACTGGGCGGCCCGCACCTCGGTGACCTTCACCCCCGAGGCGGCGGCCTCCTCCCACACCCGCGCTCTGGCCCGCCCCTTGGGACCGGTGGCGGCCAGGGGCAGGCCGGGGCTGATCGGCCCGCTCACCGGGCCGTAGCCGTAGTGGTTGCCGAGCATGACGTACGCGGCCCCGGTCCGCCGCACCGCGCTCAGGAGCGATGCCGACAGGACGGGGAACCGTTCGGGCCACTGGTGGTACGGCGGCGCGGCGGTGGTGAACAGCGTGTCGGCGCCCGCCGTCAGTTCGGTGAGCCGATCGGTGTCGGTCGCGTCCGCGGCCACCTTCTCGACGAGCGGGTGGTCGGGCCCGCGGCCGGTCCGGCTGATCATGCGCACCCGCTCGCCGTCCTCGGCGAGGAGAAGCGCGGTCCTCGACGCGGCTGCCCCGCGCCCGACGATCACATGAGATGTCATGCCGACCACGGTGCCCTCCCACGGCCCCGTGCCATAGTGGCCGCAATGCCAACCATCCGGAGGTTCTGGCCATGCATCGCGTCACCGCGGTCGTCGTGCCGCCCGTGCTGAGCTTCGACGTCTCGATCCCGTTGATGGTGTTCCACAACGTCGAGCACTACGACGTGCGGGTCTGCACGGCGCGGCCCGGTCCGACGCCGACCGTGGGCGGCCCCGACATCGTGGTGCCGGACGGCCTGGACGCGTTGGCCGGTGCCGACACGGTGCTCGCCGTCGGCAGCGGCGGCGAGCCGGCTCCCGAGGAGGTTCTCGACGCCCTGCGGAAGGCCGCGGCCAAGGGCGCGCGGATCGCCTCCCTGTGCACGGGCGCGTTCGTCCTGGCGCAGGCGGGCCTGCTCGACGGGCTGCGCGCCACCACCCACTGGGGGCTGGCGGCCGACCTCGCCACCCGTTTCCCGGCCGTCGACGTGCAGAGCGACCTCCTCTTCGTCGAGGACGGCGGCGTCTTCACCTCGGCGGGCGCCGCGGCCGCCATCGACCTGTGCCTGCATCTGATCAGGGTCGACCACGGCGCCTCGGCGGCCAACGCGGCCGCGCGGCTCGCGGTCGTCCCTCCCGTACGGCCGGGCGGCCAGTCCCAGTTCATCGAGACGCCGCTGCCGCCGGAGCGCGGTACGTCCTTCGCCCCCACCCGTGCCTGGGCGCTCGAACACCTGGACCGCCCGCTCACCCTGACCGACCTGGCGCGGCACGCCGGGACGAGCGTGCGCACCCTGACCCGGCGCTTCCACGCGGAGACCGGACTGAGCCCGCTGCAATGGCTGTTGCACCGGCGCGTCGACCGGGCGAGGGAACTGCTGGAGACCACCCGGCTGCCCATGGACCAGGTGGCCCGAAAGAGCGGTCTGGGCAGTGCGGACTCCCTCCGCAAGCACCTGGTCGCCCGGATCGGGCTGACGCCCACGGCCTACCGCGCCGGCTTCAACCCGTCGGGCACGCGCGCGGAGGTGTAGCCGCGCGTCACCCACCTCTGCAGGTGCGGGGCTCCGGCCAGCAGGTTCCGGTAGGTGTGGACGGCATGGTGGGCTGGACGAGCGCCACTCCGAGCCCTTTGGCGATCATCGACTGCAACTGGTCGAGGGCGTGGAACTCGTGGGTGTCCGTGGGCCGGAACCCCGCGGCCCGGCAGGCGTCGTAGAAGGCACCGGGCCAGCCCACTCCGTCGTCGTGGGAGACGAACCAGGTGTCCTCGGACAGTTCCTCCAGCGGGACCTCGATGCGGTGCGCCAGCGGATGGCCGACGTGCAGGGCCACGAAGACCGGCACGGTGTTGATGGCGCGGTGTGCGAGCCCGGAGGAGTACCGCACGGGCAGCCCCGGGTAGTCGACGCCCAGGGCGGCGTCGAGTTCGCCGGCCTCCAGCAGCCCGAGGAGTTCGCCGGTGGCGTAGACGCTGCTGACGGAGACCGCGAGATCCGGGCAGGCCTCGCGGAGGGCGTCCAGGAGCGTCGGCACCACCGGTGTGTTGGTGACGCCGAGCCGGAGTCTGCGGACCGGCGCGGGCGGGCCGCCCGTCCTGTGTCGCCGTCCGAGAGCATCGGCGCGGGTGACGATGTCCCGGGCCTGGCTCACGACGTCGGCACCGTAGGCGGTCAGCTCCACGCCCGTGCGGCTGCGCGCGAACAGCCCTTCGCCGAGCAGTCGCTCGATCCGGCGCAGCTGGGTGCTCAACGCCGGCTGGGTGTACCCGAGCGCGGCCGCCGCCCGGCCGACGCTCCCGGAATCGGCGATCGCGCACAGCACACGCAAGTGGCGCAGCTCCAGTTCCATCGGTACACCTCGTCGTGTGGCGGGAACGGGCGTCCATTATGCGTTCGCCGACCGGTCGGCTCCCGGCCGGGAATCCGAAGGTTATGCAGGGTCCGCGTGTTCTCTTATGGCCCGGCCCGTTGTCCGGCCGAATCCGCCGTGGCAATCTCGACTCCGCCTCCTGCCCCTCCTGGAGAGCCGGACGAGAGCAAGGGAGTCACCACTGCGCCGACCCGGCAGCGCGGGCCCGCACCGACCGTCGACACAACGTGACATTGTATAGTGGGGGGTCATTGGCTGGTCGGACGCAGGAGCACGGATGCCGCATCTCAAGTCCCAGGCGATCTCCGTCCAGACCCATCTGCGTGACCAGGTCGGCGACGCGCTCCGGGCCGCCCTCATCGCCGGTGACCTGCGCCCGGGGGTCGTCTACTCCGCCCCCACCCTCGCCGCGGAGCTGGGCGTCTCCGCGACTCCGGTGCGCGAGGCCATGCTGGACCTGGCCAGGGAGGGCCTGGTCGAAGCGGTGCGCAACAAGGGTTTCCGGGTCACCGAGATGACCGAGCGGGACCTCGACGAGTTCACCGAGATCCGAGCCCTGATCGAGGTTCCCACCGTGGGCCGCGTCGCCGCGACGGCGACCGCGGAGCAACTGGAGGCGCTGCGCCCGCTGGCACAGCAGATCGTCACCGCGGCCCAGAAGCACGACGTCCTCAAGTACCTCGAAGCAGATCACCGGTTCCACCTGGAGCTGCTGGCCCTGGCGGGCAACCACCATCTCGTGGAGGTGGTGGCCGATCTGCGCAAGCGTTCGCGCCTGTTCGGGCTGGGCAGCCTGAACGAGACGGGGCGGCTGGTCGCTTCCGCCCAGGAGCACATCGACCTTCTGGACCTGATGGCGGCCGGCCGCGGCGGCGAGGCCGAGGAGTGCATGCGCCGCCATCTCGCGCACGTCCGCACACTGTGGGCGGACGGCAGGACGAACGCCGAGGACTGAGCCGAAGGGCGCGCCCCGGCTCTCAACTTCCCTTTGACACAGGTCACTTGGTGACGACGGAAACCGTTGGACCGTGATTCCGTCCGGGCACTTCCCATGCCATGTCACCTGTGCAATGGTACATGGCACAAGTTGTGGTCATGCCCACATCAAGGCATCGGTCGTGCCCCCGTCCGTTCGACGGCGCGGCCCTCCCCGATCCACGACTCCTTCACCCTCCATGGGCCCCGCATCGCGTGGTCCCCACCCTCATGGGAGGCACAGTGAGAACGTCATGTGTCCGGCGGCGTCTGGGGGCGGCCCTGCCGCTTGCCCTGACCGTCGCCATGGGCGTCGGCCTGCCGGCGCAGCCGGCCGGTGCCCTGCCCGCGGCCCCCGTGTCCGCCGCACGGGCCGCGCACACGGGACAGCAGCAGGCCGGTCCCCCGCCCGTGGCCCAGTCCGCCACCGCCCCGAGCGAGCATGTGGGCAAGGGGCGGCTGACGGCCTCGGCGATTCCTCCGCTGGCGGCGGGCAAGGACGTGCTCAAGCAGTCCTACGGACAGCCTGAAGAACACCCGGAACCTCGGGTCTCGGACCGGAAGAAGACCACCGTCCGGGCCGCCGCGTGCGACGTCTCCGCCTTCACCACCCGCACCGGCGGCGCACTGGTGCGGCAGATCAAGTCATCCACGACCGACTGCGTCAACACCCTGTTCAACCTGACCGGAAGCGACGCCTACCAGGCCTTCCGCGAGGCGCAGATGACCACCGTCGCCTACGCCCTGCGCGACGGTTCGGCGTCCTACCCCGGCAACGCGAGCACCGGCATGCCGCAGCTCGTGCTCTACCTCCGCGCCGGCTACTACGTGCACTACTACAACGCCGACACGGTGGGCACGTACGGCAGCGGCCTGCAGACCGCGATACGCGCGGGGCTCGACGCCTTCTTCGCCAGTCCGCACTCCCGCGACGTCGGCGACGCCAACGGTGAGACCCTCTCCGAGGCCGTCACCCTGATCGACAGTGCCGAGGAGAACGCCCGCTACATCCACGTCGTCAAGCGGCTGCTGGCGGACTACGACTCCTCCTGGAACTCCTCCTGGTGGATGCTCAACGCGGTCAACAACGTCTACACGGTGACCTTCCGCGGTCACCAGGTGCCCGCGTTCGTGAGCGCCGTCCAGTCGGACCCCGGCCTGCTCGACGCCCTGTACGGCTTCGCGGCCGGTCACCTCTCGCTCCTGGGTACGGACCAGTCCTACCTCACCTCCAACGCCGGACGTGAACTCGGCAGGTTCCTGCAGCACTCCGCTCTGCGGAGCAAGGTCCGCCCGCTGGCGACCGGTCTGCTGAAGTCGAGCGCGATCACCGGTGACACCGCGCCGCTCTGGGTCGGCGTGGCCGAGATGACCGCCTACTACGACCCCGCCAACTGCTCCTCCTACGGCACCTGCGACCTGCCGGCCCAGCTGGCGAAGGCGGTGCTGCCGGTGACGTACACGTGCAGTTCCAGCATCACCATCAGGGCCCAGCAGATGTCGTCGGGCGAACTGTCGTCCAGCTGTGACAGCCTGCGCGGCCAGGACGCCTACTTCCACTCGGTCGCCCGGGACGGCGGGCCGGTCGCGGGCGACCGGAACGGCACGATCGAGGTCGTGGTCTTCGACTCGAGCACCGACTACCAGACCTACGCCGGTGCCATGTTCGGAATCGACACCAACAACGGCGGCATGTACCTGGAGGGCGACCCGTCGGCGACCGGCAACCAGCCGCGCTTCATCGCCTACGAGGCCGAATGGCTGCGCCCCGACTTCCAGATCTGGAACCTCAACCACGAATACACCCACTACCTCGACGGCCGTTTCGACATGTACGGCGACTTCGACGCCAACATCACCACCCCGACCATCTGGTGGGTCGAAGGATTCGCCGAGTACGTCTCCTACTCCTACCGCGGCGTTCCGTACACCGAGGCGATGACCGAGGCCGGCCGCGGCACCTACGCGCTGAGCACCCTCTTCGACACCACGTACAGCCACGACACCACCCGCGTCTACCGCTGGGGCTACCTCGCCACGCGGTACATGCTCGAGAGGCACCGCGCCGACCTGGACACGGTGCTCGGCCACTACCGCGCCGGCGACTGGGACGCCGCCCGCGCCTATCTGACCGGCACCATCGGCACCCGCTACGACGACGACTGGCACACCTGGCTGGCGGGCTGCGCCGCCGGTGACTGCGGCGGCGGCACCGACACCGGCACCGAGTGCACCGGCACCGACACCAGGGAGCTGGGCCGGAACTGCCGGCGGAGCGACCGGTCCGCCACCACCGGGAACTACGCGTACCTCTACCTCTACGTCCCGGCCGACACCGCGCGACTGACCATCACCGCCTCCGGTGGCACGGGCGACGCGGACCTGTACTACAGCGACAGCGGCTGGCCGGGCACCACCGGCTACACGCGGCGTGACACGGGCGTCGGCAACGGCCACACCCTGACCGTCGACCACCCGGCGGCCGGCGCCCACTACATCAGCCTGTACGCGGTGGACGGCTTCGACGGGGTGAGCGTCGCAACCGGATACTGACCCGGCGCGGACCCGGCACGGGAACGACCGGCGCACCGAGGCCCGGGGTGGCGCGAAGCCGCCCCGGGCCGCGGGCGTGGGTGCCGTGCTCAGAGGGTGAAACCCGCCGGATAGGGGTCCGAGGGATCGAGCAGGTACTGCGCGGTGCCGGTGATCCAGGCCCGGCCGGTGACGGAGGGCAGGACGGCCGGGCGGCCCCCGACCGTCGTCTCCCCGAGGATTCGCCCGACGAAGCGGGAGCCGATGAACGACTCGTTGACGAAGTCCCGGCCGGCCGGCAGCAGGCCACGGGCGTGCAGTTGCGCCATGCGGGCGCTGGTGCCCGTGCCGCAGGGCGACCGGTCGAACCATCCCGGATGGATCGCCATGGCGTGCCGCGAGTGCTCCGCGGTCGATCCGGGCGCTTCGAGGTAGACGTGGTGGCACACGTCGATGTCCGGATTCTCGGGGTGGGACACCGGGTTCTGCTTGTTGATCGCGTCCATGACGGCCAGTCCGGCGTCCAGCAGCGGCTGCTTGTGCGCCCGCTCGAAGGGGATGCCGAGGTCGTCGGTGCGGACGAAGGCGTAGAAGTTGCCGCCGTAGGCGATGTCGTAGCGCACCTGCCCGTGTCCGGGGACGTCGACGACCTGGTCGAGTGCGTGGCAGTACGACGCCACGTTCTCCAGGGTCACCGACTCGGCGTGGCCTTCGCGCACCCGCACCCGGGCCGTGACCAGTCCGGCCGGGGTGTCGAGCCGGACCGTCGTCTCCGGCTCGGTCACCTCGACCATGCCGGTCTCGACCAGGACCGTCGCGACACCGATGGTCCCGTGCCCGCACATCGGCAGGCAGCCGGAGACCTCGATGAAGAGCACGCCGTAGTCGGCGTCCGGCCGGGTGGGGGGCTGCAGGATCGCCCCGGACATCGACGCGTGTCCGCGGGGTTCGCACATGAGCAGGGTGCGCAGGTGGTCGCGTTCCGCGACGAAACGCCGCCGCCGCTCGAACATCGTGGCGCCGGGGAGGACGCCCACCCCGCCCGTGATCACGCGGGTGGGCATCCCCTCGGTGTGCGAGTCGACGGCGTGGTAGCAGACCGTCGAACGCATCGTCAGTTCACCCCGGCGTCGACGAGGGCCTGGGTGGCGGCGCGCACGACCGCCTCGGTCTCCGGGCCGAGCGGCTGTCGCGGCGGGCGGCAGGGGCCACCCCGGCGGCTGGTCAGCTCCTGGCCGAGCTTGATGGCCTGGACGAACTCCGTCTTGCTGTCCCACCGCAGCACCGGGTGCAGTTGCCGGTAGAGCGGCAGCGCCGTCTCCAGGTCGCCCCGGACGGACGCCTCGTACAGCGCGAGACAGGCCCGGGGGAAGACCTGCGGGTAACCGGCGACCCAGCCCTTGGCGCCGGCGAGGGCGACCTCCAGCACGGTGTCGTCGGTGCCGATCATGAGGTCGAGGCCGGGGGCCAGCTCGGAGATCTCGTAGCAGCGCCGGACGTCGCCGGAGAATTCCTTGACGCCGACGATGTAGCCCTCGGCGTGCAGCTTGGCCAGCAGGTCGGGGCGCAGGTCGACCTTGGTGTCGATGGGGTTGTTGTAGGCGGTGACGGGCAGGCCCACCGAGGCCACCCGTTCGAAGTGCTGGAGCACCGCGCGGTCGTCGGCGCGGTAGGCGTTGGGCGGCAGGCACATGACGGCCTGGCAGCCCGCGTCCTTGGCGAACCGGGCGTGCCGCTCGGCCTCGCGACCGCCGTAGGCGCCGACGCCCGGCATGACGGTGAAGCCCTCGGGGGCGTTCGCGACGGCGGTCTCGACGACGCGGTCGCGCTCCTCGTACGTGAGGGTCTGGTACTCGCCCAGCGAGCCGTTCGGCGCGACGCCGTGCATCCCCTGCGCGGCGAGGTGGGCGACGCTCTCACCGTAGGCCGCGAAGTCGACCGAGAGGTCGTCGTGGAACGGCAGACCGGTCGCGACGATGACGCCGTGCCAGGGCTTGCGGGTCTCGCTCATGGACACTCCTTGTCGGTTTCACTGCTGTTTCACTGCTGTCCGTCGAGGTCGGCGAGGGCCCCGAGGGTGACGGGCGTCGCGACGAGCCGTTCCGCGGGCTCGTAGGCCCGCAGCCGCGCCGTGAGGCAGTGCACGGCGGGGCCGCACATCCGCCCCTGGCACCAGCCCATGCCGGCCCGGGTCAGTTGCTTGATCTGCCGGTGGTCGTGCGCGCCGTCGGCGCGGGCGGTCCGGATCGCCCCGGCGGTCACCTCCTCGCAGCGGCACACGACGGTCTCGTCGGTCAGCCACGAGGACCAGGCCGCAGGAACCGGATGGGCCAGCGCCATCGCCCGGGCGAAGGCGCGTTGCCGGTCCACCGCCGAACGCAGCGCCGCCAGGCGCCTGTTCGCCGGTACGGGGGCGGCACCGGCGGTGGCGCGGGCGTCGGCGAGGACCGACGCCGCGGCCAGCCGGCCCTCGTTCACGGCGAGTGCCGCCCCGCCCACCCCGCACGTCTCCCCCGCCGCGTAGAGGCCGGGGACGGTGGTGCGCTGGCCCCCGTCGACCGCGACCACCGCGTTGCCGTCCGCCGAGTCCGTGAGGGAAGCCCCGAGGGGAACGAGCAGGTCGAGTTGGGGTGCGAAGCCCCAGCCGACGCCGACGGCGTCCACCTCCACGCGTCGTTCGGTACCCGGGCGCGGGCTGCCGTCCGGGGCCAGCGAGGCGATCCGTACCGACGTCACGCGTGCGCCGCCCTCCGCGGCGACGATGGCCGTGCGCGGGCGGACCGGGACGCGGTGGCGCACGAGCGTGGCGGCGTACCCGGCGCCCTCGGCCCACTTGTCGGGGTTGCGCAGCAGTGGGCCGGGGTGCCGCAGCCAGGCCCGCGGGTGGGCCGCCTCGCACACCGCGACCACCTCGACGCCGCGGGCCGCGAGTCCGGCGGCGACCGGCAGCAGGAACGGGCCGGTGCCGCCCAGCGCGACCCGGCTGCCTGCGGCCACACCGCCGCCCTTGAGCAGGGCCTGCATCCCTCCGGCGGTCAGCACTCCGGGCAGGTCCCATCCCGGGAAGGGCAGTTGACGGTCGTAGGCGCCGGTGGCCACCAGGAGTCTCGGCGCCCGCAGGACGACGGCCCTCTCCCGCGGCGCCTCGCGGCGGTCGACCGCGTGGACCGCGAAACCGTCGCCCTCGCGGACCGCGGACCACGCGTGGTGTCCCAGGCGCAGGTCGAGCCGGCCCGCCGTCCGGTGTGCCGCCAGCGCCTTGCACAGGGCGCGGTACCGGTCCAGTCCGTGGTGCAGGTCGTCGGTCGGTACGGCCGCCCGCGCGTGCTCGGGCGGGTGGCGCCAGTACTGACCGCCGAGGGCGGTTCCGGAGTCCAGCAGGGCGACGCGCAGCCCGCCGGCCAGTGCCGTGGCCGCGGCGGCCATGCCTGCCGGGCCCGCGCCGACGACGACGAGGTCCGCGTGCTCAGTCATCGTCACCCTCCAGGGTCGTGACGGTCATGCCCGGCCGGGCCGGCACCAGGCAGGCGCGCTGCCCGCGGGCCCCGTCGACGGTGACGAGGCAGTCGAAGCAGACGCCGATGCCGCAGAAGACGCCACGCGGGCGGTGTCCGACGCGGGTGGTGCGCCAGGCGAGGCGGCCCGCCGCGACGAGGGCCGCGGCGACGGTCTGGCCCTCGGCGTACGGCAGGGGCTCGCCGTCGACGACGATCTCGCTCACTGGGGCACACCTCCGGAGGTGAGGAAGCGGTCGGGGAGAAGGGCGGTGTGGGCGGCCGGATCGGCGCCGCGCCAGGGTCGGCCGAGCAGGTGGGCCGTGACGAGGGCGCCGGTGGCGGGGGCGAGGCCGATGCCCGCCCCCTCGTGGCCGCAGGCGTGCACGACGCCCGGCACCCGCGGGTCGGGGCCCACCACCGGCAGGTGGTCCGGGCAGTACGGCCGGAACCCGCGGTAGGCGCGCATCAGATGGACTCCGCGCAGGAAGGGGAAGAGCCGGCACGCCTGGGCCGCGAGCCGGGCGACCACGGCGGTGTTCATCGTGGTGTCGAAACCGACGCGCTCCCGGCTGGCCCCGATGAGGATCGTGCCGCCGCGCGTGCCCTCCACGACGCACGAGGTCTCCAGTCCCGCGTCGGAGGAGGCGACGTTGGCCACGTAGTCGGCGGAGTAGACCTTGTGCCGGACCATCGGCGGCAGCGGTTCGGTCACCAGGACGAAGCCGCGGCGCGGCAGCACCTCGACGGGGGCGCCGAGCCGCCGTCCGACCTCACCGCCCCAGGTCCCGGCGGCGTTGACGACGGCGTCGGCGGGCAGCACGGCACCGGCGGCCGTCCGGACACCGGTGACGCGGCCGTCCCGGCCGGTCACCGCCCCGGCCACCTCGCCCGGGTGGAAGCGCGCGCCGCGCCGTACGGCGGCCCGCAGCAGCGCGGCCGCCGCCAGCACGGGCTGCACCTGCGCGTCCTGCGGGTAGTGGACGCCGCCGGGGATCCCGGGCGCGAGGTGGGGTTCGAGGTCCCGCACCCGGTCGACCCGCTCGACGCGGACACCGGCCGCCTCCTGCCGGGCGGCGAACTCCTGGAGCGCCGCGAGGTTCTCGGCGCCGCTCGCGACCACCAGGCCGCCCTTGGCCTCCAGTTCGAGGGAGTCGGGTCCCAGCTCACGGCCGGCCTCGTCCCACAGGGTGCGGCTCAGCCGGGCCAGGTCGAGTTCGGCGCCGGGTTCCTTGTCGGAGAGGAGGACGTTGCCCTCTCCTCGGCTGGTCGTCCCGGCGCCGACGGGTCCGCGGTCGGTGACCGTGACGTCCAGGCCCGCCGAGGCGGCGTGGAAGGCACAGGCGGCTCCGACGACACCCGCGCCCACGACGACGACTTTCCGGGTCAACGGCTCCTCCTCCGTGCACGCACCTCGCTGTGCAATGTCACATGCCATGAGTGAGGCTATACATCCGGCAGGCGGAAGACAACGCCCACTTCACCGCCGGCGGTCGGCGGGGGTCAGAGATCGACTCGGGTGCCCAGGCCGGTCAGGGCACCGACCGGGTCGAGGTCGGGGGTCCCGCGCGGCCACCAGTCCTCGCGGCCGGGTTCCGACTCGTACGCGTACCAGAGGCCGGTCCGGCCGAGTCTGAGCTGGACGTGGCCGTGTGGGTGGGTGAGGTGGTTGCGCCAGGGGCGGAAGGCGGGGAGGTCGGCGGCGAGCAGCAGGGGGCGGGCCCGGTCGAAACGGCCGGCCGGGGGGTCCCAGGGCTCCTCCAGGACGTCGAGGCCCGCCGACCCGCCCTGCCGCCAGGCGGCGACGGCCCGCGCCAGCGCCGCCGTGTCGCGTCCGGCGGCCGAGGCGAGCGACGCGTAGAGCGCGCGGGTGCCCGCGGTGAGGCCGGAACCGGGGCGCGCGGCGGCGAGCCGGACGGCGTCCTGCCACAGCGTCAGTCCGCCGACCGGGTCGCGTCCGGTGGTGAGCAGGGCGTGGGCGCGGGCGGCCGCGTCGGTGGCCAGCTGGTCCAGCGCGAAGGGGTCGGGGCCGCCCGGGGCGGCGGGGTAGGCCGGCGGCTGTTCGGGGTGCGGGGGCGCGGGCAACGGCGCCGGGAGGGGCGGCAGGGCGCGCGGGGTCAGCGCCTCGCCGGCCCGGACGCCGGGCAGCGGCGCCGGGCCGCGGTCCTGGGCCGCGCGTGCCTCGCGGGCCGCGTTCCGCCGGGACAGGGCGTCGAGCAGTGCGCGTTCGCCCCGGCCGCGGAGCAGCAGCAGGACGAAGGGGTCGGCGTCGAGCAGACGTGCCGTCTGGTAGCAAAGGGCGGCGGCGTGCTTGCAGGGGTGTCCCGAGTCGGGGCAGTTGCACTGCGGGGTCAGGTCGCCTGGTCCGGGGAGCAGCGGGACGCCGCGGTCTGCCAGGTCGGCAAGGGAGTGCGGAAGTTCCTTGTCGAGCAGCGCCGCGATGTGCCCGGGGCGTTCGACGGCGGCGTCGAGGAACCGGTCCCAGTCGGAGTCGCCGAGCGTGCGCAGCCGCACCTGCACGCGGTACGGCCGGGCTCGGCTGCCCTGGACGTAGGCGAGGACCTGCCCGGGCGTCACGGTGATGGCGTCGACGTGCCCGTGCTCGGCGTATCCGCGCCCGCGTTCCAGCCGGGCGGCGTCCAGGGCGCCTTCCTCCAGCGCGGTCACCCACGCGTTCCCCCACCAGGTGGCGGCGAAGCCCTCCGCCGCGGCCTCCCCGGGCGGCAGCGCGGGAAAGGTGCGCCGGAGATCGCCGTCTCGGTCCGGGGCGGCCATCGAGCGGGGCGCGCGGGCCTTCGCGGGCGGTGCGGAGGAGACGGCCCGGCCACGCGCCGCCGCGGCGTGCCGCCCCGTGTCCGCACCGGGCGGCGGAACGGGCTCCGCGGGTGCCGCCGTCCCGCCCTCGGCGGCGGACGCACCGGCCTGCTCCCCGGCGAGCAGGGCCTCCTCGGCCGGGTCCTCCTCCGGCGGCAGCCGGAACGCGCCCGCGGCGAAGTCCCGTACGGCGCGGGCGCGCGCGTCGGCAATGCCCGGACCGCCCGCCCGCCCCTGACGAGCGGCCGGGCGGGACGACCGCCGCGCGGGCCCGGCGCCCTGGGCCGAGACACCCTCGGCCGCCGCGTCCGCCTTCGCCTGCCGACGAGCCGCCCGCAACGCCTCACGCGCCACATCCGCCGGCCGGCTGCCGCCCGCGTCACCGGAGCCGGGGAGGGCCCCTTCGTCGGGAACGCCCGCGACGGGCGGGACGGGCGTAACGAGCGGGACGGGCGGGTCGGTGGGGACGGTCGAGCCGGTCGGGACCGGGACTGTGGGGACGGTCGAGCCGGTCGGGACTGGGACTGTGGGGACGGTCGAGCCGGTCGGGGACGGGTCGGACGGGGACAGGGCGGACGGATCGGACGGGGACGGGCCGGTCGGGGCAGACGGGAACGGGTCGGACGGGGACGGGGCGGGCGGGTCGGACGGGGACGGGGCGGACGGGTCCGTAGAGGCGGTCGGGTCGGTGGGGTCCGGCCGCTCGGTCATGATGTCGGGCCGGTGCGCCGTCCCGCGCGGATCCACCGCCTCTCCGGTCTCTCCCGAATTCCGGGAGTCTCCCGGATCAGTCTCCAAGGCGTCAGCGGCGCCCGGGGCGTCAGGGGCGTCGGGGAGGTCCGCGGGACCGTGCGCCCCCGTCCGCCGCGCGGTCAGTGCGTCGCGCAGCGCGGCACGGGCGACGTCTCCGGGGCGCGGGCGGTTGTGCTCCGGCGGCTTCCGGTCCTGGTCCCCTTCCTGGCTCCGTGCCGACTCCGACTTCGACGGTGGGGGTGGCGGAGACGATGGTGTCGGCGTCGGCCCACGGTCCGCGCCCGTAACCTCGCCGCGCTCGCGTACCTCCCGCAGGGCGCGGCGGGCCTCGTCCGCGGGCCGGGGCGTCACGACGGCCTCCGCAGGGACACCAGGTCGGACAGTTCACGGGCCGTCAGTTCGGTCAGGGCCGACTCTCCGGAGCCGAGGATCGCGTCGGCCAGGGCCCGCTTGGACTGGAGCATCTCGGCGATGCGGTCCTCGACCGTGCCCTCGGTGATGAGCCGGTGGACCTGGACCGGCTGGGTCTGGCCGATGCGGTAGGCGCGGTCGGTGGCCTGTTCCTCCACGGCCGGGTTCCACCAGCGGTCGAAGTGCACGACGTGTCCGGCGCGGGTGAGGTTCAGGCCGGTGCCCGCGGCCTTCAGGGACAGGACGAGCACGGGAGTCGCCCCGCTCTGGAAACGGTCCACCATCCGCTCGCGCTCCGGCACCGGCGTACCGCCGTGCAGGAGGTCGACCGGGACCGCGCGGGTGGCCAGGTGGGAGGTGATGAGGCGGGCCATGCCGACGTACTGCGTGAAGACCAGCACCGAGCCGTCCTCCGCGAGCACCGTGTCCAGCAGCTCGTCCAGCAGGGCGAGTTTGCCCGAGCGGGCGGTCATCCGGTCGGCCCCGCCCGGCGGGTGCTCCTCCTTCAGGAACAGCGCGGGGTGGTCGCAGATCTGCTTCAGCGAGGTCAGCAGCTTGAGGACGAGGCCGCGGCGGCCGATGCCCTCGGCCTCCTCGATGGCGAGCATCGACTCGCGCACCACCGCCTCGTACAGCGCGGCCTGCTCGCGGGTGAGCGGCACGGGGTGGTCCGTCTCGGTCTTCGGCGGCAGCTCGGGGACGATGCCCGGGTCGGACTTCCTGCGGCGCAGCAGGAAGGGGCGGATCAGCCGGGCGAGGCGCTCCACCGCCTGGTCGTCCTCGCCGTTCTCCACCGCGCGCGCGTGCCGGGCGCGGAAGGACTTCAGGGGGCCGAGCAGCCCGGGGGTGGTCCAGTCGAGCAGCGCCCACAGCTCGGAGAGGTTGTTCTCCACCGGGGTGCCGGTCAGGGCCACCCGCGCCGGGGACGGGATCGTGCGCAGGGCCTTCGCCGTAGCCGAGTACGGGTTCTTCACGTGCTGGGCCTCGTCCGCGACGACCATGCCCCAGGGCTGCGCGGCCAGGGTCGTGGCGGCGGACCGCATGGTGCCGTAGGTGGTGAGGACGAAGCCGCCCGTCAGGTCGTCGAGGGTGCGGTCGGGGCCGTGGAAGCGGCGGACCGGGACGCCGGGCGCGAACCGCTCGATCTCCCGCTGCCAGTTGCCCAGGAGGGAGGCGGGGCAGACCACTAGGGTCGGTTCGGTGCGGGCGCGCCTCAGGTGCAGGGCGATGACGGTGACGGTCTTGCCGAGGCCCATGTCGTCGGCGAGGCAGCCGCCGAGGCCGAGCGAGGTCATGAGGTCGAGCCAGGCCAGGCCGCGCAACTGGTAGTCGCGCAGGGTGGCGTGCAGGCCGGGCGGTGCTTCGGCGGGGCGCACCCCCGCGGTGAGCCGGTCGCGCAGGGCGGCCAGCGCGCCGACGGGCACCACCTCGACCGTCTCGCCGTCGGTCTCCGCGCTGCCGGTGAGGGCGACGGAGAGGGCGTCGACCGGGTCGAGCAGGCCCAGGTCGCGCTTGCGGGCCCGGCGGACGAGCGCCGGGTCGACCAGCACCCAGCGGTCGCGGAGCCGGACGACCGGGCGGTGGGCCTCCGCGAGGGTGTCCATCTCGGCCTCGGTGAGCGGGTCGCCGCCGATCGCGAGCTGCCAGCGGAACTGGAGCAGGTCCTCGCTCTCGAAGAAGCCCGTGCCGTCGGTCGCCGAACCGGGCGCGGTCCTGATCACCGCGGTCGCGGTGAGGTCCTGGGCCAGGTCGCGGGGCCAGTGCACGGCGACCCCGGCGGCGGCCAGCCGGCCGGCCGCCACTCCCAGCAGGTCGGTGACCTCTTCCTCGGACAGGGCGAGTACGTCGGGCACGTCCTGCTCGGTGAGCCGGTCCAGCGGCGGCCAGACCCGCGCCGCGCGGCGCACCGCCAGGGCGGTGTCCACGCGGGTGCGGGCGCCGAACGCCGCGTCCGCCGTCCCCGACCACAGGTCCGCCGCGTCGGCGACGAGGGTGGGGTCGGCGAGGCTGTGCACCTGGACGACGGCCGCCCCGGCGTTGCGCGCGCCGCCGCTCCCCGGGGCTCCCTCCCCCTCCCGGTCGAAGAGGTCGTACGCCGACAGGTCCAGGCGGAGCGAGATGCGCACGCCCGCGTCCATGCCGGCGGCGACCTCCGCGGCCCAGTCGTGGGCGTCGGGCAGGCGCCGGGCCTCGCGCGCGGCGAACGGCCGTCCTGAGGCGTGGGGCGCGGCCGGGGTACGGGGCAGGGTGTCGGCGACCGCGTCCAGGAAGGCGCGGACCAGCGCCTCCGGCTCCGGCAGCCGGATCGGTCCGGGGCCGTCGAGGGGGACCGCGTGTCCCTCCGGCGGCAGGGCGTCGGCCACGGCCCGCAGGTGCGCGATGTCGTCGGGGTCGAGCGGCCCGGCCCGCCAGGCGTCGTGACCCGTCGGGGTCAGGCCGGGCAGCAGCCGGCCGCGTGCGGTGAGCCGCAGGGCGTGCAGGGCCGCCGCGCCCCAGCAGGCGGTGGCCAGGTGGGCGGCCCGGTCGTGCCGGGCACGCACCAGGTGGGGCAGCGCCTCGGCGAGCGGCAGCGACAGCGCGGGCGCGGTCCCGCGCCGCACTCCGGCGCCGTGCCGCCGCACGACGGTCAGCTCCGTCGGCCCACCGGACCGCTCGGCTGCGTCGGTCGGCCCGCCGTCGGGATCCCAGAAGGCGATCCGTCCCTCGCGCGGGAGTGGTGCGGGCAGGAAGACGGCCGCGAGCCCGACGGGGACGGACTCCGTCGTCCCCCCGGCCCGCCCCGCCTCCGTCACGGCCATGTCGCCCATACGTTCTGTCACCTCCCGCCCGTCTGCCCGATCAGATGTCTTCGACTCTACGGGCGGGGTCTGACAATCGGCTCCGACGGCCTGCCACCGGTCCCTGGCGCAGGGCGGTGCATGGCGCAGTCGGGAGCATGGCCCTACGGAACGGTGTGCGAGACCACGTACACCATCGGGTAGTCGGGATTGTCCATGTTCACGACGACGTCCTGGGTCGGCGCCGGATTCTCCTGCTCGTTGACGATGCCCCACCAGGAGCTGGACCCGCCGAACTGCCAGCCGGTGACCCGCTGGGCGCGGTCACTGATCGCGATCTTGCCCTTCCTCAGCGCGTCCCGGTCGACGCCCAGCCCCGCCAGGAAGACGTCGAGACCGGCACCGGTGGTCTCGAACTGGACGTAGAGCCGGCTGGTCTTCCAGTTGTTCGTCTCGTAGTACGCGACCTCTTCGGACGGGACCGGGACGGGCACCTCGTAGATGCGGCGCTGCAGCTTGGAGGGCCAGCCGCTGGTCATACCGGTCGCCGCGTACTTCGCCTCCTTGTCCCGGCCGCTGTCGCGGCTCTGGCTCGCGGAGATCGCGAGGTAGCCGGCCGGGACGCCGATGAGCAGCACGATGATGAGCAGGGTGAGCGTACGGCGGCGGATCATGTGCCGGCGGCCCTCGGCCGCGGCGCCGGCCGGCTCCGGGGAGCCGGGCTGGTGGGGCAGGGATTCCGTCACAGCGACTCCCGGGACTCACGGCGGGCCTCGGCGTACCGCTCGTAGCGCTCGTACCGCTCCACCCGGCGCCGCTTGGCCCGGCGGAAGCGGCGGGCGACCAGCCGGGACAGGTCGGCGGCGCCCACCATGCCGGCCTCGGGGCCGAGCTGGGCGCGGACGATGCGGGCCTCGGGGCGGTAGCCGCGGCCGGTGAGCTGGCGCTTGAAGGCGTCGCGCGCGGGGCCGATCAGCAGGTCGTCGGCGGCGCTGACCCCGCCGCCGATCACGAAGCAGGACGGGTCGAGGGCCGCGGCGAGGTTCGCGATGCCGACGCCGAGCCACTGCCCGATGTCCTGGAGCAGCTCGACGCACATGGCGTCGCCCTCGCGGGCCAGCTCGGTGATCATCGGGCCGGTGATGTCGCCGATGCTGCCCTTGACGTGCTCGATGATCCCGTACGCCACCGGCGAGTCGGCGGCGGCCAGCTCGCGGGCCTCCCTGACCAGGGCGTTGCCGGAGCTGTACTGCTCCCAGCAGCCGCGGTTGCCGCACGGGCAGCGGTGGCCGCCGGGGACGACCTGCATGTGCCCGAACTCGCCGGCGACGCCGTACTTGCCCCGCTTGACCTGGCCGTCCTCCAGGATCGCGCCGCCGATGCCGGTGCCGAGCGTGATCATGACGAGGTGGTCCTCGCCGCGGCCGGCGCCGAAGCGCCACTCGGCCCAGGCGGCGGTGTTGGCGTCGTTGTCCACCAGGACGGGCACGGCGAGGCGGCCGGCGATGCGGTCGCGCAGCGGTTCGTTGCGCCAGGACAGGTGGGGGGCGAACAGGACGCGGTTGCGGTCGGCGTCGACCCACCCGGCCGCGCCGATGCCCACGGCGTGCACGTCGTGCCGGTCGGAGAGGTCCAGGACCAGTTCGACGATCGTGTCCTCGACGACCTTCGGGCTCTTGGACTTGTCCGGGGTCTCCGTGCGGAGCTTCTCCAGGATGTTGCCGTCGGCGTCGACGACGCCCGCCATGACCTTCGTGCCGCCGATGTCGATGCCGACCGTGGGCACGCGGGGTGCCGTGAGGTGCGAGCGGCGTTCCCTCGTGCCCACGGTGCGCAGGACCGGGGCGCGGCGGGAGCCGATGGGGGCGGTGAAGTCGCGGTAGGTGCTCATCGGGTGCGATTGTGCCGCACGCTCACGCTGGGTGCCGAATGGGACAGGGGGTGGTGTGATCGGTTCGTTGCCGGGTGCGGACTCGTTGTGGTTACTCGCGCAGTTCCCCGCGCCCCTGGGCCCGCTGCAGTTCATGGCGTAGATCGTCCAGCTCCGTTCCGCCCGCCATCTGCCTCGTCAGCTCGTCCAGGGTGATGTCCTCGCGCTCGTGGTTGCCCACCATCGTGCCCCTCTTCAGCAGTACGAAGCGGTCGCCCACCAGGTACGCGTGGTGCGGGTTGTGGGTGATCAGCACAACACCGAGGCCCTGGTCGCGTGCCGCCGCCACATATTTCAGGACCACACCGGACTGCTTCACTCCCAGTGCCGCCGTCGGCTCGTCCAGCACGAGCACCTTCGCGCCGAAGTACACCGCGCGGGCGATGGCCACGCACTGGCGCTCGCCGCCGGAGAGGGTGCCGATGGGCTGGTCGACGTCGCGGAGGTCGATGCCCATGCGCAGGAGTTCCGCGTGGGTGGTGCGGCGCATGTGGTCGACGTCCATGCGCTTGAACGGGGCGACGCCCTTGCGCGGCTCGGAGCCGAGGAAGAAGTTGCGCCAGACCGGCATGAGGGGGACGACGGCCAGGTCCTGGTAGACGGTGGCGATGCCGCGGTCCAGTGCCTCGCGCGGGGAGGAGAGCCGGGTCTCCTCGCCGTCCAGGCTCAGCGTGCCGCCGTCGTGCTGGTGCAACCCGGCGATGATCTTGATGAGGGTGGACTTGCCGGCGCCGTTGTCGCCGAGCACGCAGGTGATCTCGCCGGCGTGGACCTCCAGGGACACGCCTTCGAGCGCGCGGACGTTGCCGTAGTTCTTGCTGACGCCGGACAGCTCGACGAGCGCCGTACGGTCTTCGTTCCGCGTCACTTGGTGGCCTCCGCGCGCTTGCGGACCCAGGCGTTGAGCAGGGTCGCGAGGAGCAGCATCGCTCCGAGGAAGAACTTGAACCAGTCCGGGTTCCACTCGGCGAAGACGATGCCCTTGCTGGTCATGCCGAAGATGAACGCGCCGACCGCCGAGCCGACGGCGCTGCCGTAGCCGCCGGTGATCAGGCAGCCGCCGATGACGGCCGCGATGATGTAGATCAGCTCGTTGCCGACGCCCTCGCCGGACTGGACGACGTCGTAGGAGAAGAGCAGGTGCTGGCCGGAGATCCAGGCGCCGAGGCCGACGCCCATGTAGAGGCCGATCTTGGTCCTGGTGACCGGGACGCCCACCGCGCGGGCTGCGTCCTTGTTGCCGCCGACCGCGAAGATCCAGTTGCCCGCGCGGGTGCGCAGCAGGATCCAGCTGGCGACGGCGACCAGGGCGAGCCACCACAAGATGGTGACCTTGAAGCCGACGCCGCCGATCGTGATCGTGGAGGCGAAGACGTCCTGGGCGGAGGGGAAGCCCTCCATGTCGGCGATCGACTTGGTGGAGACGGTGCCGTCGACGAGCTTGGTGAAGCCCAGGTTCAGGCCGGTCAGCATGAGGAAGGTGCCGAGCGTGATGATGAAGCTGGGGAGCTTGGTGCGGGTGAGCATGAAGCCGTTGAAGGCGCCGATCGCCAGGGTGACCAGCAGCGACACGCCGACGCCGACCCAGACGTTGGCGGTCATCTGGTAGCTGAACATCGACGACACCAGCGCCGAGGAGGTGACCATGACGCCCGCGGACAGGTCGAACTCCCCGCCGATCATCAGCAGCGCCACCGGAACGGCCATGATGCCGATCGTGGAGGCGGCGTAGAGCACCGTGCTGAGGCTGGCGGCGTGCAGGAAGCTGTCGGCGAAGAACGCGAAGAAGACGAAGACGGCGATCGCGCCGACGACGGAGCCCAGCTCGGGGCGGCCGAGGAGTTTCCGCAGCGGAGAGGTGTGCAGAACCCTTTCGTCAGCCGCCGTCACCTGCGTGGCGTTCATCGCGTGCCCCGCTTCGTGTAGTCGGCCAGCGCGGCGGCGTCGTCCTTGGTGATGATCTGCGGCCCGGTGAGCACCGGACGGCCGCCGCCGAGGACGTCGGCGTTGTACTTGTACAGCCACAGCAGGTCGACGGCCTCGTAGCCCTGGAGGTAGGGCTGCTGGTCGACGGCGAAGCCGAGGGTGCCGTCCTCAAGTCCGGCGGCCACCTTGGCGTTGAGGTCGAAGGTGTCGATCTCGGCCTTGCTGCCGGCGCCCTGCTTGGCCTTGACGGCGGTGGCGGCGTAGGGGGCGCCCAGGGTGACCACGGCGTCGACGGACTTGTCGGTCTGGAGCTTGGCCTCGATGGCGGACTGCACGTCCGGCATGCTGGTGCCGTTGACGTAGAGCCGCTGGACCTTGCCGTCGAAGGTCTTCTCCACTCCGTCGCAGCGCTGCTCGTGGCCCACGTTGCCCTGCTCGTGGAGCACGCAGATCGCCTGCTCGCGGCCCCGCTCGTTCAGCTCCTCGCCCACGGCCTCACCGGCGATCGTCTCGTCCTGGCCGACGTGGGTCAGGGCGCCGAACTCCTTGGACTCCTCGGAGCCGGAGTTCACCGTGATCACCGGGATGCCCGCCTTGTGCGCGCGGGCGAGGGCGGACTTCATCGCGTCGGGCTTGGCGAGCGTGACGATGATGCCGTCGACCTTCTTGTCGATGGCCGCGTTCACCAGCTGGGCCTGCTGCTGCGCCTCGTCGTCGTGGGAGTACAGGAAGTTGATGTTGTCCTTGACCGCGGCCTGCTCGGCGCCGCTCTGGACGATGTCCCAGAAGGTGTCGCCGTCGCCCGAGTGGGTGATCATCGCGAAGGTCCAGCGAGGCGTGTTCACCGCCGCCCTGCCCTCGGCCGACGCGGCCTTGCGGGCGTCCTCGGCGCGCTTGCCGCCGGTACTGCTGCAGCCGGCCAGGGACACCGACAGTGCCCCTGCCAGCGCGATGCCCACCCATGTCCGAAACCGTGCCACGAGGCCGTGCCCTTCTTGCTGTGCCGTGCTGTGCGTGCGGGGCCTGTCTCATCCCCGGCCGGGTTCTGGAGACCCCAAACGCCCCATTGTCCGACACACAAGCGGAGCCTTTGCCTCCGGGGACCGGCCGAGGGTCACATTGTCCGGACATTGCGACGAACCCGCACGGCGGGAGCCGGCGTGGGAGCGGCCGCCGGACGCGGTCGCTCAGGGCCGCACGAGCAGCTGGAACTCGAAGGAGTAGCGGGACGGCCGGTAGGTGTGGGTGCCGAACTCGACCGCGCGTCCCGTGTCGTCGAAGGTGGTGCGCTCCATGGTGAGCAGCGGGGCGCCCGCGTCCTCGCCGAGCCGCTCGGCCTCGCCGGAGGTCGCGGCGCGGGCGCCGATGGACTGCCGGGCGCTGTGCAGGGTGATCCCGGCGGCGCGCATCAGCCGGTAGAGGCCGGTGGCCTCCAGCTGTCCGGTGTCCAGGTCGACGAGGCCGGGCGGCAGGTAGTTGCACAGGTACGCCATCGGTTCCCCGTGCGTCAGCCGCAGCCGCTCGATGCGGTGCACGTCGCTGTCCTCGGCCACGCCCAGCGCGGCGGCGATCTCCGCGGTGGCCGGGACGACGGTGTTGACCAGGACCTTCGTGGCGGGGCGCTGGCCCGCCGCCTCCAGGTCGTCGTAGAGGCTGCTGAGTTCCAGGGGGCGCCGCACCTTGCTGTGCACGACCTGGGTGCCGACGCCGCGGCGGCGCACGAGCAGGCCCTTGTCGACGAGCGACTGGATGGCCTGGCGGACGGTGGGCCGGGACAGGCCGAGCCGCGCGGCCAGCTCGATCTCGTTGCCCAGCAGGCTGCCGGGGGTCAGCGCGCCGTGCTCGATCGCCGCTTCCAGCTGCTGCGACAGCTGGAAGTACAGCGGCACCGGGCTGCTGCGATCCACGCTGAGGTCCAGCGACACGGTCGGGTCCACTTCTGGTTTCGGCACGGGCCGAGCGTAGCTCCGTGCCGAGGTGACGGGAAGCTGCGCAGTCCGATTGTCCGGACATACGCATTGACAGGGAGCGGCTGTGAGCCCACTTTGATTCCATGCGCATCGGGGTCATCGGAACGGGCCGCATCGGCACCGTTCACGCCAACACGCTCAGCCGCCACCGCGACGTCGGATCCCTGATCCTCACGGACGCCGACATCACACGGGCGCAGGAGCTGGCCCACCGGCTGGGCGAGACGGCGGCACCAGGAGTGGACGAGATCTTCCAGTGGGGCGTGGACGCGGTGGTGATCACCACGGCGACACCGGCCCATGCCGAACTGATCGGCCGGGCGGCCCGCTCGGGGCTCCCGGTGTTCTGCGAGAAGCCCATCGCACTGGACCTGCCGGGCACCTTACAGGCGATCGCCGAGGTGGAGGCCGCCGGGACGGTCCTCCAGATGGGCTTCCAGCGCCGCTTCGACGCCGGCTACACCGGGGCCCGGGAGGCGGTGCGGTCCGGGCGGCTGGGCCGGCTGCACACCGTCCGGGCGGTGACGAGCGACCAGGCCCCGCCGCCGGCCGAGTACCTCCCGCAGTCCGGCGGGCTCTACCGGGACACGCTCATCCACGACTTCGACGTCCTGCGCTGGGTGACCGGGCGGGAGGTCGTCGACGTGTACGCCGCCGGGTCCGACGCCGGTCCGCCGATGTTCCGCGCGGCGGACGACGTGGACACCGGCGCGGCGCTGCTCACGCTGGACGACGGGACGCTGGCGACGGCGACCGCGACGCGGCTGAACGGGGCGGGGTACGACGTGCGCATGGAGCTGGCCGGGGAGCTGGACCAGATCGTCGTGGGCCTGGACGACCGTACGCCGATCGCGTCCACCGAGCCGACCGGGCCCCCGGCCGCGGACAAGCCGTGGACCGGCTTCGTGGAGCGCTTCGGGCCCGCCTACGAGGCCGAGCTGACCACCTTCGTGCAGGTGGTGCGGGGCGAGCGGGCCAACCCGTGCGACGGGCGCGAGGCGCTGCAGGCCCTGCGGATCGCGGAGGCCTGCGACGTCTCCCGGCGCGAGCGCAGACCCGTACGGCTGGCGGAGGTGCCCGAGGCCCTCACGCCTTGAGGGGTGCCGTCCTGGTACCCGTCCGCCTTATGGGGCGTCGTCCTGGTACTCGTCGAGGAGCCCCGCGTCGTACGCCAGCAGGGCGATCTGGACCCGGTTGTCGAGGTCGAGCCCGGCCAGGATGCGGGAGACGTGGGCCTTGACCGTGGCGACGCTCATGAAGAGGTGGGACGCGATGTCGGCGTTGGCCATGCCGCGGCCCACCGCGACGGCGACCTCGCGCTCGCGGTCGTTGAGGGTGTCCACGCGGGCACGCGCGCGCGTGCGGCGCGCGTGGCGTGCGTCGGGGGCGGTACCGGCCGCCTGTTCCATCAGCCGTCGGGTCACGGCCGGCGACAGGACGGGGTCGCCGGCCGCGACCCTGCGCACCGCGTCGAGGATCTGGGCGGGCGGCGTGTCCTTGAGGACGAACCCGGCGGCTCCGGCGCGCAGGGCCCGCAGCACCTGTTCGTCGGCGTGGAAGGTGGTGAGCACGACGACCTGGGGCGCGTCCGGGCGGCTCCGCAGCCGTTCGGTCGCCGTGAGGCCGTCCGTCCCCGGCATCCGGATGTCCATGAGGACGACGTCCGGGCGGGTGCGGTCGACGAGCGCCCCGACCTCGTCGCCGTCGGCGGCCTCGCCGACGATCTCCACGTCCTCGGCACCGCCCAGCATGAGGGACAGCCCGGCCCGCACCAGCGGGTCGTCGTCGACGAGGAGCAGTCTGATCGCAGTCATGCGTCATACGTAATCACGGTCGCCACCGGCCGCCCCGGGGGAGGCTCGGCCCCGCCCTGGCGACGGCTCAGTCCCACGGCAGCCGCGCCCGTACTTCGAAGCCGCCCCCGGGCGTCGGCCCGTGCTCCAGGGTGCCGCCCGCGAGCGTCGCCCGCTCGGTCAGCCCGATCAGCCCCTGCCCCGAACCGGGCACGTGGGGCACCTCGCCCCGGGGCTGGGCGTTGCGCACCGACAGGGCGAGTCCGTCGCCCGGCGCCCCGGTGACCGAGACGGTGACCTCGGTGCCGGGCGCGTGCTTGCGCGCGTTGGTCAGCGCCTCCTGGGCGATGCGGTACGCGGTGCGGCCGACTGCGGCGGGGACGGCGCCGGGGTCGGGCACCCGCTCCGCGAGGGTGACCTTCATGCCGGCCTCGCGGGACTCGGCGACCAGCGCGTCGAGCGCCGCGAGCGTGGGCTGGGGGCGGCCCGCGTCGTCGGAGTCCGCCGCCCGCAGCACGCCGATGATCTGCCGCAGGTCCTGGAGCGCCTCGTGCGCGCTCTCCCGGATGACGCCCGCCGCCCGCGCGACCTCCGCCCGGGGCGCGTCGGGCCGGAACTCCAGGGCGCCCGCGTGCACGCTGAGCAGCGTCAGCCGGTGGGCCAGTACGTCGTGCATCTCGCGGGCGATGGCCTCGCGGGCCAGCCGCTGCGCCTGCTCGGCCCGCAGCCGCGCCTCGGCCTCGGCGTGCCGGGCCCGGTCGCGCAGGCTGAGCAGGAGCTGGCGCTTGGAGCGGACGAGCAGGCCCCAGCCGAGCACGGTGACCGCGAGCAGGACGGCGATGACGAGGGACGCCAGGAAGGGCAGGTCGGGTTCCGGGCGCATCCAGTAGTAGAGCGGCGTCACGGCGAGACTCGCGCCGCCGATCCAGGCCGTGTACCGGAAGGGCCGGTGCACGGCGAGCGTGAACAGGGCGGCGAGGACGGCGCCGCCCGCGGTGGCCGAGACCAGGGAGACGGGCACCATGGCCACGGCCAGCCCGACCGGCCACCGCCGCCGGAGCCAGACGGCGGCACAGGCCAGGGCGCCGATCAGCTGGTCCGCGACGGCCATGGCGGGTGACAGGTCCGGCTCCTGGTCCAGCGCGTCGGCGGCCAGCAGGCCGATGGCGACCGCGAGCAGGAAGCAGGCGAAGTCGACGACCCAGTCGCGTGCGGTGCGCCGGGGGCGGCCGCCGGGCCGCCGGGGTTGCGGGTACAGGTCCTCGACCAGCGCCGCCGGCAGTACCCAGCGCCGTTTCGCGAAGGCCGGGGGCACCGTCGTCCGCTCGTCACTACTGTTCACAGTCGACAAATCTACGCAGGGCTGACGCCCTGAACGGCCGGTCGCGCGGAACCGTCGACCAAAGTCGCACGGGCGGCGACTTTCGGCGCGCGGCCGGCGCGCGAAGAAGCCTTCGGTCGGACCGGCCTCGCCCCGCGGCCGATGCGGGCGGGGGTACCGCGGGGCGAGAGTCGGGATCATGAAGGAATTGCTGGAGTTCCTGGGTCTGCTCGCCGTGCTCCAGGGCGTGATGGGCCTGGTGCACGAGTTCACCGACTGGAACCTGGGGCTGGTGCAGCGGATCGGTTTCCTGGACGGCTACGAGGTCTACGCGAGCGTCGCGCTGCTCGCTCTCGGCGCCGCGCTGTTCGCCGCCGCCGAGAGCAGGAAGGCCGGATAGTGCGCAGGCTCAGGCCTGAGCGGGCACCACCTGCTCACGGGCGTAGAGGTAGGACAGCAGGGGCAACTCGTAGAGCGTGGTGTGGGCGGTGACCTCCGCCAGTTGACTCTCCAGCTCCCGCCGTTCCAGGAGCGTCTCCAGGAGTCGGTACGCGTCTTCCTCCTGCAGCGACAGGACTTGGGCCGCGTCGGCCAGTGTGAACAGGGGCCCGGTCAGGCGGCCCAGTGCGCCGAGGGTGTCGCGGACGGAGGACGGCAGATCACGCCACCAGCCGGCCAGCAGGGGGCGGACGGCGGGCTCGGCCGTGGTCAGCTCGTCGAGGATCGCGGCGCCCCGCTCCAGACGGGACGCGTACGCGCGCAGCAACGTGTGCCGCAGCGCCGCGAGCTTCCCGCCGTACAGGCGGATGGTCAGCGGGAGCAGGCCGACGGCTGCGACCACGCGCTCCGCCGCCGCACGGTCGGCCAGGACGCGGTGCGCGCCGACCAGAGAGCCGAGGAACTCCACCGCGTCGCGCAGCGGGTAGGGGCCGAGTTCGATCCGGTGCGGCGAGCCGATGCCGGGCAGGCCGCAGCGCGTGGTGACCACCGCGGCGCTGTCGCCCGAGCCGGGCAGCAGCGGACGTACGGACGCGGCGGACGCGGCGTCGTCGATGACGAGCAGCAGCGCGCGGTCCATGAGTTCGGCCTGCCAGAGCGCGGCAACGTCGTCCTCGTCGTCGGGCGGCGTCAGGACCGCACCGGTGATCCTCCGGAGTTCGGCGAGCAGTGAGGTCATCGGGCGGGTGGTGCCGTCGGGGCGGCGCATCCGGATCAGCAGGCAGCCGTCGGGGAAGTCCGCCGCCAACCGGTGGGCGCAGTGCACGGCCAGGGCGGTCTTGCCGACGCCGAGCGGCCCGGACAGTTGCACGGACCTGCGGCGGGTGCCGACGCTGTCCAGCAGTTCGGCAGCCTCGGCCGTACGCCCGGTGAAGTCGTCGAGGTCGGCCGGCAGCAGCAGCCGGGGCCGGGGAGCGGCGCCGCGCCTCGGCCGATCCCGCACCCACTGCGCGAGCGGCGCCGGGGGCGCGTCGGCCAGCAAGGAGCGGTGCACGGCGGCGACGGCCGGGCCCACGTCGAGTCCGAGTTCCGCGGCGAGCAGCTTGCGGTACTCGTCGTAGCAGGCCAGCGCCTCCGTGCGGCGTCCCGACCGGTGCAGGGCGGTCATGTGGACGGCGAGCAGCCGTTCCCGCAGCGGGTGGGCGCGTACTGTTTCGGCGAGGCGATCGGCCACGACGGTGTGGCGGCCGAGCCCCACGGAGGTCTCGGCCCAGTCCTCGCAGACCGTCAGCCGGCGCAACGACCACCGGTCGGCCTCGTCGCGGATCACACCGGAGTCACCCAGGTCCGCGAGCATGTCGCCCTGCCACAGAGCGAGCGCCTCGTCCAGGAGCCGGGCGGCGTGTTCGCAGACCCCCGAGGCGGCCCGGCCGGCCTGTTCCGCGGCGAGCAGGGACGCCTTGCGGGCGGTGCGCACGAGACGCTCGAAGTGCAGCAGGTCCAGTTCGTCCGGCTCGACCCGCAGTTGGTAGCCGCCCGGCCGGTGCGCGATCCGTGTCGCGCCGCCCGGACTCGCGGTCGACAGCAGGGCGCGCAGGCCCGAGACGTGCACCTGGAGGTTCTTGCGCGCGGTGCGCGGCGGTTCGTCGCCCCAGACGGCCTCGGTGAGCAGGTCGGTGGAGACCACGGAGTTCGCCCGGCACAGCAGGAGTGCCAGTACCAGGCGCCGCTTGCGGGGGCCGGGGTCGATCTCCCGGCCGCCGACCTCGACGGCCAGTTCGCCCAGAACCCGGAACTGGACCGCGGATCCGGCCATGACGTTTCCTTCCCTGTCTGATGCGCGGTGGGGCGCCGGCGGCCCGCCGCGTGCTCCGGGTCGCCGGTGGCCGGTCCTGCGGGCCGCACGGTTCAGGGCCAGGGGTACCGCTCGTCCCGGTTCTGCTCAGCCAGGACCTGCCGAGCCCGGCGGTGGTGAACGCGGCGCCGCACGGCCGTCAGGCGGCTCGCACCCCAGACGGCCGCGGCGACGCCGAGCCCGACCAGCACGGCTGGCACGACCGGCGGCGCCGGGCGGCGGCACTCCCGGCGGAGGCGCTCGGGCGAGGCGGCGAGATCGGTCGGCTGCGGGCGGTGCACCTCGTCAGGCACCCCAAGCCGTGTCCGTGGGGTCCTCGGCGACGACACCCGAGTGGTCGGCGGTCGTGCCGGTCAGGTGTTCGACGATCTCGCCGGGCCCGTGCCCGGCCGCCGCCGGCAGGCTCACCAGGAACAGGACCAGCGCCGCGACGGCGCCGTGGCGGAGGGCGAAACGGCGGTTTCGGTTCATCGGGTGCTCCCTCGGTCGGTGGGGCGGGCTGGGGCGACGAGTGGCGGCCGTGGCCCGGTCGGCTTCCGCCGTACCGGCCGGTCGCGACCCGTCGTGATCTCAGACTGCTCCAGGGCCGGCGGCCGTTGAAGGGAGGGCTTCCATGTCAGAAGCTGCATGCACCAAGAACCCTGTCGATCAAATCGCCCGTTTCCGATGAAAAGGGTGCGCATGTGCTCGCGGCGGGCGCGAGCCGGTCAGGAGCCGAGGGCTGTCAGGCGCAGGTGCTCGGCCAGGAACGCCATCACGTCGGCGAAGAGTTCCGTGGTCGTCGCCGTGCCGCGGATGCCGTGCCCGACCCCGTGTTCCAGGCGCAGCAGGACCGGTCCGCTGCCCGTGGACGCGTGCTGCAGTGCGGCACACATCTTGCGGGCGTGCGACGGGCTGACCCGGGTGTCGCCGTCCGCCGCGCCGAGCAGGACCGCCGGGTAGCGGACGCCCGTGCGGACCCGGTGGTACGGAGAGTAGGCGTGCAGCACGGCGAAGTCTTCGGCGTCCTCGGCGCTGCCGTACTCCTCTCGCCAGCTCGGTCCCATGCCGGAGCGTTCGTAGCGGACCATGTCGAGCAGCGGCGCGACCGCCACGACCGCCGCGTACTTCTCCGGGTGCTGAGTCATCGCGGCGGCCACGGTCAGGCCGCCGTTGGAGCTGCCGAGCAGCCCGAGCCGGGCCGGGTCGGCCCAGCCGGCGGCCACCAGCCAGTCCGCCGCGGCGTCCAGGTCGTCGAACGTGTTCTGCTTGCCGGCACGTCGCCCCGCGTCGTGCCACCGCTGGCCCTCCTCGCCACCGCCGCGCAGGCAGGCGAAGGCGTACACGCCACCTGCCGCGACCCAGGCCAGCGCCTGTGGCGCGAAGCCCGGCACGATGGACGCCCCGAAACCTCCGTAGCCGCTGAGCACGGTCGGCCGCGGCCGGTCGGGGCGGCCGATGGGCGACAGTACGAACAGGGTGACCGGTGTCCCGTCGTGCGAGCGGTAGCGCACCCGCCGTGTGACGCAGGCGGCGGCGCCAGGTGCTGCGGTTCGGTCCTCGTCGGCATCCGGAAGGCGCCCCCCAAGGGCCTCTCCGCCGTCGGCCGGTCCGGTGGCGCCGCCGCCGTGGAGCGGGGTGAGTGTCCCGGAGCGGGCGTCGAAGCGCAGTACGCGGACCGGCGTCGCGTGGTCCGTGTAGCCGAAGTACGCCTCGTGCCCGTCGGGCGCGGCGTGCAACTCGCCGACCGTGCCCGGCCCCGGGAGTTCCAGCGTGCTGAGCCGGCGCCCGGTGGCCAGGTCGTGGACGGTGACCTCGCCGACGGCGTGCCGCACCCTGGTGGCCAGTGCGACGGAGCGGGCGAGTCCGGGCCCGTCCAGCACGGCGAAGTCGGTGAGCACGGCGACCGGGTCCTCGGGGATCAGGACGGTCGGGCGCGGCCCGGCGTCGGGGGGCTCATCCGGCGTCCGCGCCCCGCGGCCCGTCAGTCGCGCCGGTGACGTCACCTCGACCCGCCCGTTGGGCGCGTCCCGGCGGGTCAGGAGGTACGCCGGGCCGTCCGACGCCGTACCGGACGGCAGCAGGAGCGTCGCCCGGGCGCCCACGGGCCCGCCCACCCGGCGCAGTCGGGGCGACTCGGGAGCGGCCTCGCTCAGGTCGGCGAGCCACAGTTCCGTCGCCGGTGAGGCGCCCCGGGTGGCCGTGACCGTGAGCCAGCGGCCGTCGGGGGACAGTGCCGGGGCGTAGTAGTCGTCCATCGCGCGGCCCGCGCCGAAGACCAGCTCGTCGCGCTCCGGGTCGACGCCGATCCGGTGCAGCCGCACCCGGCGGTGGTAGCCCTCCTCCCCCGGTGTGTCCGACGGCGGGAGGTTGCGTACGTAGTAGAAGCCCGCGGAGTCCGGCAGCCAGGCCACGGGAGAGCGCCGCAGCCGGTCGACGGGGCCGTCCACCATGCGCCCGTTCGCCACGTCGAGCACCACGAGTTCGCACCGCTCGGTGCCGCCCGCCGCGTACTGCACCGCGACCAGGGAACCGTCCCAGGACGGTTCCCAGCTCTCCAGTACGGTCAGCCCCGCCGGGTCGTGGGCGAGCGGATCCCACAGGGTGCGTGCGCCGCCGTCTTCCACGACCCGCAGTACGGGCTGGTCACGACCCGGGGCGCGGACGGTGTCGAAGAGCCTCCCGCCCCGGGGGACGGGGGCGGTGACCGAGCCGCCGGCCATCAGGGCCGCCAGGTGCCGGCGCAGCGGCCCCAGTGCCGCCCAGGTGTTCCTGTGCGCCGCGAACAGTGCGTCCTGAGCGGTGCTCCACGCGGTGGTGGCCGGGTCGGCCTCGTCCTCCAGCCACCGGTAGGGGTCGGACACGGCCGTGCCGTGCAGAAGCTCCACGGGACCCGTCCGCCGGACCGGCGGGTATGCGGGGGCGGCAGCGGCGGGGGCGGTCACGAGGGCTCCTCGGCACGGTCGTCGTCGGTCTTCGCGGGGGCGGGGTCTCGGCGGGGGGCGGTTTCGGGGTCGTCGGGCTCGGCTCCGGAGCCGCCGGGGGCCGAGTCCCAGTGCAGGACGAGATCACCCTTCGGATGATCGGCGGGAGCCCCCTCGGCCGCGGCGCCCCCGGCCGGCGCCTTCCCGGCCGCGGACCTGCCGGCCGTCGTCCCCTCCGCCTCCGCGGCCGTCGGTACCAGTGATCCGCCCCGCAGCAGCGGGATCGCGGCGACCGCCGTCGCGGCGGCCACCAGGACGGCCAGCAGCAGCCAGGTGTTCGACACCCCCACGTCCTCGATCAGGATGCCCACCGCGGCGGGCCCCACCGCCGCGAGACCGGCGATCAGCAGGTTGCCCGCGGTGCTGACCCGGCCGAGCAGTTCCCGTGGCGGGCCGGTCATCAGAGCGCCGCCCACGACGATCCCGGCCGGCGAGGTGAGGAAGATCAGCAGCACCAGCACCACACCGACCACCAGGGGCCCCGGTGGGACCGCGAGGACCGCCAGGCCCAGCGCCCAGGTCACGCCCACGGCCAGGAACAACCGTGCCGGGCTGAGCAGCCGGAGCACCCTGGGCGCCGCCAGGGCGCCGAGTACGGCACCGACACCGGCGCAGGCCATCACGAGGCCGATCGCCGTGCTCCCGGTGTGCTGCCCCCGCAGGGTGATCACCACGGCCACCTCCGCGGCCGAGCCGGCCAGGTTGAGCACCGCGGCGAACAGCAGCGCCCGCAGCAGCGTGGGATTGCGCCCGAGCCAACGCAGCCCGGCGAGGGGACTGCCGTCGGCGGCGGCGGACGGCTCGTCCGACGGCGCCCGGGCGGTCATGCGGAGCAGCAGCACCGCGGAGACCCCGTAGGAGAGGGCGTCGACGGTGAACGGGAGCAGCCGGTCCACGGCGAACAGCCAGCCGCCGACGAAGGGCCCCACCAGAGAGGCGACCGACAGCGCGGCCTGGCTCTTCGCCAGGGCGTCGGGCAACTGGCCCTCGGACACCACGTCCCGCACGGCGATGACGCTGGCCGGGGAGAAGACCGCCGTGGCGCAGCCCTCCACCACGGCGACGGCGAGCAGGTGCGGGTAGCCGAGCGCGCCGAACGCCGCGACGGCCGGGATGCTGCCCACGGCCACCATCCGGATCAGGTCCGTGCCGACCAGCAGCCGCTGCCGGTCCACCCGGTCGGCCAACTGCCCGGCGGGCAGGCGCAGGACGAAACGGGTCAGCAGCGACGCGGTGGCCAGCAGTCCTGCCTGGGCGGCGCCCTGCCCCAGCGAGAGGACGAGCAGGGGGAAGGCGATGAGGGACATCTGCGAGCCCAGCGTGGAGAGCGCCGAGCTGATCCAGTACAGCCTGAAGTCCTTGTTGACACGCAGGACCCCGGTACCGGCGGTGCCGTTCATGTAATACCTCCGAGACCCGGCGGGGTCAGCTCGCGGGCCTTGTCACAGACGGCCCGCACCGTCCAGTAGGTCGAGCAGGGCGGCGTCCACCTCGTCCTGGAAGGCGGTCAGCGCCGCCGCGCTCTCACCGTGCTGGTACTGGTCGGTGCAGGTGATCCAGCGACCCTCGGTCTGCTTCGCCGGCAGGTAGCCCTCGTCGATCGCGCCCACCGTCCAGTCGGGCCGGCCCGCGGTCTCCCAGCAGCTGGACAGGGAGCCGTCCGCACTGACCACCGCGCCGTAGCGGCCGTCGGGGTGGTCGCACGCCTGGCAGCCCTTGCCGGAGCGGGGGCGGGTCAGCGAGAAGCCGCGCTCCAGCGCCAGCCGGTGCCAGCGGGTGAAGTCGGCGGCGAGCGCGCCGCCGTATTCCAGGTCGTTGCCGTAGCCGACGCCGACGTCGCCGATCAGGGCGAACTGGATACCGCACAGAGACGGGTCAAGGCGCTCCGCGAGTCGTTCCACCAGGGCGTCCATCCCGTGGCTGTTGTGGTGCGAGACGTTGATCCGCAGGTGCCAGCGCAGCGGCACGGTCCGCATCGCGCGGGCCGCGTTCGCCACGATGTGGTCGAAGGTGGCCTTGCCGGACCGGGTGACGCGAATGGCGTCGTGTTCGGACCGGTCGCCGTCGAGGGTGAGCTGGACGGACTTCAGCCCGGCCTCGTACAGGCCCTTGATGATCAGTGGTGTCATCAGCGTGCCGTTGGACGTCATCGACGCCTTCAGTTCGCCCAGTTCGGCCGCGCGCCGCAGCAGTTCGAGGGCGCCGCGCGGATTGAGCAGGGGTTCGCCGCCGAACAGCATGAGAGCGAGGGAGTCGAACCCGCCCGCCCGCATCCGCTGCCGCGTGAAGTCCAGCACGCGGGTGATCGTGTCGGACGTGAGCCGGGCGTGGGCGATACGCGGCGGCCGTGCCCCGCCGCGCGGGTCCTGCGCGGTGTTCTGGAAGCAGTAGCCGCAGCCGAGGTTGCAGTCGGTACTGGTGAGCACGGTCAGCGAGTAGGAGCCGGGCTCGCGCCGCCGCAGCAGTCCTTGGGCGCGCAGCCGCTCCATGACGACCGGTCTGGGCACACCTTCCGGATCCACCTGCGCGGGGCGCAGCCTGGCGTAGCCGTTCTCGCTGACGAACCACCAGCCATCGGGGGCGGGGAGCAGGCGCGAGGGCGCGTCCGCGACGGGTTGCGGGCTGAGCATCCGGAGCACGGTGCCTCCTGTCGGACGGAACGGATGGAACGGATGGAACGGATGGAACGGGACGGGCTGGTGGCCACCGGCCCAGGGGCGCACGGCGTACGCCCCTGGGCCCGGCGGTGTTCTACGGCTCGGGTCCGGTCAGGCCTCGGGCTCGTCGACGGCCGTACCCGTGTTCACACCGCACCACGGCGTGTCCTCGCCCGCGGAGTGCGCCTTGACGTCCGGCTCGTCCACCGCCGTACCCGTGTTCACACCGCACCAGGGGGTGTCCTCACCCGCCGAGTGCGCCTTGACGTCCGGCTCGTCCACCGCCGTACCCGTGTTCACACCGCACCAGGGGGTGTCCTCACCCGCCGAGTGCGCCGTGACGTCCGGCTCGGCCACGGCGGTACCGGTGTTGACGGCACACCACGGCGTGTCCTCGCCGGCGGAGTGCGCGGTGACCTCGGACTCGGGCTCGGGCTGCTCGTCTGAGGCGGGCTTGTTGTTCTCGGCCATCGTGGTCTCCAGATCTGTACGGAGGAATGAGGCTCTCGGGGAGTTGCGGCGCCAACTCTGGGCGCCGACGCTTCGCTCGCGGTTGCCCCGCGATTCGGTCCCGGTATCGCCGCAGCCCGGCGGGGCCGCCGACAGCCGTCCGCCGCCGTGTGCGAGCGCCGACCCGGCGCGCGGTCCGGGCGTCCGGGCGTGGCACGGGGCCCCGGGCCCCCTCCCGGCTGCGGCTATACCGCCATGAGTGCAATCGCCAACCGGTGCGGAACCGGTCCCCGGGACGGTGCTGTGCGGGAACCCATGAACGGGTGTCCCGACTCGGACGCCCGTCAGCCGGAAGGAGCCCGCGGTGGAACTCGCCGAACTGGTCGGACTGCGGCCCGTACCCTGCGCCGGCGTACTGCTGATGCTCACCCAGCGCTGTCCGCTGCACTGCGCCCACTGCTCGACCTCGTCCACCATGGCGGGCGCGCACGCGGACGGCGCGACGCTGCTGCGCCTGGTCGAGTCCTTCGGCCCCGAGGACCGCCCGGAACTGCTGATGCTCACCGGCGGGGAGCCGTTGCTGCGTCCCCGGCTGGTGACCGACCTCGCCGAGGCGGCAAGGGCCCGCGGCGTACGCACCGCCCTGTTGAGCGGCATGTTCTTCGCCCGCCGCGGCCGACTGCCCGCCTCGATCCGGCGTGCGGCCCACGCAGTCGACCACTTCTCCGCGAGCATCGACCGTGAACACGAACGCGAGGTGCCGAGGGCCGAGGTCCTGCGGGTACTGGCGGCGCTCCTGGAGGACGGGACGGCCGTGAGTCTGCACATCACGGGTCTCGGTGCCGACGATCCGTATCTGGCCGAGGTCACCCGGGAGGTCCGGCTGGCCTTCGGCGACCGGGTGCCGATGCTCGTGAACGAGGTGCGCGCGGTGGGCCGTGCGGCGTCGTGGGGCGGGGCCTCGGCCGTGCCCCCTGCGGCGCCGCCGGACACCGCTGAGGTCCTCCCCTGCGCGATGGCCGCCTGGCCGGTCATCGCGCCCGACGGTGCGGTGCTCGCCTGCGGAAACCAGGACGCCGTGGATCTGCGGCCCGTGCCGGAGCACCTCCTGCTCGGGCACGTGCTCCGGGACGACTGGCCGACGCTGCGCCGACGTGCCCTGGAGTCACCCGAGTTGCGGCTGATCCGGGCGCTGGGACCGCTGCACCTGCGCAGCCGCTTCGGACCCGGGGCTTCCGGGGCAGGTGCGTGCGGCACCGACGGATACTGCGCGAGCTGTGTCGCACTCCCCCGGGACGGCGCGCTGCGCGAGGCCGTGCGTGGCTTCGGTGCCGGGCCTGCCGGGGAACTGCTCGACGCGTACGCGGCCCGGACGCAGGCACGCTCCGGACCGGTCGCGCTCGTGCGGCGTTTCGGTTGCGCGCGCTACGCGGACCTGGTCGCTCCGGAGGGCTCCCGATGACGGCCGCCCGAAACCGGACCGCGCCTTCGCCTGCGCCTTCGCCTTCGCCTTCGCCTTCGCCTTCGAGGGCACGTCTGCCGCACAGCCAGGCCCTGTACCTCAAGATCAGGCTGGTCGACGACGGGTTGAGTGCCTCGCTGGCCGGCCTGTGGCGGGACGACGGCGACCTGCTCCCGCGGTACGCCCGCTACCTGGCGGCCATGCACCAGGTGATCCGCGCGTCGGTGCCGCTGATGGAGCTGGCGGGCGCGCGCTGCGCCGAGCGCGGGGACGCCGACGCGCTCTGCGCGCCCCTCGCCGCCTATTTCGCGCGGCACATCACGGAGGAACGGGATCATGACCAGTGGCTGCTGGAGGACCTGGCCGTGCTGCGCGGCAGCCGCGGCCCGGCTCCGGCACCGTGGGGCGGCGCGGCGGCCGCGCGCCTGGTCGGCGCCCAGTACTACTGGATCGAGCACACCCATCCGGTGTCCCTGCTCGGGTACATGGCCGTACTCGAGGGCCGTGCCCCGGCCGCCGGGCTGACCGAGCGGCTCGCGGCGCTGACCGGACTGACCGCCTCGGCGTTCCGCACCGTACACGCCCACGCCGCCCTGGACCCCGGCCATGCCGGCGAGCTGGACGCCCTGCTCGACGGCTTGGCGTTGAGCGGCGCGGAGAGCGCCGCCATCGGGGCGAGCGCACTGCACACCGTCGGTGCCCTGACCGACCTGATCACCGAGATTCGCGCACAGCGCCCCGGAGGCAACCGTGGATGACTTCGGCAATCCCGTACTGGACCGACTCGCCGCGGCCGGCCTGCCGCTGGCCGCGCTGAGCGAGGAGCAGCGGGACGTCCTCGGCTCGATGTCGGAAGAGGAGGTCGGACTGCTGCTCGGCCTCAAGGCACGGCTCGACGAGGTCGAACCGGAGGTCCAGGCGCACACCAGCCTGGCCGGCGGCGCCCTGTTCTGACCCGCCCGGCCGCCACGGACCGCGCGTCCACGGCATCCCGTCGCGCCCGGACCGTACCCGCCCAGCCCCGAAAGGAGGCCCGTGAACTGCCGTTCGTGTTCCGAGACGCTGCCGGGCAACGCCCGCTTCTGCCCGCACTGCGGTGAGCCCGTGGCCGCCGCCTCCACCCGGCAGGGGCAGGAGCGTCGGCCGGTCACCGTACTCTTCTGCGACCTGGTCGGCTCCACCGCCCTGTCCGGCCGGCTCGACCCGGAGACGCTGCGGTCCGTCGTACTGCGGTACTTCGACGCCGTGCGCGCCCCCATCGAGGCGCACGGCGGGACCGTCGAGAAGTTCATCGGCGACGCCGTGATGGCCGTCTTCGGCATTCCACGGCTGCACGAGAACGACGCGCTGCGCGCGGCCGCCGCCGCGCTGGGGGTGCTGGGCGCCGTCGAGCGCCTCAACCGGGAACTCGACGCGTCGCTCGGCGTACGCCTGGTCGTGCGGATCGGCGTGAGCAGCGGCGAGGCGGTGGTCGCCACCGACGCCGACGCGCGACAGGTCCTCGTGTCGGGCGAAGTCCCCAACGTGGCTGCCCGGCTGGAGCAGAACGCGGCGCCAGGTGAGATCCTCATCTGCCCGGAGACCCGCCTCGCCGTCGCCTCGGCGGCCGTCGTGGACGACGCGGGTCCACTGGAACTGCGCGGCAAGGCCGAGGCCGTACGGGCCTTCCGGCTGCGCGCCCTGAACGGCGACGACCCCGACATGTTGCGCAGGTTCGATCTGCCCTTCGTGGGCCGAGGCCCGCAACTAGCCGCCTTGAACGACGCGTTGGCGGACGTGACGAGGCAGCGTACGGTGCGGCTGCTGACGCTGAGGGCCGAAGCGGGACTGGGCAAGACCCGGCTGCTGCGGGAGTGGCTGGACCGCACCCCGACCCGGCGGGCGCGGGCGGGCACCGGGCGCTGCCGCCCGTACGGCGAGAGCGGAAGTCTCACCTCGCTGGCCGAGGCCGTGACCGCGCTGCTCGCCGCGGACGGCGCCCCCGCCACCGGCCCGGACGCGGCGGCCGGGGCGCCGGACCTGTCGGACGCACTGGCCCTGCTGCGTGCGGGGATGCTGCACGACGGCACCCCCGATCCGTCCGTCGAGGACACCTGCGCCGCGCTCGCGGTCGTGCTGCGAGGGCTGGCGGCCGAACAGCCCGTGGTGCTGGTGCTGGACGACTTCCACTGGTCGCGGGCCGCCCTGCGCGCCTGCGTGGAACGGCTGTCGGCCTTCGCGGCGGACATCCCCCTACTGCTGATCTGCGCCGGACGCCCGGAGGACCCCGCCGACCTCGCCCCCGCAGCGGCCGGGGCGGAAACCCGGGCGCACGCCCTGCTGACACTCCCGCCGCTGTCGGAGGCCGAATGTGCCCGCCTCGCCGCCGCGCACGCCGAACGGACCCCGGCCGGCGGGCTGTCCGGTGCGGGCGGTCCGCCCGTCTCCGTGCCCGCCCGCGTCCTCGAACGAGCCGAGGGCAACCCGCTGCTGCTGGAACAGCTTCTCGTGGTCGCCGGCGCCGCCGGTGACGAAGACCTGCCGCCCACGGTTCAGGCCCTGCTGGGGGTCCGCATCGACGCGCTGGGCGCGGCCGAACGCGCCGCCCTGTCCCTCGCCGCGGTCCTCGGCCGCGAGTTCGAGGCCGAGCAGGTCACGGGGCTGGCCCACTCCGGTCCCGAGGGTGCGCCCGGCGGCGAGCTGTGGAACGCCACCGCGACCGCGCTGCGCGACCTGACCCGCCACACCATGGTCGAGGAGGTGCGGCGGCGGGACCGCTCCGCCGGCCGTTACCGCTTCGCCAACGGCCTGGTCCAGGAGGTCTCGTACCAGCGCACCGCCAAGCGGACCAGGGCGGACCGTCACGAACGCACCGCAGACATGCTCGCGGCGTCCGCCGCCCCGGACCACGAGGTCGGCGCCCACCTGGAACACGCCCACCACTACCGCTCCGAACTGGGCATGGCCGACGACCACACGGAGCGCCTGCGGGTCCACGCGGCCAGGTACACGGCCGCCGCCGGGGCGCGCGCGCTGGCCCGCGCCGACCTCGGCTGGGCGGAACCGCTGCTGCGGCGCGCGGCAGCGCTGACCCTCCCGCAGGACGCGCAACGCCTGTATGTGCTCTGGCAACTGGCCGAAGCACTGGTCGCGGCGGGCGAGCTGGACGAGGGCCGCACGCTGCTCGCGGAGATCCTGGCGACCACGGAGACGGAGCCGGCCACCGACCCGGCCACGACCACCGACGCGGCGGCGGACACGGCTTCAGACGCGACCACCGCCCCGTGCCGCACCGGCCCCGGCCGCACCTCCCGCGCGCTGATCCGCGCGCACGCCCGGCTCGCGAGCGCCGTGCACGCCGGCACGGACGCGGACCCCTTCCACGCCGCACACGTGGCCGACGAGCTGATGGGCGGTTTCGTCGCCGCGGGGGACGAACTCGGCCAGGCCCGGGCCAGCCTCCGCATGGCCCAGGCGCGGCAGACCCTCGGCCGCCACGGCGAGGCCGAGCGGCTGCTGCTGCGGGCCGCCGAGCACGCGCTGCGCGCCGACGCCGAACCGGAGCGCGCGGCCGTGCTCGGCGCGCTGGGGATCTCCCTGTGGGGCGGGCCCACTCCGGTGCCCGAAGCCGTGGCACGCTGCCGGGCGCTGCTTGCGCGCCACGGCGTCCGGCGCATCGTGCGGGTCACCCTCAACGGCCCGCTGGCCGTGCTGTTGGCCCTCGACGACCGGCCCGAGGAGGCCGCCGCGTGCCTGGACACCGCCGAGGAGGGCGCACGCGACTGCGGGTACGCCGAGACGGCCGTCTTCCTCCCGTTCTTCCGCGCCACCGTGGCCTCGCTCACCGGCCGCCCGCAGGCGGCGTACGAACTGCTGCGGCAGGCGGGCCGGGCCGCGTCGCGCCTGGGGGCGGCGGGGACGCCGGGCCAGTTCACGCGTGCCGAGGCCAGGGTGCTGCTCGACGCCGGTCGCCCCGCCGCCGCGCGGAGGCTGCTGCCGTCGGGCCCGCCCGGCCCGTTGCCCCTGGAGGACGCCGTCGACCTGCACGGGCTGCTCGCCCGTACGCTCGTCTCCACCGACCCCGCGCACGCCCTTGAGCTGGCCCGGCAGGCGGTGGCCGAGGCCAAGACTGCCGACTCGCCGGTGCTCCAGGCCACCGCGGCCCTCGATCTGGCCTGCTGCGCCGCGGAGTCGGGACTGGGCGACGAAGCGCACCGGTCCGCCGGTACGGCGCGGGCCCTGTTCACCGCCAAGGGCCATCGACCGGGCGCGCGCCGCGCCGAAGAGTTCCTGGGCCAGTCCGGTCGCCACCACGGCGCACCCGGTCCCGCTGGAGGGATGACCGCATGACAGCGCCGACCACCGATCCGACCGCGCCGCCGGCCGGGCTCACCTGGAGTCTGCGCGGGCGCACCCCGCTGGACATCGCGCTCGCCGCCGACGGGCCGCCCGTCACCCCCGACTGGGCCTGGGGCGGGTCCGGCGGCGCCGGAGTGCGGGTGTGCGTCCTGGACAGCGGCGTCGAACGCGACCATCCGGACGTGGGGCCGGTCGACGGGTCCTGGGTGGTCACCTGCGACGACGACGGGCCACGCGTCAGGCCCACCGACACCGGGGACACCTGCGGACACGGCACCGCGTGCGCCGGGATCGTCCGGCGGCTCGCGCCCGACTGCGAACTGCACAGCGTCCGCGTGCTGGGCGAGCGCTTCTCCGGCACCGGCGACGTGCTGCTCGCCGGGCTGCGCTGGGCCGTGCGGGAGGGGTTCGACGTGGTCAACCTGAGCCTGTCGACGACCCGCGTCCGGTTCACCCGGGAACTGCGCGAGCTGGCCGACGAGGCGTACTTCCGCGGCACCGCGCTCGTCGCGTCGGCGCACAACTCCCCCGTGGAGAGCTTCCCCTGGCGGTTCTCCTCGGTGTTCTCGGTGGGCAGCCACCAGGAGACAGGCCCGGGCCTGCACCTCTACAACCCCGAGCCGCCCGTGGAGTTCTTCGCCCCCGGCCAGGACATCCCGGTCGCCTGGCTGAACGGCGGGCGGATCCGCACCACCGGCAACAGCTTCGCCGCCCCCTACATCGCCGGGACCTGCGCACGCGTGCGGTCCAAGCACCCGGGCCTGACCCTGTTCCAGCTCAAGAGCGTCCTCTATCTCACCGCAGCCAACGTACGAGTCGATTCCAGAGGTGCAGCATGAGCCACCCCGACAACGCGGCCCCGCAGCTGCTCGACCCGCGGGCACACGAACTGCTCCAGTCCGTCGTGGACACCGCGCGGGCCATTTTCGGCGCGGCGGCCAGCTCGATCTTCCTGTTCGACGAGGCAGCCGGTGAACTGGTCTTCCAGGCGGTCTCCGGCGAGGGACAGGATTTCCTCGTCGGCCGCAGGTTCCCCGCCGGACGCGGCATCGCGGGGTGGGTGGTCGGCTCCGGCGAGCCCGTGGTCGTGGACGACCTCGCACACGACCCCGGCTTCGCCCGTGACCTGGCCGAGTCCACCCGGTTCGTGCCCACCGCGCTGATGGCCGCACCGCTGCTGGACTCCTCCGGCGTCCTCGGCGTGCTGGAAGTCCTGGACCCGGCCCCGCAGGCCCGCTCCGACCTGGCCGAACTCGACCTGCTCTCCCTCTTCGCCCGCCAGTCCGCCAGCGCTCTGCGCGTGGTGACGGAAGGTGTCCCCGGCCATCCGCACCTCGGGCGGGAGGCGACGGGAGTGCGGGCGGTCGCCGAACTCGACGCGGCGGGCCGAGCGGTGGGCCTGGTCCTGGTCGACGCCGTACGCGACCTGCTCCTGGCACCGGGCAGCCGCCCCTGAACGGCCCGCGCCCCGGCTCCGGCCGCCGCGGCGCCCGGCACCCCTGCACCCTGACGTCCAAGGAGCCCTTCGTGTCCTTCGTGTCCTTCGAACCGACCGACTCGCCGCTGGGCGCCGCCTTCGTCTCGGACCCCGGACCCGTGCTGGCCCGGATGCGGGAGGCCTGCCCGGTGACCCGTACCGTCACACCCGCGGGGCGCGTCGTGTGGGTGGTGACCCGGGAGGCGGACGTACGTGCCGCGCTGCGCGATCCGCGACTGTCGTTGCACAGCGTGCCGCACCCGTCCGGGCGGCGCCGACGCGCCCTGGACCGGACGCTGGTGAACTACGACCCGCCCGACCACACCCGGCTGCGGCGCCTGGCCGCGCCGTGGCTCGCCCCGGCGCGGCTGGCCCCCCTGCGACCCCGCGTGGACGCCGTGGCCCGGCGCACGCTGGACGCACTCGGGCACCCCGAACGCCTGGAGCTGCTAGGGGACTTCGCGCGCCCCTTCGCGTTCGCCGTGCTGTGCGAAGTCATGGGCGTCGCGGAAGGCGACCGTCCCCCCGTCCGGCGGGCACTCGACGTCCTGGCCGACTCCGGCGGCGGCACCGACCGGGAGCGGGAGTCGGCCCTGGACGCCCTGGACGCTTGTGTGCGCGACGAGGCCGACCGGGAACGGCCGCCGGACGGCGTCGGCGGGGTGTTCGCGGAGACCGTACGGGCCTGGCGGGCCGCCGGCGGCGCGGCGGACGGGCCGCCCGTGCCCCGGGACGAGCTGCTCGACCTGCTCGCGATGCTGCTGCTGGCCGGGTACGACAGCACGGTGCAGGCACTCGGCATGGCCGTGCTGGCACTGGTCACCGCCCGACCGGGCACGCTGGCCTCGCTCGCCGCCGACCCCGCGTCCGTGCCCGGCGCGCTGGACGAGTTGCTGCGCGTTGACACGCCCGGCCCCTTCGCGACCACTCGGCATGCCCTGAGCGACGTAGAGGTCTCAGGCACGATGATTCCGGCCGGAAGCGCGGTGCTGCTGTCGGTGCACGCCGCCAACCACGACCCGCGCGCACACGAGGAGCCGCACCGGCTGCGGCTGGACCGAGCCACCCGGGCCCGCCAGTTGAGCTTTGGGCTGGGCGCGCACTACTGCCTGGGATCGGCCGTGGCCAGGATGTCCCTGACCGCGGCCCTGGAAGCGCTGGCCGTCCGGCTGCCCCACCTGCGGCCGGCCGTTCCGGCGGACCGGCTGCGCTGGGGCGGCGGCCACCAGCACCGCCGGCTGCTGGAACTGCCGCTGCTCGCCGGGACGCCCCGGTGAGCGCACGGTCGGCACGGCCGCGCCTCACCCCTGCTCGGCCTCCGGTCGCTTGGTGGCCGTGGTCGCCGGCAGCTCCACCGCCAGCTGCGCACTCACGTCGAGCCGGGTACGGGCGAGGTAGCCCGCCTGGAACCGGCTGGACGCCCCCAGCGCCTCCATCAGCTCGGCGACGTGCTTGCGACAGGTGCGCAGCGACATGCCCAGGCGCCGTGCGATCATCTCGTCCTTCATGCCCTCCGCGAGCAGGCGGCTCACCGCGCGCTTCACATCGTCCAGGACGTAGTCCCACTGCCGCAGCGGGGTGTACGCCTCGGCGGCGGACCAGGACCGGTCGAACACCCCGCACAGGTACAGCACCAGCGACGGCTCGCGGACCACGACCGCACCGTCGATACTGAGCCGGTGCGGCAGCACCGCCACCTCCCGGTCGAAGACGAGGATCCGGCCGAACAGTTCGGTGAGCGTCCGGACTTCGGCGCCCGCGGCGGTGACCCGCTCCACGTACTCCTGGGTCGGCGCGTGCCGCCGGGCGGTGTGCTGGTAGAGCGTGTGCATGCGCACCCCGCGGCGGATCATCGCGAGGTCCCGCGCGAACGCCTGCTCGAGCAGGTGCGGTGCGCGGGGGCCGCCCGGCTGCGCCGTCAGCACCTCGGTCCGGCAGGTCGTCGTCAGCCACTCGATCAGGTCGAGCACCGTCGGCAGGTCGAGGATCTCGTCGAAGCCGCTGGTGCCCGACCGCCGGCTGCCCGCGGCGTACACCTCTTCCAGGACCGAGAGCTGCGCGCGCGCCCGTCCCGCGTCGGCCAGCCGACGCCGCAGCTCCGCCTCGACCGGTGCCACCCGGCCGGCCGCCGCCACGGCCGGCGGCACCGGGAGGAACACGCGGGCGGAACTGTCCGCCTGGGGCTCCTCCTTGGGGCGCAGCAGGTGCAGGTCGAGCAGGACGGAGACGGCTCCGGCCGCCTGCGCGTCGGCCAGTCCTAACTCCTGCGAGACCTGTCTTCGAGTCAGATTGCCTTTCCGCAGGGCGAGTTGGTAGACGAGGATGTCCTGCTCGCTCAAGTGGGGAAAGGTGGTCGGCGTGTCTGGTTGGTCGACCATGTTGCCTCCCGGGGCCAGGGTCATGGGTGGTGACCGAACCGACACCCGGGCAGCCGCGGCGCCCCTGGGCCACAAGCAGTGAGCCTGATGCACACACGCTTCCCCCGTACGAGCGCGGCGGACGCCACACGCCGAATAGCGTACATCCGGAAAATAGGACTGGCCAGGACGGGTCGACGGGCCGATCCCCGCCCCGGGTCCATGTCCGTTCACCGCCAGCACGGGCACGGCGGGGCCGCTGGGATGGACCCATGAACACGGACACGAACACGCACATCAACCCACTCGCCCCCACCACCACTCCTCTGACCGCCCGTACCGCCCTCGTGACCGGTGGCAGCCGTGGCATCGGCGCGGCGACCGTCCTGCGGCTGGCCCGGGAGGGCGCGGACGTGGCCCTCACCTACGTGAACGGCACGGACGCGGCCGAGGACGTCGTACGGGCCGTCGAGGCGCTGGGGCGCCGCGCGGTGGCCCTGCGGGCCGACTCCGCCGACGCGGACGAGGCGGCGGGGGCGGTCGAGCGGGCCGCCACCGCGCTCGGCGGCGGCCTCGACGTGCTGGTCAACAACGTGGGCCTCGGCCTGCTCGGCCCGCTGGAGAGCATGTCCCTCGCCGACGTCGACCGGCTGCTGGCCGTGAACGTCCGCGGTGTCTTCCTGGCCTCCCAGGCGGCCGCGGCCCGCATGACGGAGGGCGGGCGGATCATCACCGTCGGCACCTGCATGTCCCAGCGGGTGCCGGGGCCCGGCGGCACGCTCTACGCGATGAGCAAGTCGGCGCTGATCGGGCTGACCAAGGCCCTGGCGAGGGAGCTGGGCCCGCGCGGGATCACGGCGAACATCGTGCACCCGGGGCCGATCGACACCGGCATGAACCCGGCGGACGGCCCCTACGCGGACGGACAGGCGGCCCTGACGGCGCTGGGCCGCTTCGGCACGGCGGACGAGGTGGCGTCGACGGTGGCGTACCTGGCGAGCGCCTCGTACGTCACCGGCGCGGAGTACGCGGTGGACGGCGGCCACGCCGCGTAGCCGCCCCCGGCATGAGCGCGGGGCGCACCGGTGCTGTCCTGCCGGTGCGCCCCGCGGGTCGGTGTGCGGCGGGTCAGCCGCCCAGTTCCTGGTGGCGGGCGGCGAGGTGGGCCGCGCCGTCCTCGGTCAGGGAGCCGAACAGGCGCAGGCGGGAGATGCCGCCGTCGGGGAAGATGTCCACGCGCGCGTGCGTGCCGACGGCCGTCTCCGGCAGGACGAAGCGGTGGTTGGTGTCGGGCTGCATGCGGGTGCGCGGGAGCACCTCGCGCCACTCGCCCTCCTCGCCGTCCTTGACGGAGACGGACGCCCAGCCGGCGCTGTTGCCCTTCAGGTACGCCGTGTCGATCTCGACGGCGCGGATCTGCGAGCGGTCCACCAGGCGGTACTGGATCCAGTCGTTGCCCCGGTCGCGGCGGCGGCGGGTCTCCCAGCCGTCGTCCATCTTGCGGGAGCGGCCCGGCTGGATGGTGTTGGTGGCCGGCGAGTAGAAGAGGTTGGAGGCGTCCTCGACCTGGCCGCCGTTCTCCAGGGCGACCACGTCGAAGGTGCCCAGCGCGGTGAGCCACGCCGGGTCGGGCACGACTTCGCCGTACACGCGCAGGCGGGCGATGCCGCCGTCGGGGTGCTGCTTGAGGCGCAGGTGCGTGAAGCGCTGCTCGGCGGCGACGGCGAAGCCGTTGGCGGCGTGGCCGCCGACCGCGGTGCGCGGGACGAGGGCCGTCCACTTCACGTCGCCCGCGAGCAGTTCCTCCGGGGACGGCGAGCCCGCGACCGAGGCGCCCTCGACGGAGACGGCCTGCGGGTAGTTGCCGCGGAAGTGGGCGGTGTCGACGACGATGCCGCGGATCACGCCGGGGGCGCCGAGGCGGATCAGCGCCCAGTCGTGGTCCTCCTCGGTGGGCCAGGGCTGCTCGGCCGAGACACCGCGGCGCCGGCGGGTCTCCCAGCCGTCCATGACCTTGCCCTTGTGCCCGAAGTGCTCGGGGTCGAACTCGGCGGGCCCGGGCACCAGCAGGTTCTCGCGCTGGGCGAAGAACTCGTCGTTGGCGGCGACGACACCCGCGCCGAGCTGCCGGTCGGCAAGGTTGGCGTACTGGGTGAAGGGGAGGTCGGCGGTGCGGTAGTCCGCGTACGGGTCGCCGCCCCCGTAGGGGTTCGCGTCGCCGGTGAAGCTGGCCAACGAGGTGTTCTGCTGGGCCGTCACGGTGATCAGGTGTTCCTTTCGGGGCTGTTCGGGGGGTACTGGGTTCAGGGAGTGTCCGGGCACGTCAGGCCCGGTCGAGGAGCTGTCCCTTCGGGTCGGTGAACGCGCCGTCCGCCACGATGCGCTCGCCGCGCAGCCAGGTGGACTTCACGACGCCGTACAGGGTCTTGCCCGCGTACGCGGTGACGCGGTTGCGGTGCTGGAGGGCGGCGGGGTCGACGGTGAAGGTCTCGTCGGGGGCCAGCACGGCGAAGTCCGCGTCGTGGCCCGCCGCGATGGCGCCCTTGCGGGAGTCGAGCCCCACCAGGCCGGCCGTGCGCGCCGACATCCAGCGCACGATGTCCTCCAGGCCGTAACCGCGCTCGCGGGCCGAGGTCCACATGGCCGGCAGGCTGAGCTGGAGTCCGGCGATGCCTCCCCAGGCGGTGGCGAAGTCGTCGGTCTTGAGGTCGGCGGTGGACGGGGAGTGGTCGGTGACGACGCAGTCGATCGTGCCGTCCGCCAGCGCCTGCCAGAGCAGGTCCTGGTTGGCGGCCTCGCGGATCGGCGGGCAGCACTTGAACTCGCTGGCGCCGTCCGGCACTTCCTCGGCGGTCAGGGTGAGGTAATGCGGGCAGGTCTCGACCGTCACCTGTACGCCGTCGGCGCGGGCCTCGGCGATCAGCGGCAGGGCGTCGCTGGAGGACAGGTGCAGCACGTGCACGCGCGCGTTGAAGCGCTTGGCCTGCGCGAGCAGGGTCGCGATCGCGGTGTCCTCGGCGTCGCGCGGGCGGCTGGCGAGGAAGTGGGTGTACTTGGGGCCGCCCTGCTGCGGGGCGGCGGCCAGGTGGTGCGGGTCCTCGGCGTGCACGATCAGCAGGCCGTCGAAGGCGGCGATCTCCGCCAGTGACCGGGCGAGCTGCTCCTGGTCGAGGTGCGGGAACTCGTCCACGCCGGACGGCGACAGGAAGGCCTTGAAGCCGAAGACCCCGGCCTCGTGCAGCGGGCGCAGGTCCTTGACGTTGTCCGGGAGGGCGCCGCCCCAGAAGCCGACGTCGATGTGGGCCTTGTCGGCGGCCACCTCGCGCTTGGTGCGCAGGTTGCCGACCGTGGTGGTCGGCGGGATGGAGTTGAGCGGCATGTCGACGAGGGTGGTGATGCCGCCGGCCGCCGCGGCGCGGGTGGCGGTCCAGAAGCCCTCCCACTCGGTGCGGCCCGGGTCGTTCACGTGCACATGGGTGTCGACCAGGCCGGGCAGGACGACGTGGTCACCGACGTCCTCCAGCCGGGCGCCCGCCGGGACGGGGGCGTCGTACGGCAGCACGGCCGTGATCTTCTCCCCGGTGACCGCGACGGACGCGGCGCGGGTCCCCTCGGGAGTGATGACGCGCGTCGAGCGCAGCACCAGTTCAGCTTCGGACACCCGGATCCCCTTCTCTGCTTTCCACCTGTGCTTGTCTGCCTCTGCCGCCAAGAATTCAACGTTCTGTTGAAGGAGTCTTCACTCCCGCTCCGAGGCCGTCAAGAGGCACCCTTTGTACTGGCATGCCCAATGACCCCGCTCTGGACGTTTCCACAAAGCGGAATTAGAATTCCAGCAAGCAGAACGTAGCTACGTACAAGCCGGTAGTCAACCGGGTGCCGGGTACGCTTCTTTCCTCCCGCCAGCCCCGAAAGGAACGTGCCGTGCCGACGTCCAGCGCCAGCACCACCGACTCCGCCAGGTCCGCCACCGGTGGCGTCCAGTCCCTGGAGCGCGCCTTCGACCTGCTCGAACGGATGGCGGACGCGGGGGGCGAGGTCGGCCTGAGCGAGCTCTCGGCCAGCAGCGGGCTGCCGCTGCCGACCATCCACCGCCTGATGCGCACGCTCGTGGCCTGCGGATACGTACGCCAGCAGCCCAACCGCCGCTATGCGCTCGGCCCCCGCCTGATCCGCCTCGGCGAGTCCGCGGGACGCCTGCTCGGCACCTGGGCCCGCCCGCACCTGGCCCGCCTGGTCGAGGAGACCGGCGAGACGGCGAACATGGCCCTGCTCGACGGCGACGAGATCGTGTACGTCGCCCAGGTGCCGTCCAAGCACTCCATGCGCATGTTCACCGAGGTCGGGCGGCGCGTCCTGCCGCACTCCACGGGTGTCGGCAAGGCGCTGCTCGCGGACTTCCCGGCGGACGAGGTGCGGGCCCTGCTGGGCCGTACCGGCATGCCGGCCGCGACCGACAAGACGCTCACCACGCCGGACGGCTTCATCGCGGCGCTGGAGGAGGTGCGGCGCCAGGGGTACGCGATCGACGACAACGAGCAGGAGATCGGCGTGCGCTGCCTGGCCGTCTCGGTGCCGGACTCCCCCACCGCCGCGGCCATCTCGATCTCCGGCCCCGCGGGCCGCGTCACCGAGGCCGCGACCGACCGGATCGTGCCCCTGCTCCAGCAGGTGGCGGCGGAGCTGTCCGAGGCCCTGCTGACCTCGAACGGCTCGAACGGCTCGAACGGCAGCCCGGCCGCCTGAGGCGGCCCTCCCGTAACGGGGCTCAGCGGCGCGGCGGGTCCCCGAAGAGTTCCACCGCGTGACGGACCTCCGTCAGTCCCGGCGCGAGGGCGCTGACGGAGCCGATCGCGCCCGCGATCAGCAGCAGGGAGCGGCGCAGCCGCGGCACCTCGGGGACGCCGTGCCCCACCATCGCCGCGAGGTCGGCCAGCTCGTCCTCCGCGATCTGGCGGTCCGGGAAGTCGGCGGGCAGCAGCGCGAGTTGGCGGCGCAACCGCGACACCGCGGTTCGCAGCGCCACCACCCTCACGTCCTCGTCGCCGACGGTCACGTGCCTCTGCCCCAAGCTCCGCAACACAGCCCTCCCCCTAGCACTCCGTTGTGCGCGGGCCAGTAAACGCCACCGCGCACCGGACGCGCCACCGCACGGACCGAAATTCAGTCTCCGGAAAGTCGCCGGAAATCCCCTGCACGCCGGAGCGTTTGGCGGCCGGTCAGGTATGCAGGTGCCATGACCGACAACACCGACAACAAGGCCCCGGCAGAAGACCAGGTGGGCGACCGGGTGGCGGGGCTGCTGCTGGCCGCCGGAGGCGGCAGGCGGCTCGGCGGCCGCCCCAAGGCGCTGCTCGAACATCGTGGACATCCACTCGTCGAACACGCGGTCGACGTGCTCCGCGCGGCCGGCTGCGCCCGCGTGCACGTCGTCCTGGGGGCGCGAGCCGAGGAGGTACGCGCGCGGGCCGCGCTCGACGGCTGCGTCCTCGTGGACAACCCCGACTGGGAGCAGGGCATGGGGTCGTCGCTGCGGGCCGGGCTCGGCTCACTGGCGGGGACCGGGGCACGGGCGGCGCTGGTCGCCCTGGTGGACCAGCCCGGCATCGGGGCGGAGGCGACGGCCCGGGTGCGCGCCGGATTCCGGGACGAGACGTCGCTGGCCTCGGCGGCGTACGCGGGCGTGCGCGGGCATCCCGTACTGCTCGGCGCCGCGCACTGGGCGGGCGTCGCGTCGACCGCCACCGGCGACCGGGGTGCCCGCGCCTATCTGAGGGAACACGAGGCGGAGATCGCCCTCGTCGAGTGCGGGGACGTGGCCCTGCCGTACGACATCGACACCGAGGCGGACCTGGTCCACCTTGAGTGAGGAAGGTGGCACCCAGCGCCACCTTGCCTCGACCCGGAGAATCTCGACATCAACAAACCATTGAAGTTCCACGATGAGGAAACTACTATCCACTGACCAGAAGCACTCCGCTGCACGGCGAGTGCGTAATACCCCATACGCACCCTCTGGCACCCGGTGCCACCGCTGAAGGAAGTGACAGCTCATGTCCGCACCAGCGCCGTCCACGCTGGCCATCGTCGACGCCGAGCCCCTGCCCCGGCAGGAGGAGGTCCTCACCGATGCGGCGCTCGCCTTCGTGGCCGAGCTGCACCGGCGGTTCACGCCCCGGCGTGACGAGCTCCTCGCCCGCCGAGCGGAGCGCCGCGCCGAGATCGCCCGCACCTCCACGCTCGACTTCCTCCCCCAGACGGCCGCGATCCGCGCGGACGACTCCTGGAAGGTGGCCCCCGCTCCGGCCGCGCTGACCGACCGCCGCGTCGAGATCACCGGCCCCACCGACCGCAAGATGACCATCAACGCGCTCAACTCGGGCGCGAAGGTGTGGCTCGCGGACTTCGAGGACGCTTCCGCGCCGACCTGGGAGAACGTGGTCCTCGGCCAGCTCAACCTCACCTCGGCCTACCACCGCGCCATCGACTTCACCGACGAGCGCACCGGCAAGTCCTACGCGCTGCGCCCGGACGCCGAGCTGGCGACGGTCGTCATGCGCCCGCGCGGCTGGCACCTCGACGAGCGCCACCTCCAGGTGGACGGCCGTCCGGTCCCCGGCGCCCTGGTCGACTTCGGCCTGTACTTCTTCCACAACGCACAGCGCCTCATCGACCTCGGCAAGGGCCCGTACTTCTACCTCCCGAAGACGGAGTCCCACCTGGAGGCCCGCCTGTGGAACGAGGTGTTCGTCTTCGCGCAGGACTACGTCGGCATCCCGCAGGGCACGGTGCGCGCCACCGTCCTGATCGAGACGATCACGGCCGCGTACGAGATGGAGGAGATCCTCTACGAACTGCGCGAGCACGCCTCCGGGCTGAACGCCGGGCGCTGGGACTACCTGTTCTCCATCGTCAAGAACTTCCGTGACGGCGGCGCGAAGTTCGTCCTGCCGGACCGCAACGCGGTGACGATGACCGCCCCGTTCATGCGGGCGTACACCGAACTCCTGGTCCGCACCTGCCACAAGAGGGGCGCGCACGCGATCGGCGGCATGGCGGCGTTCATCCCGTCCCGCCGGGACGCCGAGGTCAACAAGGTCGCCTTCGAGAAGGTCCGCGCCGACAAGGACCGCGAGGCCGGCGACGGCTTCGACGGCTCCTGGGTCGCCCACCCGGACCTGGTCCCGATCGCCATGGAGTCCTTCGACAAGGTCCTCGGCGACCGGCCCAACCAGAAGGACCGGCTGCGCGAGGACGTCGACGTCAAGGCGGCCGACCTCATCGCCGTCGACTCCCTGGACGCCAAGCCGACGTACGCCGGTCTGGTCAACGCGGTGCAGGTGGGCATCCGTTACATCGAGGCGTGGCTGCGCGGCCTGGGCGCGGTGGCCATCTTCAACCTGATGGAGGACGCGGCCACCGCCGAGATCTCCCGCTCGCAGATCTGGCAGTGGATCAACGCGGAGGTCGTCCTCGACAACGGCGAGCAGGTCACCGCCGACCTGGCCCGCAAGGTCGCCGCCGAGGAGCTGGCCGGCATCCGCGCCGAGATCGGCGACGAGGCCTTCGCGGCCGGCAACTGGCAGCAGGCCCACGACCTGCTGCTCACGGTGTCGCTCGACGAGGACTACGCCGACTTCCTGACGCTGCCGGCGTACGAGCAGCTGAAGGGCTGACGCCGCAGGACTCCGTACGTCCGTGCCCCCGGTGCCGTGCTTCGGCACCGGGGGCGCGGACGTGTGTCAGCCGAGGTGGACCGACCAGTCCTGCTCCGCGGGCGGCTCGCCGTGCAGATCGGGGACCCGCTTCAGCCAGTCGGGCCGGCCCCGCTGCGTGCGCGCCGCGCGGGCGGCGTTCTCGGCGGCGAGTTCCTCGCGGCTCGGGAAGCCGGTGGGCAGCCACTGCCGGGAGGCCCGTACGCGCGCGTGCAGGTAGTCCACGTAGGCGGCGCGCACCTTCTCCGGCGTGTCGAGGTCGCCCTCGCAGGTCAGCCAGGCCTCCGGCACCCGGTCCAGCACCTCGCGCAGCAGCTCCCGCGTCACCTTCGGCGCCAGCTCGGCGTCGGCGGCCGGGAGGTCGGGCGCGTAGTGGCCGAGGGCGTGGTGCCGGAAGTCGTACGCCTTCTCGGGCGGGGAGGCGCCCCAGCGGTGGTGGAAGACGAGGGCCGCGCCGTGGTCGATGAGCCACAGGCGCGGCGGCACGGTGCCGAGGGTGGGCCAGACCATCAGGTTGGAGCTGTGCACCGTCCGGTCGACGTTGACGGTGAGGGCGTCCAGCCAGACGACCCGCCCGGCCTCGCGCGCGTCCACCGGGAACACCTCGGCCAGCTCGGGCGTGAAGTCGGCACCGCCCGACAGGTAGTCCATGCCGAGGTTGAGCCCCGCGCTGGCGTGCAGCAGCTCCCGCACCTCCTGGTGCGGTTCGGCGTCCGCGATCGCCGGGTCGAAGTGCGCGAGCACCAGCTCCGGCACCCGCAGCCCCAGCTCCCGGGCCAGCTCCCCGACGACCACCTCGGCGACCAGCGCCTTGCGGCCCTGCGCGGAGCCGGTGAACTTCAGGACGTAGGTGCCGAGATCGTCGGCCTCGACCACGGCGGGCACGGAGCCGCCGGAACGCAGGGGCTCGATGTAGCGGGTGGCGGTTACTTCGGTGAGCATGCGTCGAGCATATGGACGCGGACCCGCGATTGACTCCCCCATTGTCTAACCGCTATCTATTGAGCGTCTCGGGGAGGGAGGGTGATCCGTGCAGGACGTGGTGCTGGCGCTGCTGGCCAAGGAGCCGTCGCACGGGTACGACCTGCGCGGACGGTTGGTGGCGGCGCTCGGACCGCTCGGGGAGTCGCTCAACGCGGGGCAGGTCTACGTGACGCTCACCCGGCTGGAGAAGGCGGGCCTGGTCGTCCAGGACCGTGAGGACGCGCCGGTGCGCGGCCCGCGGCGCAAGGTGTACGCGCTGACCGCGGCCGGGCAGGAGCGGGTGGCCGCGTGGCTGGCCGAGAGCGCCGGCCCGAGGGCGGACGTGACGGAGTTCCATCTGAAGCTGGTGGCCGCCGCCGAGTCGGGCCTGGCCGATCCGCTCGTACTCGTGGACGCGCGGCGCCGGGAGCTGATGCGCGCGCTCGCCGAGGCCCAGCACGCCGCCCTCGTGCACGACCCCGATACGGAGGCCGGGCTGCTCCTGGAGGGCGTCGCACTCCGGCTGCAGGCCGATCTTCGCTGGCTGGAGGCATGCGCGCGGGCCTGGTCCGCCCGTGCCCGACGTGGGAAAGGCAGAGGAAGCGCATGACGAGAGACGGTCGACGGGCCGGGGGCGGCCGGTCGCGGCGCAAGGGCGCGGTCGCCACCCCGGGTGCGGGCGGGGGCCCGGGAGTCCGCGGGCCCGAGGGGGCGGGCGGTCCGGCGCTGCGGACGGTCGGTCTGACCCGCACCTACGGCGAGGACGAGAGCCTGGTGTGGGCCGTCGACGGGGTCGACCTCGACGTCCCCGCCGGGCAGACGCTGGCCGTGACCGGGCCCAGCGGCTGCGGCAAGTCCACACTGCTGCAACTCCTCGGCGGCCTCGACCGGCCCAGCGAGGGCGAGGTGTGGCTGGGCGGGCAGCGGATCGACGAACTCGGCGAGCGGGCGCTGGCCGGGCTGCGGCGCCGCGCCGTCGGCTTCGTCTTCCAGGACTTCCACCTCATGGACGAGCTGACCGCGGCGGAGAACGCCGAACTGCCCGCGCTGCTCGCCGGCGCGTCACCGCGCACCGCCCGCCGCCGCGCCGCCGAACTGCTGGAGCGGGTCGGGCTCGCGGACCGGGCCCGCCATCTGCCCTCCGCGCTCTCCGGCGGCCAGCGGCAGCGGGTCGCCATCGCCCGCGCCCTCGCCAACGAGCCGCAGGTGGTCCTCGCCGACGAGCCCACCGGCAACCTCGACACCGCGGCGACCCACGACGTCCTGCGGCTCTTCGACGAGTTGCGCACCGCGGGCCAGACGCTCGTCCTGGTCACCCACGACGAACGCGTCGCCGCCACCGCCGACCGCGTCGTCTCCCTGCGCGACGGGCTGGTGACGGACGACACCCGCCTGGACGCCCCTCGTGACGGCAATCGGCTCGGCGCGCTGCTGCGTTGGGAGGGCTGACCGTGGGACGTCTCCTGCTGGTGTGGCGCCTGATCGCGCGCGACCTGCGCCGCCGTCCCGGCGAGGCCGTCGTGTTCCTGCTCGCCGTCACCGTCGCCGGCGCGAGCCTGACCCTCGGGCTGGCGAGCGACGACGCCGTGGCCACGGGGTACGCGAAGACCCGCGAGGCCACCGCCGGGCCGGACGTCGTGGCGGTCACGACGGCCGCGGATCCGACCGCCGTGGCCCGCCGCATCGCGGACACCCCCGGAGTGGCGGCGCAGTCCGACCCCGTCTTCGCCTTCGACACCTACGTCGAGGCGCACGGCCGAAAGGCGCACTCCTCCGTCGAGGGGCGGGACGGCTCGCCCGCCGTCGTGGACCGGCCGCTGGTGACCTCCGGCACCTGGGTGCGCCCCGGCGGGGCGGTGCTCGAACGCGGCTTCGCCCGGGCGCTCGGCGTGCACGTGGGCGACCGCGTCACCATCGGCACACGCGACTATCCGGTCGTCGGGACCGCGATCAGCGCCGCCACCTCCGTGTACCCGTGGAGCGACGCCGCGCAGGGCCCCGGCCCGTCCGACTTCGGCGGCCGGATCTGGCTCACCACCGCCGACACCCGTACGGCGGCCAAGGACACCGACGCCGCCGGTGTCCACCTGATCCACCTGAAGCTGACCGACCCCGCCGCGACGCAACGGTGGCAGAAGTCCGTCTTCACCCCGGACCGCAGGGGCGACGCCTGGGTCAACACCCACAACTGGCAGGGCATCCTCCAAACCGACAGCGCCATGATCAGGAACAGCCGGCCCGCCCTGGTCGTCGGCGGTTCGCTGCTCGCCGTCGCCGCGGTCGTCACCCTCGCCGCGCTCGCCACCGTGCGCTCCGCCCGTGACAACCGGCGTGCCGCGCTGCTCAAGGCCGTCGGCGCCGGGCCCGCCACCGTCACCGCCGTCCTGCTGGCGCAGTACCTGCTGCTGACACTGCTCGCCACCGCGCTCGGTCTGACCGTCGGCACGCTGACCGCGCCGCACGTGGTCGATCCCAGCGCCGGGCTGCTCAACACGCTCGGCCCCCCGGATGCCAACACCGTCACCGCCGCGCTCCTGCTCGCCGTGCTCGTCGCCGCGACCGGTGCCCTCGGCCCCCCCTGCGCGCCGCCCGCACCAGTACCGTCCACGCCCTGGCCGACCCGGCGCACCTGCTCACACGTCACCCGCACCTGAACGCCGTGACGGCACATCTGCCGACCTCGTTCCTGCTCGGCGTCCGGCTGCTCGCCCGCCGGCCCGGCCGCGCCGTCCTGGCCTCGGCCGGCACGGCCGCCACCACGCTGATGGTCACCGCCCTGCTCACCTGGCACGCCGAACTCGATGTGCGGCCCGACTTCAGCCGGTTCGGTCCCATCGACGTACGGGCCGACCAGACCGGTCAGGTGCTGCTCGCCGTCACGCTCGTCCTGGTGGCGCTGTCCGTGCTCAACACCGTGCTCCTCGGCTGGAGCACCGCCGTGCAGGCCCGGCACACCCTGGCCGTCGCCCGTACCCTCGGCGCCACACCCGGCCAGGTCACCGCGGCCCTGTGCGTCGCCCAACTCCTGCCCGCCGTACCGGGGGTGGCGGCGGGTGTTCCGGCCGGGCTCGTCCTGTACTGGCTGTTCGGCACGCAGGTCATGCCGCCGGGAGCCTGGCTGCTCGCCGCGGCGCTGGCCGTACTTCTGACGGTCGGCGCGCTGACCGCTCTGTCGGCCCGCGCCCACACCCGCGTACCCGTGGGGCGGGCCCTGAGCGCGGAACGCGCCTGAGCCGCCGCCGGACAGGCCCCGTACGCTGGGGCGATGGCGCTCAGGACAAGACACAGACGGTGGCTCTTCGGAGCCCTGACGGTTTCCGCGATACTCACGTCAGGGTGTACGCCCCCGGTGGACCCCGACAAGTTGCCCGGCGTGTACCGCAACGAGGCGACCGACGGCGAGATCACGCTCGAATCGGACAGGACGTTCGCCGCCACGCACATCTCGATGGACGGATCCAAGGGCGACGCGGACGACTTCAGCGGCACCTGGGACTTCGTCGAGTCCGAGTACGGCAGCGACTTCGTCTACCTGTCGGTCGAGGACGGCGGACTCGGCATGACGGCCGGTGTCCAGCTCTACACGGGTGACGAGGGAGAGGTGTACTTCCGCACCGACCCCGACGCTCCACCGAGCCTCAGGCTGACCAGAACGGCGGCGCCCTAGGCGCTCAGGGGCCACAAAGCAGCAGGTCCAGCTCCGCGCGGACGGTCTTGCCGACGGGGACGCGGTCGAACACGCCCCACCGGTCCGCCAGCGCGTCCACGAGCAGCAGCCCACGGCCGTGCTCTGCCTCCGGCGCCGCCGTGACCGTCCCCTCCGGCCCGGCCGGACGGCGCTCCCCGCGGCTGTCGGACACGTCGATCCGCAGCGTGTACGCGTCCAGCCGCAGCAGCACCTCAATGTCCCGCCCCGGCACCCGCCCGTGGGTCACCGCGTTCGCCGCCAGTTCGGCGACGAGCAGCGCGGCCGTGTCGGAGACCGCCGAGCCGTACGGGACGCCCCAGGCGTCGAGGCGGTGTACGGCGAGGTGCCGGGCCAGCCGGGCGCCGCGCGGGGTGGAACTGAACCGCTGCACGAACACACGCGCGGTGACCGGGAGTCGGGGGGTGGGGGCTGGTCTCATGCCGACCATCCCACCTGCGGCTACGGTCCGCCACCAGGTCGGCCACTGGTACGCAGGGTCAGCGTACGGGTACGGAGAGTGGACGGTAGGGGTAACCATCCGTGACCATGGGCCCGTTGGGCGGGTTGGCCCGGGTGGGCGTACGTGCGGGAGGTGTCCTGGATGTCGGACGGTACAGGTGGCGCGGGCGGCGCGGAAGCGCTCTGCGGGGGTGGGGAACCGGAGCGGTCGGACAGTCTCCGGACCTTCGGCGAGGTCGTCAAGGCGTTCCGCAAGCGGGCGGGACTCACGCAGGAGGAGTTCGCGCCGCAGGTGCGGTACTCGGTGCCGACGGTGGCCTCGATCGAGCAGGGGCGGCGGTTCCCTCCGCTGGACTTCGTGGAGCGCGCGGAGGAAGTCCTCGACGCGTTCGGCGTGCTGCGGGGTGCGGCACGGCATCTGTCGCGGCAACCGGGGCTGGCGAGCTGGTTCCGGCAGTGGGCGCGGTTCGAGGCGGAGGCGGTGAGTCTGTACACGTATGAATGCCGCCTGATTCCCGGTCTGTTGCAGACCGAGGCGTACGCGCGCACGCTGTTCACGAACCAACTGCCGCCACTGAGTGACGACCAGATCGAGGCGCATTGGGTGGCCCGGGCGGAACGGCAGCGGCTGCTCAAGGAGCGACCGAACACGGCGTTCAGCTTCATTTTGGAGGAGCATCTGTTCCTGCGGCGCACAGGCGGGGCCCAGACCGCTCGGGAGTTGATCGACCACGTTCTGGGACTGGCGGAGCTACGGAACGTGGAGGTGCAGGTGATGCCGGTAGCGCGGAACGCGCACGCAGGGATGGCTGGCCCGATGCAGCTCCTGGAGACACCAGAGGCACGCTGGTTCGCCTACAACGAGGGGCAACGCGGAGGCATGTTCGTCTCCGAACGGAGGGAGGTCAGCGTCCTCCAGATGAGGTATGCCAGGATGCGGTCACAGGCTCTCTCCCTCGATGATTCCCTGGGCCTGTTGCGGCAGATGCGAGGAGCCTCATGAACACGACGGAACCGGCCTGGTTCAAAAGCTCGTACAGCAGCAGCGGCGACGGCGACTGCGTCGAGGTGGCGGCCTGTCCCGACACCGTGCACGTCCGTGACTCCAAGGTGCGGCAGGGGGACCAACTCGCCGTGTCTCCGGGGGCATGGGCCCGCTTCCTCACGTACACGACCAACGACTGACACCGCCGCGCGGCCGAGCGCCCCGCCCGCGAACCTCTCCCGGGCGGGGCGTCACCGTCGACCCGGTCAGCCGTCCGCCGCGCTACCCCGGACCACACAGGACCGGTTGTTCTCCCAGCCCCACCCGTCGCCGTCGGGATCCGAGGCGCTGCCGTTGGCGCAGTACGGGTAACCGTTGGGCGCGGTACCGCCCGTGCTGCCTCCGTCACCGCCGTAGACCGTCGCCGTCCTGGACGTCGCGACGATGCCGTTGCTGCCGTTGAAGATGCGGTTGCCCCAGCTGGTCAGCGAGTTCGGGTCGAAGCCGTTGACCATGTCGAGGTACTCGACCCCGCCGCCGTTGCCGCTCCAGGACCAGCCGATGTAGCCGATGCCGAGGGACTGGGCGGTCGCCATGATGGCGTCCTCGTCGGGGTTGTCGTCGCTGTGCTGGTCGCCGAACTCACCGACGACGATGGGCAGTCCGTTGCCGACGAAGGCGTTCAGGTAATCCTGCACCTCGGCGACGGTGTCGTAGACCCCGTACATGTGGATGGAGAAGATGGTGTTGCGGTCGGGGTCGGAGGCGAAGACCGAGGCCGCGTTGGACCGCATCGTGCCGGACCAGTCCTGGCCCCAGTTGGGCGCGTCGACCATGAGGGCGTGGTCGATGCCGGCGCCGCGGAGCTTGGCGATGGCCGCCTTGGTCGCGTCGGTCCACGCGGTGTAGTTCGTGTTGCCGAAGGGCTCGTTGCCGATGTTGACGACGACGTAGTCCTCCTGACCCTCCAGCGCGCTCTTCACACTGATCCAGTAGTCGGCCGCCTGGTCCAGGCTGGTCGCGGCGCCGTCCTCGCCGTAGCCGGTGGTGTCATGGACCTCCAGGACGCAGATGACCTTGTTGGCCTTGCACTGGCCGATGAGCGTGGAGACCTCGGAGGCGCTCGTCTTCGTCCAGCGGCCGCCGCTGCTGAGCACCACGCGGACGGTGTTGGCTCCCTTGGCCGCGATGTCCGCGATCGAGCTGGTGCGGTCCGGGTACCAGGTGTGGGCGTGGTTGACCCCGCGCATGACGAACGCGCTGCCGTTGCCCTCGACGACCCGTCCGTTACTGACGTGGATGCCACCGGCCGCGGCCTGCGCACTCCCGGCGGAAGGCCCGGCGAGTGAGAGCAGCAGTCCGAGAACGGCCGCGAAGGCCGTACCGGCGGTCGTGATCAGCGTGCTTCGCCGCTTTCGCATGTGTCTCCTCCAGTGACTGCGGACATGCACATGACAACGTTGTCTGGCTTCGTGACCGGCTTTACCGGTTAATCGCTAGGGACCGTAGAGGCAACGGATAGGGCTGTCAATCGTTCACGCAAACGTAAATATGCAGGTCAATAGCGCGCGGGTAGCCCATGAGGGTGCAATTGATGCCCTGGTCAGCAGGTTTAGCGGTTTAGAGCGAGCAAGGGGCGCGACACGATGCCGCGCCCCCTCTTGGCCGTCCGTTCCGCCGTTCTCTACAAGCGAGGCGCCGCCGTCGACGCCCTCGGCACCAGGGACGGTGTCGCCACCGGCTGGGACGTCACGTCCCTGCCCGCCAGCACCTCGAACAGCACCCGTGCGACCTGCGCGCCGAAGCCGTGCACGTCGTGGCTCATCGCCGACAGAGTCGGGTGCGTCAGCCGGCACAGCTGGGAGTCGTCCCACGCCAGCAGTGACAGGTCGTCCGGCACGGAGACGCCCATCTCGGCGGCGACACCGAGTCCGGCGACCGCCATGATGTCGTTGTCGTAGAGGATCGCCGTGGGCCGCTCGGCGGACAGCAGCAGGGAGCGGGTGGCCCGCGCACCGTCCTCGCCCGAGAAGGCCGTCTCGACGTGCGGACCGCCCTCGAGGCCGAGTGCGCTCATGGTCCGTTCGAACGCGCTCGTCCGGATGGCGCTGTGCCCGAGCCCCCGGGGGCCGCCCACGTGCGCGATGCGCCGGTGCCCCAGCACCGCCAGGTAGCGCACCGCCTCGGCGACGGCCGCGTCGTCGTCGGTCCACACCGACGGGAATCCGCCGGTGAGGGTGGGGTGGCCGACCGCCACGGCCGGGAGACCGATGCGCCGCAGCGGGGCGATCCGCGGATCCTCGTGATGGAAGTCGACCAGGATCGAGCCCCCTATCTGCCGCTCTCGCCACCAGCGTTCCTGTAGCCCGATCTCCTCGTCCAGCGAGCCGACCAGGCGAAGCAGCAGGGAGCAGTCACGCTCGGCCAGCACGCTCTCGATACCGGAGACGAACTCCATGTAGAACGGCTCCAGGCCCAGCAGCCGGGCGGGCCGGCAGATCGCCAGGCCGACGGTGTCGACGGACTGGCGCGACAGGCTGCGGGCCGATGAGTTCGGGGCCCAGCCCAGCTGCCGGGCCGCCGCGAAGATCCGCTCCCGGGTGGCGTCGGACACCCCCGGCTTGTCGTTGAACGCGAGGGACACGGCGCCCTTGGACACGCCGGCGGCCGCGGCGACGTCCTTGATGGTGACGCGTACGGACGGTGCGCTCACGCCGGTTCCACGCAGAACAGCGCCGCCCGGACGGCATTGGCCCCGGTGTCGGTCGCGCCGGTGACCCGCAGGCGGAGCTGTTCGCCGGGGAGGAGGGTGCGCAGTCCGGTGTCGCAGACCGCGTCCGGTCCGAGCCGGTCGGCCTGCAGGAGGAGGTCGCGTACGAGGGTGTGTGCGGTTACCACGACCTCGACATTACCCGTCCCGGCACCCATCGGGGACTCCACCGCGACGTCGTAGTGCGGAACCGGGTAGGCGAACTCGCGGTCCGTCACGGGAAGGTGCACGCTGCGCAGGTCCTCGCTGTCCGCGACGAGGAACTCCTTGACGGACCCCTGGGCGGGGGCCAGGTCCTGCGGCACGGTCCGACGGTGCACCGCGCGGGCGGCGACGGTCACGTCGAGCGCGTGCTCGGCCACCTCGGTGCCGTCCGCCCGCAGGCGGCGCAGTCTCACGTGCGCCTGCCAGGGCTCGGCGGACTGGTTGACGACGGCGAGCACGGGGAGGCCCTCGTCGCCGTCGCCCGGCTGGAGCGTGAGGAGCCGGTCCGCGTAGACCCGGCGCAGCTCGTGGTAGAGCGGCTTGAGCCGGCCGTCGCCGTCGATGGCCGCCCAGGAGCTGACCGGCCAGCAGTCGTTGATCTGCCAGACGATCGTCCCCGCGCACACGGGCCAGTGCGAGCGCCAGTGCTCGATCCCGGTGGCGATCGCGCGGGCCTGCACGACCTGGGTGAGGTAGTGCCAGCGGTCGAAGTCGTCCTCGGGCAGCGCGAAGTGGCGCTCCACGCCCCGGTTCAGCTTGCCGTTGCCGTCCTCCGCCTTCTGGTGGTGCAGCATGCCGGGCGAGTCGGGCGCGAGCCGTTCGCCGGGCAGCGCGCGCCGCAGGGTGGCCATCGCGGGCGGCGCCTGCCAGCCGAACTCCGACACGAAGCGGGGCACCGAGTCGCGGTACTCGGCGTAGTCCCGGCGGTTCCAGACCTCCCAGGAGTGGTACGTGCCGTGGGCCGGGTCGTTGGGGTGGTGGTCCCAGGAGCCGGACCAAGGGCTGCCCGCGGTGTAGGGGCGGGTGGGGTCGAGTTCGGCGACGATCCGCGGGAGCAGGTCCAGGTAGTAGCCGCCGCCCCAGGAGTCGCCGCGCAGCTCGGGCTCCCAGTCCCAGTCGCGAAAGCCCCAGAGGTTCTCGTTGTTGCCGTTCCACAGGACGAGCGAGGGGTGCGGCATCAGCCGGACAACGTTGTCGCGCGCCTCGGCCTCGACCTCGCCGCGCAGCGGCTGCTCCTCCGGGTAGGCGGCGCAGGCGAAGAGGAAGTCCTGCCAGACCATGAGGCCCAGCTCGTCGCACGCGTCGTAGAAGGCGTCGTCCTCGTAGATGCCGCCGCCCCAGATCCGCACCAGGTCGACGCCCGCGTCGGCGGTCTGGCGCAGCCGGGTGCGGTAGCGGTCCGGGGTGATGCGGGACGGGAACACGTCGTCGGGGATCCAGTTGACCCCGCGCGCGAAGATCCGTTCACCATTGACGACGAGGGTGAAGCCGGTGCCGTGCTCGTCCGCCGAGCGGTCCAGTTCCACGGTCCGGAAGCCGATGCGCCGGTGCCAGGAGTCGAGGGGCCGCTCTTCGGCCCCGGGACCGGCGGCCTCTTCGACGAGCGCGAGGTCCAGGTCGTACAGGGGCTGGTCGCCGTAGCCGCGGGGCCACCACAGGGAGGCATCGGGGACCTCCAGTGTCAGCACGGCGTGCGTCCCCTGCACCGCACCGCGCGCCTCGGCGAGACCGGCCCCGACGGTGGCACACACGGCGAGCGGGCGGGCCGTCCCCTGCGCGGTCCGCTCGACCTCCACGCGTATCTCGACGCGGCCCGCGCCGCCCTCGACCGTCACCAGTGGGCGCACGTCGGCCAGCCGGGCCGTCGACCAGCGCTCCAGCCGGACCGGGCGCCAGATGCCGGCGGTCACCAGGGTCGGGCCCCAGTCCCAGCCGAAGCTGCAGGCCATCTTGCGGATGTACTGGAACGGCTCCGGGTAGACGTTGGGGCGCTCCCCCGTCAGCGCACGCACCGAGGCCGCCTCGTCGTAGGCGGAGGCGAAGTCCACCTCCAGGCGCCCGTGGTGGCCGGTGACGTCGAAGCGGTACCGCCGGTGCATGTTCCGGGTGCGGCCCAGTTCCCGGCCGTCCAGCGTGACGGTCGCGGCGGTGTCGAGTCCGTCGAACACCAGGTCGGTCCGCTCGTACCCCGCCACGGCGGTGTCGGTGGCGGGCAGGTCGCGGACGTAGCTCCAGGCCCGCTGTCCGATCCAGGCCACGTCGGGTTCGTTGACGCCGAGGAAGGGGTCCGGGATCAGGCCGGCCGTGAGCAGGTCGGCGTGGACGCAGCCGGGGACCTGGGCGGGCAACGGGTTGTCGCTGTGGCTCAGGCTCCAGCCCTCGGCGAGCGAGAGGACTTCCTTCATGTACGGCTCCTTCTGCGGGACGGGCCCGGTGTCGTATGCAACGCGGCTCAACCTAACCCCACAGAAGTGAACCGGTCTAGCCCTCCTTCCTCGGTAGAAGCCGTCACGGAGGCCCAGTTGGCGCATGGAGAGCCCGCGTCAGCCCCTCACCTTAGGTAACGATTGAGTATCGCGAACGTTTGGGAAGCTTTACCGGTTCACGAGCGGCTGACATAGTCGCCGTCAACCACCACCGGAGCCCGAGCCGTAATCCTTGGAAAGGAGCTGGGCACATGGGGAAGAGGACGCTGAGCGTCGCACTGCTCGCCACCGCGATGCTGACCGTTGCGGGGTGCAGCGGAGGGGGCAGCGCGGACGCCGGCGAAACCGCCGCCGCGCCGGTCAACCCGGACGGCGTCTCGGGGGACATCACCGTGCTCACGAACCGCACCGACCTCGTCGAGGACGGGACGATGAAGAAGTACGCCGCCGAGTTCAACAAGACCTACCCCGACGTGAAGGTCGAGTTCGAGGGCCTCACCGACTACGAGGGCGAGGTCAAGATCCGCATGAACACGGAGGACTACGGCGACGTCCTGCTCATCCCGTCGGCGGTCGCCAAGGGCGACTACCCCAAGTTCTTCGCACCGCTCGGCGAGACGTCCTCGATGAAGCCCAAGTACCGCTTCACCGACAAGACCGACGTCGGCGGCAAGACCTACGGCATCGCCACCTTCGGCACCGCCAACGGCCTGGTCTACAACAAGGCGCTGTGGAAGAAGGCCGGGATCACCGACTGGCCGACGACGACCGAGCAGTTCCTCGACGACCTCAAGGCCGTCAAGGACAAGACCGGCGCGACCCCGTACTACACCAACTTCAAGGACGGCTGGCCGCTGGAGAGCCCCTGGACCAACAGTGTCGGCTCCATCAGCTGCGACACCCAGGGCCACGACAAGCTCGCCGACATGGACAAGCCGTGGGCCGAGGGCAACGACCTCAACGCCCTCGACACCCTGCTCTACGACATCGTCCACGAGAAGCTGTCGGAGAAGGACCCGGCCACCACCAACTGGGAGAGCTCCAAGACCCTCCTGGCCAAGGGCAAGGTGGGCAGCATGGTGCTGGGCTCCTGGGCCATCAACCAGATGCGAGACGCGGCCGAGAAGGCCGGCCAGAACCCCGACGACATCGGCTTCATGCCTCTCCCGTCCCAGAAGGACGGCACGTTCTGCTCCACTCTGGTCTCCGACTACCAGCAGGCCGTCAACATCCACTCCGCCCACAAGGAAGCCGCCCGGGCGTGGATCGACTGGTTCACCGAGAAGTCCGGGTACGCGGCCAAGGAGGGCGCCGTCTCCGCCCTGAAGGCCGAGGGGATGCCGGCGACCCTCAAGGACTACGTTGACAACGATGTCAAGATGATTGAGCGCTCCGCGGCGCGGACGGCCGAGGTCGACGCCGTCGACAACGCCTCCGAGATCGGACTCAACAAGCCGGACTACCGCAAGAAGCTCATCGACATCGCCCGCGGCGCCACGGACGGTTCCCTCGAGGGCTACTTCGACGACCTGAACAAGCGCTGGTCCGAGGCCAGGCAGACGGTCGGCTCCTGACCCCGGCACCCGTCTGAACCCAGCACCCGCCGGGTCCCCTCCCGCCTCCCCGGTCGACGGGGACCCGGCGCCCGGTGCCCTCAGCGGACGACGAAAGGCCCTGGCTCCGCAATGACCCGAACCGCTTCCACCGCGTCACCACCCGCCCCGGCCGCCGCGCCGGGCCGGACCGGAAAACGACCCTCCCGGCGCCGCGCACGGGCCGGCTCCTCGTGGCGCGGCCGGCCGCTGCGCAAGCTCACCCCGTGGCTGTTCCTGCTGGCGCCCCTGGCCCTGCTGATCACGTTCACCTACGTGCCGGTGGGCAACATGATCTACTACAGCTTCACCGACTGGGACGGCATCAGCCCCGACCGCGCCTACGTCGGGGCGGACAACTACACCGAGATCTTCACCCGGCCCGAGCTGTTCCGGGTGTTCGCGGTGAGCTTCTACTACCTCGCGGCATCCGTCGTGCAGATCGTCATCGCCCTGTACTTCGCCGCCGTCCTCAGCTTCGACCTGCGCTTCAGGAACCTGTTCAAGGGCATCCTGTTCTTCCCCTATCTGATCAACGGCGTCGCGATCGGCTTCGTCTTCCTGTACTTCTTCCAGGACGGCGGCACGCTCGACTCGGTCCTGTCCTGGTTCGGCGTCGGCACCGACCACGCCTGGCTGGGGTCGCCGCAGTCGGCCAACACCTCCATGGCGGGCGTGTCCGTCTGGCGCTTCACCGGCCTGAACTTCGTGCTGTTCCTGGGCGCGATCCAGTCGATCCCCGGCGAGCTCTACGAGGCCGCGCAGCTCGACGGCGCCGGCCGCTGGAAGCAGTTCCGGCACATCATCGCGCCGAGCATCCGGCCGGTGCTGAGCCTGAGCGTCATCCTGGCGATCTCCGGCTCCCTCTCCGTCTTCGAGATCCCGTACATCATGACCGGCGGTGCGACGGAGACGTCGACGTTCGTCATCCAGACGGTGAAGTTCGCCTTCCAGTTCAACAAGACCGGCCTGGCCTCGGCCTGCGCCGTGGTGCTGCTGGCGATCATCCTGGTGATCACCTGGATCCAGCGCCGCCTCGTGCCCGACGAGAAGGTGGATCTCGTATGACCCTCACCGCCCCCGCCCGCTCCCGGGAACAGGCACGCCGCCGCCCGCGCGTCAGCACCGCACTGACGTACCTGTCGCTGGTCGTCGCCTCGCTCGTGGTACTGCTGCCGCTCGCCGTGGTCTTCCTGACCTCACTCAAGTCCTACGGGGAGATCTCCGAGGGCCAGGGCGCGCTCGCCCTGCCGGACGACTGGCTCAACTTCTCCAACTACGCCACGGCCTTCAACGACGGCCACATGCTGAAGGCCTTCGGCAACACGGCCTTCATCCTGCTGTTCTCCATCACCGGCACCGTGATCATCGGCTCGATGACCGCGTACGCCATCGACCGCTTCGACTTCCGCTTCAAGAAGCTCGTCATGGCGCTGTTCCTGATCGCCACGCTGGTGCCGGCCGTGACGACGCAGGTCGCCACCTTCCAGGTCGTCAACAGCTTCGGGCTGTTCAACACCCGCTGGGCCCCGATCCTGCTGTACATGGGCACGGACATCGTGGCCATCTACATCTTCCTGCAGTTCATCCGCGGCATCCCCCGGTCGCTCGACGAGGCCGCGCGGCTCGACGGCGCCAACTCCTTCACCATCTACCGGAAGATCATCTTTCCGCTGCTGAAGCCCGCCATCGCGACCGTGGTCATCATCAAGGGCATCACCACGTACAACGACTTCTACATCCCCTTCCTCTACATGCCCGACGAGGATCTCGGCACCATGTCGACCGCCCTGTTCCGGTTCAAGGGCCCCTTCGGGGCGCACTGGGAGAACATCTCCGCCGGGGCCGTCCTCGTCATCGTGCCGACCCTGGTGATCTTCCTGTTCCTCCAGCGCTACATCTACAACGGCTTCGCGCAGGGGGCCACGAAGTAGCAGGGCCGGCGGCCAGGGGGCGCGGCCCGGCGACTGGACGGGCCGCGCCGGGCCGCGGGTCAGCCGTGTTCCGGGGATTCGATGGACATCCTGGGCAGTTTTCGGGCCAGTGGTGCGGGCAGCCACCATGCCCACTTGCCGAGCATCTGCATGACGGCAGGCACGATCAGGCAGCGGATGACCACGGCGTCGAGGAGGATGGCGACGGCCAGGCCGAGCCCGAACTGCTGGAGCATGCGGTCGGGGCTGAGGACGAACGCCCCGAAGACGAACATCATGATGCCGGCGGCGGCGGTGATGACCTTGCCGGTGGCAGCGAGTCCTTCCCGTACGGATTGCGCGGGGTCCTTGGTGCGTGTCCATTCTTCGTGGATGCGTGAGACGAGGAAGACCTCGTAGTCCATGGAGAGCCCGAAGACGATCGCGAAGATCAGCGCGGGGATGAACGCCTCGACGGGACCGGGCTGGGCGCCGAACCAGCCGTGCTGGAACACCAGCGTGATCACGCCGAGCGCGGCCGAGATGGACAGCAGGTTCAGGACGGCGGCCTTGACGGGGATCCAGATGGACCGGAAGACCAGCAGGAGCAGGATGGAGGAGACACCGACCACGACGGCGACGAACAGCGGCAACCGGTCGGCGAGGGTCTCGGAGACGTCCTGGGAGGCGGCGGTGGCACCACCGACCAGCACCTCGGCGCCGGTGGTGTGTTCCAGCGGTGGGGCCACGTCGTCGCGCAGGTGGTGGACGAGGTCCACGGTGCCGGTGGACTGCGGAGAGGTCGTCGGGTAGACGAAGACGGTGGACAGGGCGCCGTCCTCGGAGGGCATCGCCGGACTGGCCTCGGCGACGCCGTCGGTGGTGGCGAGCTGGGCCTGGACGGCCTGGCCCGCTTGCCGGTCGCCCTTGACCAGGACGATGAGCGGGCCGTTGAAGCCGGGGCCGAAGCCCTCGGCGAGCAGGTCGTAGGCGTGCCGGGAGGTGGTGTCCTTCGCGTCGTTCCCGGAGTCGGCGAAGCCCAGGCGCATGCCCAGGGCCGGTGCGGACAGGGCCAGGAGTGCGATGACGCCGACCAGCAGGGTCGGGATCGGGCGGCGCTGCACGGCGCCCGCCATGGCCCGCCAGCGGTTGCCTTCGGTCGTGCCCTTCTTCGCGGCCTTGGCCCGCTGCTTGAGGACATGGCGCTGGATGCGGTCGCCGAACAGGGCGAGGAGGGCGGGCAGCAGGACCAGGGAGGCGGCGATCGTGACCAGGACGGTGACGGCCACCGCCAGGGCGATGCCCTGCAGAGAGCCGAACCCGAGGGCGACCAGGCCGAGGAGGGCGACGATGACGGTGCAGCCGGCGAAGAAGACCGTGCGTCCGGCGGAGCCGAGGGCCTTGCGGCCCGCCTCGTCGGGCTCGGCTCCCGCCAGGAGTTCGTGACGGTAGCGGTAGAAGATCAGCAGGGCGTAGTCGACGCCGACGCCGAGCCCGATGAGCATGAGGATGGGAGGGGTGAAGTCGGCGACGGTGAAGATGTGCGAGGCCAGGCCGATCAGGCCGATGGCGCCGCCGACCGCGAACAGCGCGGTGATCAGGGGCAGCGATGCCGCCAGGAGCGAGCCGAACAGCAGCACCAGGATGACCAGGGCGGCCACGATCCCGGTCAGTTCCGCGGTCGGCGGCGCCTGGTCCTCGGCGTTGCGCGCGGCCTCCCCGCCGACCTCGACCTGGAGGTCGTCGGTGGCGATGTGCTGGGCGACGTCGAGGATTTCGGCGACGTCCTGCTTGGGGACCTCCTCGGCCTTGCCGTCCAGCGTGACGGAGGCGTAGGCGATCGTGCCGTCCTCGGAGACCGCCGCAGCGTCGGCGAAGGGGCTGCGCACGTCGGCGACCCCGGCCAGCTGCCTCACCTCGGCCAGCATCGGCTCGACGCGGTCCTTGTCGCTCCGGACGCCCGCGGTGTCCTTGAAGACGATCTGGATGCTGTCGCCCGCCTGGTCACTGCCGTGCCGCTCGAACAGGTCGGTGGCCCGCTGGGAGTCGGTGCCCGGCAGCGTGAAGTCGTTCCGGTACGCGGAGCCGGCCGCGGTGGAGCCCAGCGTGATGGCGGCCACGACCGCCACCCACAGGACGAGAGCCGCCCAGCGGTGGCGCTGTGCCCAGCCGGCCAGGGCGCCGAACCGGCCCTGGGGTGCGGACGTGCCGGCTCCCGGCGGGGGCGGGGCGAGGGGCGCGGCGGAGCCGCGAGGGGAAGACATGGGCCTACCTCTGGTCGGAACGGGTGTTGCCTGGAGTCACCGCCGCGCCCACCACTGCTCCGGCGAGCGCGGAGACACCGACTGCGAGTCCGGCGAACAGGCCACTGACCGTGATCGGGAGCGTTCCGGCAGCGGTGACCAGCAGGATTCCGGCCGCGGCACCCACGAGCGCGCCGACGACGGCGGCACTGATCCGGGTGGGGGCGAGGGGCGACGACATGTCTTCGATCCTGCTGGCCGCACCGGGCGCGGGCGTCGGCCCCCGGCTGACAGTCAAGGCGGGGGACGTACACCCGCCGGTGTACGGCCCCCGCCCCCGCGTACTCCTCCAGCACGCACCCCGAGCCCAAAAGGCAACATAATCCACCAGGTCGTGGCGTGCTCCGGGCAGTATGGAGCAGTGCCGTACCTCGACGTCTCCCGCCTCCGCCTGCCCACCGGCCCGCGTGCCGACCTGGCTCTGGCCGGAGTCGTCCTGGCTCTGGCGGGCGTGGCCGAGGGGCAGCGCCTCGGTGCGGACTGGGACGCGAGCCCCTCGGTGATCGGCTCCTGGCTCCTGGCCGCGGCGGTGTGCGCGGTACTGCCGCTGCGCCGCCGCCACCCGGCGGCGGTCGGCTGGTGCACCGTCCTCGGCACCGGCGCCTATTACCTGCTGAGCAGCGTCGACGGCCCACTCGTGGTGATCCCGATCGCGGCCCTGTACACGCTGGCGGCCCTTGGACGGATCCAGACGTCGGTCGCCATGGCCGCGGTCATGGTGATCGGCGTGGGCGCGGGAGCGCTGGTCGGTACCGGGGACGTCACCGGCACGGCGGTCTTCATGCTGACGGGCTGGCTGGTGGCGGTGGTGGCGCTGGGCGCGATGCGCCACGACCGGCTCGCCTACGCCGAGGAGCAGGCCAGGGGGCGCGCCACCCAGGAGCGGCTGCGCATCGCCCGCGAACTGCACGACGTCGTCGGCCACACCATGTCGATGATCCACGTGCAGGCGTCCGCCACCCTGCACCGGCTGCCGAAGAACCCCGGCCTGGCCGAGGAAGCTCTGACCGCGATCAAGCAGAGCAGCAGGGACGGCCTGCGAGAACTCCGCGCCACCCTGGGCGTCCTGCGCCAGGTCGACGAAGCGGCACCCACCACGCCCGCACCCGGGTTGTCCCGGATCGACGAGCTGATCTCCACGGCGGCCCGGGCCGGCTTGGAGGTCCGCCTCGAGCGCGCGGGAGCCGACGCCCCACTGCCGGCCGCGGTGGACCTCGCCGCCTATCGCATCGTGCAGGAATCACTGACCAACGCCGTCCGGCACAGCGGCGCCCGGCGCGTCGTCGTCGGCCTGCACCGCGATCGGCGGGCCCTGGTCCTCTCGGTCACCGACGACGGCCCGGGACCGGCCCGCGCGGGGCACGGCAGCGGCATCGCGGGCATGGCCGAACGGGCGCGCGCCCTGGGCGGCACCCTGAGCGCCGAACCGGGCCGCGCAGGCGGTTTCACGGTCCGGGCCCGACTACCGTTGCCGGACCACCACGAGCCGATCGGCGGAGCAGCTGATGATCAGGATCCTGCTGGCGGATGACCAGCGCCTCGTGCGCGCGGGACTCCGCGGCATCCTCGACGACGAGGACGACCTACACGTCGTCGCCGAAGCCGCCGACGGGCGCGCCGCCGTCGCCGCGTGCCGGGAACTGCGGCCCGACGTGGTGCTGATGGACATCCGGATGCCCGGCATGGACGGCCTCGAAGCGGCCCGCCGCATCGCCGCCGACGAGCACCTGGCAGCGGTGAAGGTGGTGATGCTCACCACCTTCGACCTCGACGAGTACGTGTACGGAGCCCTGCGCCGCGGCGCCACGGGCTTCCTGCTCAAGGACACCGAACCGGCCGAACTGCTGCACGCGGTCCGGGTCGCCGCGCGCGGCGACGCGCTCATCAGCCCCTCGGTCACCCGTCGGCTGATCGCCGAGTTCGCCGACCGCCCGGACCACGCCCGACCGCCCGACCAGCGGCTCGACGCCCTGACCAGCCGCGAACGTGAGGTCATGCGGCTGATCGCCGCCGGTCACACGAACGACGAGATCGCCGCGGAGCTGGTGGTCTCCCCACTGACCGCGAAGACCCACGTCAGCCGGATCCTGGCCAAACTCGGTGCCCGCGACCGGTCCCAGGTCGTGGTCATGGCCTACGAGTACCGCATGGTCAGCCCCGGCTGGCTCACGGACTGAACCCACGGGGCGGGCCTGCCCGTTCAGGACTTGAGCAGACTCTCGCTCAGCTCCCAGAGCCGCTGGGCCGACTGCGGGTCGATGGAGTGGGACGCGGCGTCGGAGGGGACGTCGTCCGCCGTCACCGGCCTCACCTCGTCGTCGAGCGGGGAGATGTCGTTGTCCTTGAGGTAGACCCCGCCGATGGCGGCCAGCAGAGGGCTGGTTGCCGCGAACACGATGGTGGCCGCGCCCTGTTGGGGCGTCTTCTTGCCCCGGTCGGGGTCGATGACCGGTCGGCCGGACTCGTCGATCAGCCCCTGGGCGAGCAGGGCTTCCCTGCCCGCCGAGCCGTTCAGAGCCGTGCCGGCGATCACGCCGGGGTGCACGGCGTAGCCGCGAATGCCGTCCTCGGCCCAGCGGCGGTCCAGTGCGACCGCGAAGAGCACGTTCGCGAGCCTGGACTGGGCGTATGCCACGCCCTGGTGGTACTCGCCACGCCGGAAGCCGGGGTCGTCCCAGCGGATCTCGCCGAATCGCTGGGCCCCGGAGGACACGTTGACGACGCGCGACCCGGCGGCGGCGCGGAGGGCGGGGTGCAGGGCGAGGGTCGGCTGGAAGTGGCCCAGATGGTTGGTCGCGAACTGCACCTCGTGGCCGCGCGCATCGCGTTCGAGCTGCCTCGGAGGTGTTGCGCCGGCGCAGTTGACCAGGATGTGCAGCGGACGGCCGGTTGTCAGCCAGTGGTCGGCGAACGTGCCGATCGATGCCGGGTCGAGCAGGTCGAGCCGGCCGGTCTCGACGCCGCCGAGCCCGGCCTCGGCCAGGGCGGCCGCGGCCCGCTCCGGAGCGCGTGCGGCGTACATGCCGGTCAGATCGAGGCCGGCGATGACTTCCCCGGCCGTCGAGGCGGCGGTGAATCCTGATCCGACGGGTGCTGCCTGTGTGCCACTGGGCTCATCTTCTTTCTCGGCCTGGGAACAGGGCTACTTCGATTCGACGCGGCCGAAGGCGTCGGACCCGGTGGTCAGCGCGTCCTGCGCCGTCCGCCAGGCGTTGTCGGCGCTGTCGAAGGCGGTGCGGAGGTAGGCCGCGGTGAGTTCCGCGACCGCGGCGACCCGGTCGGGGCTCTCGTCCGAGGTCTCGACGCTGTCGTGGCCCTGGATCCCACCGAAGAGGTGCTCGCCGTTGAAGACGGTGAGCAGGGTCTTGGGCCCGGGGGTGAGGTGGTACGGGTCGGCGTGCCAGTCGGGGCCCATGGTCGTCCAGTGCTGGGAGTCGTCCTTGTCACCGGCGACGACCAGCGCCGGGGTGGTCATCGTGGTGAGGTCGACGGTGCGGAAGACCGGCACCCGGTCGGACATGAACCCGTCGAAGGTGTCGCCGCCCCTGCCGGTCGCGCCGATCAGCACGCCCTGTGTGATCCGCGGCTCAAGGAGGTCCACCTCTTCGTTCGTGTCGGGGTCGGTGATCCTGGCACCGAGGAGAAGTTCGGCGGTGAAGGCGCCGAGGGAGTGGCCGGCCACCGCGACCTTGCCGCGGTCCACGCGCCCGGCGAGCTGCGGAACGGCCCTCTCGATCTCGTCGAGCCGGTCGAGGATGCTGCTCATGTCCTCGGCGCGGGAGCGCCAGAACAACGGCGCTTCGGGCCTGTCGCCGACCAGGTGGCTCAGCCTGGGGGCGCTGAGGTGGTTGGGCTGGATGACGACGAACCCGCGGGCCGCCCAGACCTTGGCGAGCGGCAGATAGCCGTCGAGCGAGGAGAGGCCGTACGCCCCTCCGTGGCCGTGCGAGAGGAGGACGACCGGCAGGTCGGTGCCGGTCAGGGGTGCGGAGACGCGCACTTCGAGGTCCAGCGGCCGCCCGGGCACGGACAGTGTCAGCGGGCTGACCGACAGGACGGGCGGGGCGGACGGGTGGAGGTAGCGGTCGGCTGTGGAAGTCCACTCGGGCATGGTGTGCCTTTCGTTCGATGGCCTCCGCCGCGGCCCTCAGGGGCAGGCGGCAAGGGAGAGGAAGCAGGGGGAGAAGAGGCAGGAGGAGGGGAGCGCCCGGTTCGGGTACAGTGGGAACCCAAAGCGGAACGTCGTTCCACTTCACAATACGGAGCACGGTTCCGTTTCGCAAGTCGAGACGAGTCCCGCTGCGAAGTCGGTCATGAGGAGGGTGGGCCTGTGCCCAGCGCGGAGCGCTCCGGGAAGGAGCCGGCCGGCGGCAGGCGGGCCGATGTGGTGCGCAACCAGAGCAGGCTGCTCGATGCCGCGGCCGAGGTGTTCGTGACCTCGGGGCTGGACGCGCCGGTCCGCGAGGTGGCGGCCAGGGCGGGCGTCGGGGTGGGGACGCTCTACCGCCACTTCCCGACGCGGGTGGAGCTCGTCGTGGCCGTCTTCCGGCACCAGGTCGAAGAGTGCGCGCAAGCCGGTCCGCGGCTGCTCGCCGACGCCGACTCACCGCTGTCGGCGCTGCGCCGGTGGATCGATCTGTTCGTCGACTTCCTGGTCACCAAGCACGGACTGGCGAACACGCTGCAGCCGGACAGCAGCAGCTTCGTCGCCCTCCACACGTATTTCCTCGACCGGCTGCTGCCCGCGGCCGAGCAGTTGCTGGGTGCCGCGGTCGACGCGGGCGAGGTCAGGCCCGGCATCGAGCCGTACGAATTGATGCGCGGCATCGGCAACCTCTGCATCGCCGGTGACGACGATCCCCGCTACGACCCGCGCCGAATGATCGACCTGCTGCTGCGGGGGATCGAGGCGCCGGCCGCGCCCTGACGCGGGCCGCGCGCCACCGCGGCGGTCACAGTCCCGCCAGGAGATCCGCGAGCGGGGCCGGTGGCCGCCCGCCGTCGAGGGCCTCGACCAGGAGGCCGCCGTAGCGGATCTTGCGGCCCTTCCTGGTGCTGAGGAAGCGGCGCAACTGCTGGTCACGGGGGCGGCCGTGCTGGGCGGGCTGGGCCAGGAAGGTCTGCCAGGGGCGGAGTTCGTCCTCGGAGCGTATGACCTCCTCGACCCGCTCCGGGCCCAGCGCCCGGATCATCTCGTCCTCCAGGTCGGCCACGCAGACGTGGAAGTCGCGCACGGCGCCCGCCCGTTGCCAGCCGCGGACGTAGAAGGGCTCCTCTCGGGCGTCGCAGAGGCCCGTCAGGCGCAGGCCGAGGCCGGGTGGGCCGAGCAGCCCCGCGTAGCGGCCGACGCTCATCGCGCCGCCCATGGACACCACGGCCACGCCTTCGGCGGTCAGGTCGCGGTCCTCGCGGGCCGCCAGGGCCTGGACGGCGGCGAGGTCGCTGGGGCCCTCCAGCAGTACCGCCGTCCGCAGGCCGAGGTCCCTCACCAGATCCGCCGCCAGGTCACCCGCCGTGTCCCCGGCACCCCCCGCCGCCCGGCGGGCGATCTCGTCCCGGAACGCGTCCATGTCCGCCATGCGGTGAGTGTGCACCACCGGGGCGCGGTACGGCACGGGATTTCCGGGCGCGTGGAGGGCCGCCGCCGCTCAGGCCCCGCGCAGCGGGTTGGGCAGGGGACGGTAGCGGGCGTCGGCGCCGTCCGCGCCGGTCCAGCGCAGCAGGAGGTTGGTCTTGGCGGGGAGGGTGGCGGCGGTGAGCAGGGCCGGGATCTCGGGCAGGTCGTGGCGGGCCAGGGTGCGGCGGACGGCGGGCCAGGGGTCGAAGGCCGGGTGGTGTTCGGTGAGGGCGGCCGCGATCTCGTACAGGTGGTTGACGACCAGGCAGTAGACCAGGCGTTCCCAGCCGGCCGCCCTCGGGGTGTCCGGCAGCAGTTTGACGCCCTCCGCGTCCCGGAACAGGGCCTGCACCGGCATGCCGGTCGCGTCCACGGCGACCAGGCTGTTCTGCAGGTGCGCCTCCAGGACGACGCCGTCGTCGGCGAAGGCGGTCAGGACGGGCGGGACGACGGCGGCGAGGTACGCCTCCCACCAGGCCGCCGGGTCCGCGGCGGCCGCGAGCGGGCTGCCGGGGAAGCCCTCCACGAGCGCGGCGGCCAGCAGCGGGGTCGCGCCGGGCAGCAGGTGGTCGCGCAGGCCGTCGCGGACGACGACGGCCAGTTCCTCGAAGGCGAAGTCCGCGGTGCGGTGGCCGCGGTCGCCGAGCCAGGCGGCCGGAGGGCCCAGGGAGGCGAAGGCCTCGGTGGCGGCCGTGTCGGTGCGGCGCAGCTTCAGCAGGTCGTGGCGCCACAGGCGGCGGATGTCGTTGGTGACGCGCACGTCGAGGCTGAACTTCAGGAAGAGGTCCCGGCCGGGGAGGTACTCGGGCGCGTACACCGTACGGATCGCGGCCGTCGGCCAGGCGAAGAAGCCGGTGGTGCCCACCCGGACGAGCCGGCCGTCGGCGAAGGCGGGGGCGAGAGCGGGTGCCGTCAGGTCCAGTTGCCAGGGGTGGGCGGGCAGCAGCCGGTAGCCGGGCGGGGCCTTGCCGAGGGCGTCCAGGGCGCCGGTGTCGCCCTCGTCGACGACGGTGTCCTCGCGCACGGCGAGCAGCGTCAGCGGGAAGCGGGCGTGTGCCTCGGGCGCGTAGGGCAGCCACCCGGCGTGCGGGCCGCCGCCGCGTGCCTTGGGGGCGGGGTGGTGGGTGTGGCCGGTGAGCAGGGCCTGCTCGGAGCGGAGGTACGGGTCGGCGGGCGGGGTGGCACGCGCGCGTGCCGTCAGCAGGGCGGCCACCGCGTCGCGGCTGTCGGTCATCTCGGTGGGCAGTTCGTGGTTGGGCACACCGGTGTGCCGGCGCAGGGCCTCGGCGACGAGCTTCACCAGTTCGGCGTGGTCGACGCGGTGCCACCCGCCCGCCGTGCGGACCTCCGGTTCGGCGGGCCGCCGTCCCCGGCGCACCCGCAGCAGTCTGCCGCCGGGCAGCCGGTACACGGGGCGGGGGCCGGGGCCCGGCAGCGGTTCGGCCACCTCGCGCAGCAGGCAGTTCAGCAGCGGTACGGCCGCGTGGGCGTCGGCGCGGCGCGCCACGTCGTCCCGGGCGGCGGCGCCGTCCGGGAGGGGGGCGTCGGCGCCGGTGGGCGGGGGCAGGAGATCCACGCGTTCCACTCGTTCCCTACGGTCGGTCCATGGCGGAGAGGACGGAGACGATCAGTATGTCTCTCGTCGTGACAGTCGTCGGTCCTCCGCCGTGACGTCGTACCCGCCGTACCTGTACCCGTACCCGTACCCGTATCCGTATCCGTATCCGTATCCGTATCCGAGGAGCCTGCCCGTGCATCGTCCCCCCAGTGCGGCGGCCGAGGTCGCCGAGGAGCTGGCGGCCGTCCGTCCCGCTCTGGCCGCCCGGTTCGCGGCCGAGCGGCCTGGTGCCCGTGCGGCCGTGCTGTCCCGGCTGTGGCGTGCCCTCGCCTTCGAACCGCTGCCGTGGGTCGAGGGCCGGGAGCGGTCCGGGGACGGGCTCGTCCTGCGCCTGCGGGACGGCCGCCGGCTGAGCGGTCCGGCCGCCGACCCGTACCGCACGGACGCGTACGTCCCGGTGGTACGGCTGGACGAGGTCGCCTACGACGACCCGGAGCGGCTGATGACCGACCTCGCCGTACCGCACTCGGCCTCGTTCACCGCCGAACTCGGGCACAGTGCCGCATCGTTGGCCCTGTCGCGCGCGGCACAGCCCCGGACGGTGCGGGAGGGGGCGCCGGAGAATCACCCGGACGAGTGGCCGGACAGCGGCTGGGGCTGGGAGCGGCGGGTGGTCGACGGGCACCCGTACCACCCCGGTTGCCGTGCGCGGCCCGGCTTCTCGGTGGCGGAGCAGCTCGCCTACGGGCCCGAGCACGGGCCGGTGGTGGAGCTGGGGCTCGTGCCGGTCCCGGCGGCGGAGTGCCTGGTGACGGGGGTGTGGCCCGGGGAACTGCGGGACGGGGCGCGGGTGCTGGTCCCGGTGCATCCGTGGCAGTCCGCGCACGTGCTCAAGCAGTCCTACGGGGCCGGGCCCGCCGCGCGTCCGCTGATGTCCCTGCGGACCCTCGCCGTGCCCGGCTCGGTGCACGTCAAGACCGCGCTGAGTGCCCGGCTGACGTCCTCGGTGCGGGACATCTCGGTCGCCTCGATCGCCGCGTCGGCCGATCTGTCGACGTTCGGGGCGCGGTTGGCGGATCGTCTGGACGGACTGCTCCACGTGACCCGCACGCTGGGCGCGGCCACCGCCCACTCCCCCGACCTGGCCGCCGTACTGCGCGAAGCGCCCGAGGTGTACGCCTCGCCGGGCGAGCACGTCGTTCCGGTGGCCGCGTTGGCGACCACCGGGCTGCCGCGCTCCCCCGCGTGGCTCGCCGCCTTCGCCCGTCTCGCGCTCGCCGTCGGGCTGCGCGCGCTGGAGCTGGGCGTGGCCCTTGAGGCGCACGGCCAGAACCTCCTGGTCGTGCTGTCCGCGACGGGCGATCCGCTGCGCCTGGTCTACCGCGACCTGGCCGACATCCGCGTCTCCCCGGCCCGCCTGTCCCGGCACGGCGTCGCGGCCCACGGCCTGCCTGCCCGGATCCTCACCGACGAACCGGTCGCGCTGCGCCGTAAGTTGTTCGGCTCGCTGGTGGGGGGCGCGCTGGCGGCCACGGCCGGTTCGGGACCGGCGCTGCGGGAGGCCCTGGCGGCGGCGGTGCCCGAACTGCCCCGCACCGAGGACGTCGTGGCTCTGTGCGAGGGGCCGCTGCCGGTCAAGGCGCTGACGGTGATGCGGACTTCGCCGGGAAGCACGGGCGATCTGTGGACGGAGCTGCCCAATCCGCTGCGGTGGAGGTGAAGCCGGGGCATCGGCGCGGTCTCGTTTTGGAGCGCGGCACCACTGATCAATAGGATCCGCCGATGATCACAAGAACACGGCTGGCGGCGGGTGCCTGTGCCCTGCTCGCCGCGCTGGCGGCCGGGATGGCGTTCCCGGCCGGGGCGAGCGCCGGTGAACCCACGGGTGAGGACGCGCCGAAGGTCGACCTCGTGCTCGACGTCAGCGGTTCGATGCGGACGCGGGACATCGACGGCGGTACGCGCATGGCGGCGGCGAAGCAGGCGTTCAACGAGGTGCTCGACGCGACGCCCGAAGAGGTGCAGCTCGGCATCCGGACCCTGGGCGCCGACTACCCGGGCGACGACCGCAAGACGGGCTGCAAGGACACCGCGCAGCTCTACCCGGTCGGCCCGCTGGACCGCACCGAGGCGAAGACGGCGGTGGCGACCCTGTCGCCGACCGGCTGGACGCCGATCGGGCCCGCGCTGCTCAAGGCGGCCGACGACCTCGACGGCGGTGACGGTTCCAAGCGGATCGTGCTGATCAGCGACGGCGAGGACACCTGCGCCCCGCTGGACCCGTGCGAGGTGGCCCGTGAGATCGCCGCCAAGGGCATCGGGCTGACCATCGACACGCTGGGCCTGGTCCCGAACACCAAGATGCGGCAGCAGCTCAGCTGCATCGCCGAGGCGACCGGCGGCACGTACACCTCGGTCGAGCACACCGACGAACTGACCGACAAGGTCAACCAGTTGGTCGACCGGGCGGCCGACCCGGTGGTGACGCCGGTCGCCACCGAGGGCGCGGACGCGTGCGCCAAGGCGCCGACGCTCAAGTCGGGGCTGTACACCGACCGCGAGGAGTTCGGGCAGCAGCGCTGGTACCGGGTGGACGTGGAGCCCGGCCAGGAACTGCGCGCCTCCGTGAGCGTGGGCGCCGACCGGGCCGTGAACCCGTCCTACGGGGTGCTGCTGCGGGCGGTGACGGTGCACGGCCGGGAGATCGTGCGCGGCGAGGCGGCGGGCAACGGGCGTACCGACGTACTCTCGACGGGGCTGCGCTACCCGAAGGCGGAGAGCGACGAGGACGACGCGGCCGCCGAGGCCGTGTGCCTCCAGGTCACCAACTCCTTCTCCGTCGCCTCCGGGGTGAAGACCACGCCCGGTCTGCCGCTGGAGCTGACCGTCGACGTCGTGGACGGTCCGGGCGACTCCGACGACGTGGCCGCCTTCGGCCTCGGACGCGGCTGGTGGCTGCTCGGCCTGCTGGTGCTGGTCGGCTTCGTCGCCGGTCTGCTGTGGGGCTGGCTCTCGCGCTGGCGGTTCGCGATCTGGAGGACCAACTGATGCGGTTCACCCGAGTGTTGAGCGCGGCCGTGGTGCTGCTCGGCCTGGCCGCGGCTCCCGCGGCAGCCGATTCATCGCCCTCCGCGAGCCCCTCCCAGGACGGTGACGCGCCGACCACGGCGGGCACGTCCTTCCGTACGGCGACCGAGTTCGAGCAGGGGCAGGCGGCCACGGCGAACGGGGCCGCGGGCGACTACCTGTACTGGTCGTTCCCGGCCGACGCCGGGCAGCGGCCCACCGTGAAGGCCACGGTGAAGCTGCCCGAGACGCACGCCGCCCAGACCTGGCGGGTCGACGTGTACGACGGCCTGCGCCGCCGCCAGGCCTGCCAGTGGGGCGCCCAGGCCCGCACCGCGGACGCGGGCACCTCCTCCGTCGAGCTGGCCTGCGTGCTGCGCACCGTGCGCGCCTGGACCGAGCCGTGGGCCAACGACCCGCTGCCGGGCACCTACTACGTCCGGCTCACGGCGGTGAACGTGCCCACCTCCGACCTCGGCGTGCCGGTCTCCGCCGAGGTCCGGGCGGACTCCAAGGACATCGGCGGGGCCGCGGCGGTGGACGGTTCGCTGGCCGAGCCGCTGGTGCCGGGCATCGCGGTGACCTCCGGCGCCGACCAGGGCGACGAGGACGAGAAGAGCGCCGTGCTGTCCGCGATCGAGCCGGAGGACGGCTGGTCGTCGGGCTGGTGGTCGGACCGCTGGGTGTGGAGCGGGATCGGGGCCGTGCTGGCCGCGCTCGCGGGCATCGGCGGCTACGCGCTGACCCGTGGTTCGGGACGGCCGTCCCGGGTGCCACCCGGCGCCTGACACCACATCAGAAGGCCCGCTCACGGCGGGCCTTCTGCCGTTTCACCCCTCCCGCAGCGCCTTGGCCGCCGGGCCGTCGCCGGTCACCCCGACGCGGCCGTCGCGCACCGCGTCGCGCAGACCGGCCTCGCCGCGGCCGAGGGCCGCGCAGGTCGCGGCGTCCAGCACGAGCCTGGCGTCGGGCTCGCCCGGTGCGGGCCCCTCGCCGTACACGGGGCCGTCCTCCCCCTCGGCGCGGGCGTCGGCGTACAGGTGGAAGTCCCCCTCCTCCAGCCGGACCTCGACGAGCCCCTCCGCCGCCCCGGCCTCCCGCAGGGCCCGCAGCAGCGGCAGGGCGAACCAGTGCGCGCGTACGGCGTCGGTCGGCCGCCGCTCCCCCAGCTCGCCCGCGCCCCACGCGCCGAGCGCCTCCAGTACGGGCAGCAGACCGCGTCCCCGCGCGGTGAGTTCGTAGACGTACGCCGCGCCGGGCGGGGGCAGCCGGCGCCTGGTCGCCAGCCCCTCGCGCTCCATGTCCTTGAGCCGCGAGGCGAGTACGTCCGTGCTGACGCCGGGCAGGTCGGCGTGCAGGTCGGTGTAGCGCCGCGGACCGGCGAGCAGCTCCCGGACGATCAGCAGGGTCCAGCGGTCGCCGACGGCGTCGAGCGCGCGGGCGGCGGAACAGTACTGGTCGTAGCTACGGCGAGGACGTGGTGACATGCGACGCAGTGTAGACAAGTTGTTGGACTTTCCAAGCTGCCACTTGGTAAAACCAAGCAACACCAGATTCCGGAGGGGAAGCCGCGCATGGAGTTCCGGCAGTCGAACAAGCTCAGCGAGGTCTGTTACGAGATCCGCGGCCCGGTCATCGAGCACGCCAACGCGCTGGAGGAGGCGGGCCACAGCGTGCTGCGCCTGAACACCGGCAACCCGGCCCTCTTCGGCTTCGAGGCGCCCGAGGAGATCGTCCAGGACATGATCCGCATGCTGCCGCGGGCGCACGGCTACACCGACTCGCGCGGCATCCTCTCCGCCCGCCGGGCCGTCGCCCAGCGCTACCAGGCGCTCGGGCTGGAAGTGGACGTGGACGACGTCTTCCTGGGCAACGGCGTCTCCGAGCTGATCTCCATGGCCGTGCAGGCCCTGCTGGAGGACGGCGACGAGGTCCTGATCCCCGCCCCCGACTTCCCCCTCTGGACGGCGGTGACCACCCTCGCGGGCGGCAGGGCGGTGCACTACCTCTGCGACGAGCAGGCCGACTGGTACCCGGACCTGGCCGACATGGAGTCGAAGATCACCGACCGCACCAAGGCGGTCGTCATCATCAACCCCAACAACCCCACCGGCGCCGTCTACCCCAAGGAGATCGTCGAGGGCATCCTCGACCTCGCCCGCCGGCACGGCCTGATGGTCTTCGCCGACGAGATCTACGACCAGATCCTGTACGACGACGCCGTGCACCACTCCGCCGCGTCCCTCGCCCCCGACCTGGTGGTGCTGACCTTCTGCGGCCTGTCCAAGACCTACCGGGTGGCGGGCTTCCGCTCCGGCTGGCTGGTGGTGACGGGGCCGAAGCAGCACGCGAAGGACTATCTGGAGGGCCTGACCATGCTGGCCTCCATGCGCCTGTGCGCCAACGCGCCCGCCCAGTACGCCATCCAGGCCGCGCTCGGCGGCCGCCAGTCCATCCGCGAGCTGACGGCCCCCGGCGGACGGCTGCACGAACAGCGGGACGTGGCCTGGGAGAAGCTCAACGAGATCCCCGGCGTCTCCTGCGTCAAGCCCAAGGGCGCGCTGTACGCCTTCCCGCGGATCGACCCGGCCGTCCACAAGATCCACGACGACGAGCGCTTCGTCCTGGACCTGCTGCTGCGCGAGAAGATCCAGGTCGTCCAGGGCACCGGTTTCAACTGGCCGAGCCCGGACCACTTCCGCATCCTGACCCTGCCCCACGCGGAGGACCTGGAGGCGGCGATCGGGCGCATCGGGCGGTTCCTGAGCGGGTACCGGCAGTAGCGGGGCCGGCGGGCTCCCGTGCCACCCGTGGGGGCGCAAGCCCCGCGGCCCCGGCTTACGGCCGCCACTCCTCGCGGTAGCCGGGGCGGTCCGCGTAGGACAGGGCGAGCAGCCGCACCCCTCTGTCGGCCGATGCGGGCGACTCGGGCCGCACCACCCTGTGGACCCACCCGAGCAGCTTGTGCTTGGCGGTAAGCTCTTCGAGCAGCCGCGCCGGATCGTTGTGGGCGATGTACTCGCCGACCCCCGGCCCCAGGACGGTCCGCGCTCCCGCCGCGACCTCGGTGGGACCGCTGACCGTCTCGACGTGCCGCCCGTCGTACCGCCACCGAGCGGCGTCCGGCCCCGCGAGTTCGCGGATGGCCGCCTTCGCGATCCGCTCGTCCTCTTCGAGCTGACCGCCGAGCCACCGCCATAGATCATCCATTGCGCGGGAGTCGAGCGGGGCGACCGCGAGGGGCGGGGTCCGATCCGGTGTCTGCGGCATGACTGCTCCTTTCGTTCTGCGGCGAAGGGACGGCCGGCCCTGGTGACCGCCCCCCGGCGTCGTGCACGATCTTCGCGCAGCCGTCGGCGGCGGTGAAGGCCGGACGGGAACACGGGCGGTCGTAAGGTGGCGGGATGGGTGATCTTTTTCTGGTTCGGCACGGTGAGACCGAGTGGTCGCGTTCGGGCCGGCACACCGGGCTGACGGACGTCCCGCTGACCGAGAAGGGGCGGGAGCAGGCGCGGAGCCTGGTGCCGTTGATCCGGTCGCACCGGATCGGGGCGGCCTTCGTCAGCCCCTTCCAGCGGGCCCGGGAGACGGCCGAGCTGATCGGGCTGCACGAGGTGCGGATCGAGCCGGACCTGCACGAGTGGGACTACGGCGGCTACGAGGGGATCACGACGGTCGAGATCCACCGGAGCCGACCGGACTGGTTCCTGTTCACGGACGGGGTGGCGCCCGGGCCGCCGGACCACCCCGGGGAGACGCCCGAGCAGGTGGGTGAGCGGGCCGACCGGGTGCTGGCCACGGTGGAGGCCGCGTTCGCCAACACCGAGGGGTGCGTGGTGCTGGTGGCGCACGGGCACTTCCTGCGCGTGCTGACCGCCCGGCACCTGGGCCTTCCGGCCTCGCACGGGGCGCTGTTCCAGCTGGGCACGGGGACGCTGTGCCGGCTGGGGACGGAGCACGGGCGGCCGGTGATCGCGGCCTGGAATGTCAGACCTCCGTCGTAGTCTTCGAACGTGGCCTTCGAAGAGGTCGCGAGGGTGAGGGCCGGGGAAGGAGGGACGCCGTGGCACTGTCGCCGACCGCCGCGCAGCGGCGTGTCATCGCCGCCGCCGACCCCGTCACCGGGCGCCTGAAGGGTACGGAGGCCCAGCTCGCGGCGCTGGTGAAGCGGGGGCTCGCCTTCCGGCATCCGCGCCCGCCGCACGACCACTTCCTGACCCCGGCGGGGCACCGGGCACGGGAGGCGGCCGACGCGCCGGACGGGCCGAGGGCGCCGGAGCCCGCCGGAGCCCCGGCCGCCGAGGGTGTGTTCGCCGCGCGGGTCGGCGGGGAGGAGGCCGCGCCCGGCGACGCGGGGCCCGCGCGGCTGCGCGAGGTGCGCGGCGCCTGGCAGGGGCTGCTGGAGCTGCGCCGGATGACCAATCCCGACGACAGCGCGGACCGGCCCTGCGCGTGGGAGCGGTCGCATCTCGTGCGGGCCGCCGCGCTCGCCCTGGAGGCGGCCGGGCACCGTCCGGCCGGTCCGGACGGCGGGGACGGATACCGGGTGCGGGCGACGCCGCAGCCCGAGGCGGTCGCCGTGTACGAAGGCGACGGCGCCGCGCTGCGCGAGTGCGCGGCGACGCTGGAGCGGGCCGGCTGGCAGACCGGCGAGCACACCGAGCCGCGCACGCGGGCCCGTTACCTGCTGGCCTCCCCGCGGAAGGTGTGACACCCGCATGTCAGGATCGGTCCGTCCGTACGTGTGCGAGGAGAGGCAGCAGTCGTGAGCGAACCGTTCTCCGTTCCCGTGAGCGTCCGCGGGTACGAGACCGACACCCAGGGCCATCTGAACCAGTCGGTGTACCTGAACTACGCCGAGCACGCCCGCTGGTCGATGCTCCAGGCGGCCGGGATCCGGCAGGCGGACCTGGTCGCCCGCGGGGTCGGGCCGGTGGCCCTGGAGACGACGATCCGGTTCCAGCGGGAGCTGCTCGCCGGTGACGAGGTCACGGTGACCTGTGCCTTCGAGTGGGGTACGGGCAAGACCTTCCGCATCCGGCAGCTCATCACCAAGGCGGACGGCACGGTCGCCGCCGAGGTCGAGGGCGTCGGCGGGCTGATGGACCTGCGCGAGCGCAGGCTGGTGGCGGACCCGCGGCAGCGTTTCAAGGAGCTGGCGGCGCGGCCGGAGCTGTTCGGACTCTAAGTCCCGGTACGGCAGCGTCAGGCGTCCTTGCGTCAGGCGCGGGCCGCACTCCGTGGCGACGAAGTACGGCTTCCAGAGCCCTGCAGGACCGGCGGGGCGGGACCGGTGAGGCGCTGGTGACACGAAGAGGGGACAGTTCGTCCCGGGCGGCACACCGCGCAGACGGCGTGCCGCCCGGGACGAACTGTCCCGTCATCGAACAGCGAGGGAGCCCGGGCGGGCCCCCGGCGTCACGGCATCGCCGCCGCCCGGGACGCCTCGGTGATCTCGTCGCCCGCCTCCATCGGGTGGGTGACGTCCTCCGCGTCCCGTTTCCGGCCGCCGATGTGGTTGAAGACCAGGTTGAGCAGGACCGCGGCCACGCAGCCGGTCGAGATGCCCGAGTCGAGGATGATCCGCGCGTTCTCCGGGAACGAGTGGTAGAACTCCGGCGCCGCGATCGGGATGATGCCGACGGCCAGGGAGACCGCCACGATCAGGACGTTGTTGTCCTTGTCCAGGCTCGCCCGGACCAGGGTCTGGATGCCGCTGGCCGCGACCGAGCCGAAGAGGACCACGCCGGCGCCGCCCAGGACCGGGCGCGGGACGACGGCGATGAGCGAGGCCGCCATCGGGCACAGGCCCATCAGGACCAGGAAGCCGCCGCCGACCGCGACGACGTACCGGCTGCGGATCTTCGTCATCGCGACCAGGCCGATGTTCTGGGCGAAGGCGCTGCACATGAAGCCGTTGAAGACCGGGCTGAGGGCGGAGCCGAGGGTGTCGGCGCGCAGCCCGGCCGCGATGGTCTTCTCGTCGGCCGGACGGTCCACGATCTCGCCGAGGGCGAGCATGTCGGCCGTGGACTCGGTCATCGAGACCACCATCACCACGCACATGGAGATGATCGCGGCGATCTGGAACTGCGGGGCGCCGAAGTGGAACGGCGTCGGGAAGCCGACGACGTCCGCGTCCGCGACCGGGCCGAAGTCCGTGACGCCGAACGGGATGGCGACGAGCGTGCCCGCGATCAGGCCGAGCAGCACCGCGATCTGCTTGACGAAGCCCCGGGTGAAGCGGCGCAGGAACAGGACGATGACGAGCGTGATCGCGGCAAGGCCGAGGTTGGTCGCCGAGCCGAAGTCGTCCGCGGTGGGGCTGGGTCCCTGCGCCCAGCCGAAGGCGACCGGCAGCAGGGATATGCCTATCAGGGTGATGACGGTGCCGGTGACGACCGGCGGGAAGAAGCGGATCGCCTTGCTGAAGAAGGGTGCGGCGACGAAGCCGAGGAGTCCGGCGACGATGACCGCGCCGAAGATGATCGGCAGCGCGTCGGACTTGTCGTCGGTGGAGGCGACGACCGCGGTCATGGGGGCGACACCGGCGAAGGTGACGCCGTTGACGAAGGGCAGCCGGGCGCCGATCTTCCAGATGCCCAGTGTCTGGAGGAAGGTGGCCAGGCCCGCGGTGAACAGGCAGGCGCCGGTGAGGAAGGTGAGTTCGACGGCGGACAGCCCGATGGCCGCGCCGACGATCAGGGGCGGGGCGACGACCCCGGCGTACATGGCGGCCACGTGTTGCAGGCCGGTCGTCGCCATCTTCAGTGGCGGGAGTTTCTCGTCAACAGGGTGGTCGGCCACGGCGGCGTTCCTCCGGTCGTTTACACGTCGGCTCTGACGTGGGTGTCAGGGAGGTGGAGCTAGTGGTGGTCGTGCGGGACCGGGACGGACCGTTCGGGGGGAACGGGCGACCGCTCCGGGGCGTGCGCGCAGGGGCGCACACCCCGGAGTAGGCCACCGTGGACCCCGCTCGGGTCCACGGTTACCGGCCGGGAGCCGTCCCTCCCGGCCGGAGATCAAGTGGTGTTCTGTTGTGCGGTGTTCGGCGGCGTCCGGCTCAGCCCTGCGCGGCGATCCGCGCCAGGCGTCGTGCCTCGTCCCGGGTGGAGCGGGCGACGGCGTCCTCGTCGACCGTGAGCAGCCTGCCGTCCTCGACGATCTGCCGGCCGTCGACGAACGACGCGGTGACCGGGGCGGGGGCGCCGAGGACCAGGGCGGTCACCGGGTCGGCGATCGAGGAGTGGGCGAGGGTGTCCATCCGCCACAGCACCAGGTCGGCGAGCTTGCCCGCCTCCAGGGAGCCGGTCTCGGCGGCGCGGCCGAGGACCTGTGCGCCGCCGTAGGTGCCCAGGCGCAGCGCCCTGCGGGCGTTCAGCGCGGCCTCGCGGTGGGCGCCCAGGCGGTTGATCAGCAGGGCGTTGCGCAGCTCGGTGTGGAGTTCGCCGGACTCGTTGGAGGCGGTGCCGTCGACGCCGAGGCCGACCGGGACGCCGGCGGCGAGCAGGTCGGGGACCCGGGCGATGCCCGCGGCCAGCCGGGCGTTGGAGGAGGGGCAGTGGGCGACGCCGGTGCCGGTGCGGGCGAAGGCGGCGATGTCGGAGTCGTTCATGTGGACGCAGTGCGCCATCCACACGTCGTCGCCGAGCCAGCCGGTGGACTCGAAGTAGTCGGTGGGGCCCATGCCGAACAGCTCGTGGCAGAACTTCTCCTCCTCGACGGTCTCCGAGCCGTGGGTGTGCAGCCGCACGCCGAGCCGGCGGGCCAACTCGGCGCCCTGGCGCATCAGTTCGGTGGAGACGGAGAAGGGCGAGCAGGGGGCGACGGCGACCTGGGTCATCGCGTCGAAGGAGGGGTCGTGGTGCTCCCGGACGGTGGCCTCGGTGGCGGCGAGCGCGTCGTCCAGGCTCTCCACCGCGAAGTCGGGCGGCAGCCCGCCGTCGGACTCGCCGCGGTCCATGGAGCCGCGGGCGAGGGTGAAGCGGACGCCCATGTCGCGGGCGGCGCGGACGATCGCGCCGGACAGGTCGCCGGCGCCGCGCGGGTGGATGTAGTGGTGGTCGGCGGCGGTGGTGACGCCGCCGCGGGCCATCATCGCGAGCGAGCCCTGGGCCGCCGCGTGGGCCATCGGCTCGTCGATGCGCGCCCAGGTCGGATACAGGGCGACCAGCCAGTCGAACAGGTTGTGGTCGGTGGCCAGGCCGCGGGTGAGCCACTGGTAGAAGTGGTGGTGGGTGTTGACCAGTCCGGGCGTGGCCAGGTGGCCGGTCGCGTCGATCCGGCGTACGACGTTCTCCAGGTCCTCGGGTGCCCCGCCCGCGCCGACGGACTCGATGCGGTTGCCGGCGAGCACGACGTGACCGGAGGCGTACTCGGTGCCGCCCGCGTCCACGGTGGCGATCGCACAGTGCTCGATGACGGTGCGTTCGGTTGCCGATGCTGCTGCCATGCTGCTTCCTTGCCTTTCGGTGGGGCCCGTGGGCGGGGAGTCGGGTACCCACGGGGAGGGCACGGCAGGACCCTAGGAGGATTTGAGTGCCGGAACCGGGTGACGGCTCCGGGTGCCGAGGTGGTGGAAGAACAGGTTGAGGGCGACCGCGACGATCGCTCCGGCGCTGATGCCGGAGCCCAGCACGGTCTGGGCCCAGGCGGGGAACTCGGCGTAGAAGGCCGGCGCGGCGAGCGGGATGATGCCCGCGCCGAGCGCCACGGCGACCAGGATGATGTTGGAGCTGTCGTCGAGTCCGGCCTCGGACAGGGTACGGATGCCGCTGACCGCGATGGAGCCGAAGAGGACGATGCCCGCGCCGCCGAGCACCGGCATCGGCACCAGCGAGACGACCGCGCCGAGGACCGGGAAGGCGCCGAGGACCAGCAGGGTGGCGCCGGCGACGGCGACGACGTAGCGGCTGCGCACCCGGGTGAGGGAGACGACGCCGACGTTCTGCGCGAAGGCGGAGGTGGGGAAGCCGCCGAAGACGGGGCCGACCAGGGTGGCGAGGCCGTCGGTGCGCAGGCCGCGGGTGATGACCCTGGCGTCGGCGCGGCGGTCGCAGATCTCACCGAGGGCGAGCATGCCGGCGGACGACTCCGTCATCAGGACCAGCATGACGATGCACAGCGACAGGATGGCCGCGGGCTGGAACTCGGGGGCGCCGAAGGCGAAGGGCGTGGGCAGCGCGGCGACCGGCGCGGACTTCAGGGCACCGAAGTCGGCCATGCCGAAGGGGATGGCGGCCAGGGTGCCGATCAACAGGCCGAAGAGCAGGGCGACCTGCTTGACGAAGCCCTTGCCGAAGCGCTGGATGACGAGGATGACCGCGAGGGTGAAGGCGGCGAGCGCGAGGTTGCGCATCGAGCCGAAGTCGGCGGCGCTCTGGTCGCCGCCCTGGGCCCAGCCGACCGGGACCGGCATCAGCGTGACGCCGATGAGGGTGATGACGACGCCCGTGACCAGCGGCGGGAAGAAGCGCAGCAGTCGGCCGAAGAACGGGCCGACGGCGAGGCAGAAGACACCGGCGACCATCACCGCGCCGTAGACGGCGGGGAGTTGGCTGCCCTTCGCGTTGGTCTCGACGATGGCGAGGATGGGCGCGATGCCGGCCGAGGAGGCGGCGTTGACGAACGGCAGCCGGTTGCCGACGAGGCCCTTGACGCCGAGGGTCTGGAGCAGGGTGGCGACGCCCGCGATGAGCAGCGAGGCCGCGATCAGCCGGGTGCGGCCCTCGATGTCGAGTCCGCAGGCCTGGCCGATGATGAGCGGAGGAGTGACGACGCCCGCGTACATGGCGGCGATGTGCTGGAGTGCGGCGGGGACGAGCCGCGAGGGGTGGAGCTTCTCGTCGACCGGGTGCACGGACGTGACGGCGTCCTCGGTGTGCTCCGGTGACGGGGTGGAACTTGAGCCTTTCGCCGGCTCCGTTGCAGGCTGTGCCATGGTGTTCCCTCCGGTGTGACGCGCCACCGGCCCGAGCGGCCGGGCCGGTGGCGCGCGTCCCGCGTCAGAGGTTGGTCATGTCGACCGGGATGAGTTGCTCGGCGCCGTCGCGCAGGATGGTGGCCTCGATCAGGCCGTACGGGCGGTCGGCGGCGTAGTACACGGCGCCGTCCTTGGCCTCGTTGTCGATCCCGAAGGGCGACAGGTCCGAGCGGAAGTGGTGCTTGTTGGGCATGGAGAAGCGGATCTCGTCGACCTCGTCGCGGGAGTTGAGCACCCGCACGCCCATCTCGAAGAGGGTCTGCTGGAGCGAGTACGAGTAGGTCTCGGCGAACGCCTGGAGCGCGTGCTTGCGCACTCCGTGGTACGAGCGGTCCCAGTCGGGGGCGTGCGAGTCGACGCCGTCCCAGTTGTGCCGCCACCAGGTGGAGACGGTGGTGGCGAGGATCCGGTCGTAGTCCTCCTTGAGAGTCGTGTACTTGTCCTTCAGGTAGCCGAAGAACTCGGAGTTGGTCGAGTTCAGGACGGTCAGGTCCTTGAAGCCGGAGAGCACCCGGATGCCGTGGCCGTCGTAGGTGATCTCGGCTACGCGGGTCTCCTGGCCGGTGCGGACGAAGGAGTGCGCGATCTCCTCCGCGCCGACGAAGCGGGCGCCGCCCTTCGACGTCTCGATCCGCTCCCAGCCGAACTCCTCGATGCGGATGCGGGCCCGGTGGATCGGCTCGTTGTTGTCCACGAAGTGGCGGGCGAGCTTGACGCCGAGGTCCTCGGCGCTCTCGATGCCGTGCTCCTTGGCGAAGGCGAACACCGTGTTCTTGGTGGTGTCGGTCGGCAGGACGTTGGCGTTGGAACCGCTGCGGTGGACCTCCTCCATGTCGCCGGACAGGGCGACGGAGACGTTCAGGTCCTTGATGTGGTGCGTGTCGCCGTCACGCGTGATCTTGACGACGCGGTTCTCTGCCTTGCCGTACTGGTTCTGTCCCAGGACGAAACGGGTCATGATTCGGTCAGCTCCCTCGGTAAACGGAGTAGCCGAACGGGTTGAGCAGCAGCGGAACGTGGTAGTGCTCGCCGGGCACCACCGCGAAGGTGATGGTGACCTCGGGGAAGAACACGGGCCGGCCGTTCTCGCTGTCCCGGAGCGCGGGGGCGTCCTGCTGGGCCGCGGCTTGTTTCTTGGCGAAGTACGTCTCGGTGTCGAAGTCGAGCCGTACGTGGGTGGTGCCCTCCGGCAGAGCCGGGAGGTCCTTGCACCGGCCGTCGGCGTCGGTCGCGGAGCCGCCGAGTGCCTGCCAGTCCGCTTCGCGGCCCGCACGGGCGGCGAGGCGGACGGCGACGTCCCCGGCCGGGCGGCCGACGCTGGTGTCCAGGATGTGCGTGGACACGGAGGCGGTGGTGCTGGTGCTCATGGTCGGGCGTCCTGTTCGACGAGTCGGGTCAGGCGGATGCGGTTGATCTTCCCCAGTTCGGTGCGGACGATCTCCCGTTCCTGCTCGGGCGAGTTCCCGATCCGCTCCTTGACCGCGTCCCGCATCTGCTCGCCGGTCCGGCCGGTGGCGCAGATGAGGAAGACGTGGCCGAACTTCTCCTGGTAGGCCAGGTTCAGTTCGAGCATCTCCGCCTTGAGTTCCTCGGCGGCGCCGGCCATGCCCGCCTGTTCGCGGGACGAGGTCGGATCGCCCGGCTTGGGGCGGCCGATCGGCGGGTGCCCGGCCATCGCCTCGGCGAGGTCCTCGGCACTCAGCTCGGCCATGGCGGCGTCACTGGAGGCGTACAGGTCCTCGGCGGTGGCGAAGGGGCGGGCGGCGAGCAGGTGCCGGGCCCACGCCGTGGCGGCGCACGCCTCGTGGAGTTCCGCGAGTGCCGCGGTCTCCTCGAGGGTGTTGAAGCGGGCCAGGCCCGACGCGGAAGTGGACGTCACGGGAGCCTCCGTGGCCTTGTGCTGAGCGGGCGTGCCGATAGCTAACGCCCTCGGAAACAAGCCGTCAACACTTTGTTGAAAATTCGGGGTCAGAAAAGCCGCCGCCCGGTTACCGGACGGCGGCTGGCGCCGCGAAGGAACCGCGCAGGTCAGGTGCCCTTCTCGCGGTTGAGGTAGTTGTACACGGTGAAGCGGCTGACGCCGAGGGCGCTCGCGACGGTCTCCACGCCGTGCCGTACGGCGAAGGCGCCGCGCGCCTCCAGGGCCCGGACGACCTCCTGCTTGGTGCGGCGGTCCAGGCCGGCCAGCGGCCTGCCCTGCCGGCGCTCCATGGCGGCCAGGATGTGGTCGAGGGAGTCGGCGAGCTGGGGCAGGCGTACGGCGACGACGTCGGCGCCCTCCCAGGAGAGCACGACGTCCTCGAGACCCGCCTCGTCCGGCGGCAGCATCTCGCCGCCCATGGCGTCGACCAGGGGCTTGACGGCCGCGATGAACGGCTCCTCGGCGGGACCGGTCACCGCTCGCCCTCCCCCTCGACACCCGCTCCGACCACGTTGACCTGGAGCGAGATCCGGGTCGCACCGGCCTTGAGGGAACGGCGCAGCAGCGCGTCCACGGCGGTGAGCACCTGGTCGGCGCCGCCCTCGGCGGTGTTGCCGAAGGGGCCGACGTCGACCGCGTCCAGCTCGGCGGCCTCGACGACCTCCCGGGCCACCACCGCGTGGGCGGGCGCCTCGTCGAGGTCGAAGGGTTCGGTCGTGAACTCCACTCTCAATCGCACGCGGTCAACCTAACGCGGGGTGACCGCTTTGCGCCGCCCCCTCTTGACAACAGCCACGCTCCCCGGGCAACCTTCCATCAAGCAGAAATAAGTTTCCGTAATGCGGAAACAGATACAGAAGCACACCCTCAAGCGGAAGGGAGCGCGGCACCCTATGGGATTCGCAGACCAGCGCTTCAACGTCAACCTGTCGATCCTCTTCACGGAACTCCCGCTCCTGGAGCGCCCCGCGGCCGCCGCCGCGGCCGGCTTCACCGCGGTCGAGCTGTGGTGGCCCTGGATCGACTCGCCCACCCCCGAGCAGTCCGAGCTGGACGCCCTGAAGTCGGCGATCGAGGACGCGGGCGTTCGGCTCACCGGCCTGAACTTCTACGCCGGGCAGCTGCCCGGACCCGACCGCGGCGCCCTGTCGGTCCCCGGCGAGGAGTCGGACCGCTTCCGCGCCAACATCGACGTGGCCGCCGGCTTCGCCCAGTCGCTGGGCTGCACGGCGCTGAACGCCCTGTACGGCAACCGGGTCGAGGGCGTGGACCCGGCCGAGCAGGACCGGCTCGCGCTGGAGAACCTGGTCCTCGCCGCCCGCGCGGCCGACCGGATCGGCGCGGTCCTGCTGGTCGAGGCGCTCAACAAGCCCGAGTCGCCGCTGTACCCGCTGGTGTCGGCGCCGGCCGCGATCGCGGTCGTGGACCAGGTCAACGAGGCCACCGGGCTCGGCAACGCCAAGTTCCTCATGGACCTCTACCACCTGTCCATGAACGGAGAGGACCTGCCGCAGGTGATCGACGCCTACGCCGCGAAGACCGGCCACGTGCAGATCGCCGACAACCCGGGCCGCGGCGCCCCCGGCACGGGCTCCCTCCCGCTGGAGGACCTGCTCGACCGGCTGGCGAAGGCCGGGTACGACGGCTGGGTCGGCCTGGAGTACAAGCCCGGCGACGACCCCAGCGCCCAGTCCTTCTCCTGGCTGCCGGCCGGGGCCCGCGCGGCCCGCTGAGCGCCACCCGCAGAACTCTTCACAGATTTTCCAGAGAGGTACCCATCATGAGCACGCTCCCCAAGGTCGCCTGGGTCGGTCTCGGCATCATGGGCTCGCCCATGGCCGAGAACCTGATCAAGGCGGGTTACCAGGTCACCGGCTTCACCCTGGAGCAGGAGAAGCTGGACCGCCTGTCCGCCGCCGGCGGCACCGCGGCCGGCTCGATCGCCGACGCCGTGCGCGACGCCGACGTGATCGTCACCATGGTGCCCGCGTCCCCGCAGGTCGAGGCCATCGCCTACGGCCCCGACGGCATCCTGGAGAACGCGAAGTCCGGCGCGCTCCTTGTCGACATGTCCTCGATCACGCCGCAGACCTCGATCGACCTCGCGAAGGCCGCCAAGGACAAGGGCATCCGCGTCCTGGACGCCCCCGTCTCCGGCGGCGAGGCCGGCGCGATCGAGGCCGTGCTGTCCATCATGGTCGGCGGCGAACAGGCCGACTTCGACGAGGCCAAGCCGCTCCTGGAGGCGCTCGGCAAGACCATCGTGCTGTGCGGTCCGCACGGCTCGGGCCAGACCGTGAAGGCCGCCAACCAGCTGATCGTCGCCGTGAACATCCAGGCGTGCGCCGAGGCCGTGGTCTTCCTGGAGAAGTCCGGCGTGGACCTGAAGGCCGCGCTGGACGTCCTCAACGGCGGCCTGGCCGGCTCTACCGTGCTGACGCGGAAGAAGGACAACTTCCTCGGCCGCGACTTCAAGCCGGGCTTCCGCATCGACCTGCACCACAAGGACATGGGCATCGTCACCGACGCCGCCCGCAACGTGGGCGCCGCGCTGCCGGTGGGCGCCGTGGTGGCCCAGCTGGTCGCCTCGCTGCGCGCCCAGGGCGACGGCGGCCTGGACCACTCGGCGCTGCTGCGCGCCGTGGAGCGCCTCTCCGGCGGCCAGGTCTGACCGCCGTACCGGCCCCATGAGACCTCCGGGCGGCGCGGTCGCTGACACCTGTCATGTCGCGCCCGAGCGGCGGCGCCGCCCGGAACCCACTTCAACAAACTGTTGACGTGCCACCGCCCCAAACCTAGGCTCCACGAAGCGGAAACCAGTTTCCACTGGATGTTTCCGCTGAACCCTCGTCTGCAAGGCCACGGAAGGTCCACGATGTCGCAGCGCGTGCTCACCACCGAGTCCGGCGCCCCGGTCGCCGACAACCAGAACTCCGCTTCCGCCGGCATCGGCGGCCCCCTCCTGATCCAGGACCAGCACCTCATCGAGAAGCTCGCCCGGTTCAACCGCGAGCGCATCCCGGAGCGCGTGGTGCACGCCCGCGGCTCCGGCGCCTACGGCCACTTCGAGGTGACCGACGACGTCAGCGGCTTCACCCACGCCGACTTCCTGAACACGGTCGGCAAGCGCACCGAGGTCTTCCTGCGCTTCTCCACGGTGGCCGACTCGCTCGGCGGCGCGGACGCGGTCCGCGACCCGCGGGGCTTCGCGCTGAAATTCTACACCGAGGAGGGCAACTACGACCTCGTCGGCAACAACACCCCGGTGTTCTTCATCAAGGACCCGATCAAGTTCCCGGACTTCATCCACTCGCAGAAGCGCGATCCGTTCACGGGCCGTCAGGAGCCGGACAACGTCTTCGACTTCTGGGCCCACTCCCCCGAGGCCACGCACCAGATCACCTGGCTGATGGGCGACCGCGGCATTCCGGCCTCGTACCGCCACATGGACGGCTTCGGCTCGCACACCTACCAGTGGACGAACGCCAAGGGCGAGTCCTTCTTCGTCAAGTACCACTTCAAGACGGACCAGGGCATCCGCTGCCTGACCGCCGACGAGGCCGCCAAGCTCGCGGGCGAGGACCCGACCTCGCACCAGACGGACCTGGTGCAGGCGATCGAGCGGGGCGTGTACCCGTCCTGGACGCTGCACGTGCAGCTGATGCCGGTGGCCGAGGCGGCGAACTACCGCTTCAACCCGTTCGACGTGACCAAGGTGTGGCCGCACGCCGACTACCCGCTCAAGCGGGTCGGCCGGCTGGTGCTGGACCGCAACCCGGACAACGTCTTCGCGGAGGTCGAGCAGGCCGCGTTCTCCCCGAACAACTTCGTCCCGGGCATCGGCCCCTCCCCCGACAAGATGCTCCAGGGCCGCCTGTTCGCCTACGCGGACGCGCACCGCTACCGCCTGGGCGTCAACCACACCCAGCTCGCGGTGAACGCCCCGAAGGCCGTGCCCGGCGGCGCCGCCAACTACGGCCGCGACGGCCTGATGGCGGCCAACTCCCAGGGCCGGTACGCCAAGAACTACGAGCCGAACTCCTACGACGGCCCGGTCGAGACCGGCACGCCGCTGGCGGCCCCGCTCGCGGTGTCCGGCCACACCGGCACCCACGAGGCGCCGCCGCACACCAAGGACGACCCCTTCGTGCAGGCCGGTGCGCTGTACCGGCTGATGAGCGAGGACGAGAAGCAGCGCCTGGTCGCGAACATCGCCGGGGGCCTGTCCCAGGTGTCGCGCAACGACGTGGTCGAGAAGAACCTCGCGCACTTCCACGCGGCCGACCCCGAGTACGGCAAGCGCGTGGAGGAGGCGGTCCGCGCCCTGCGCGAGGACTGATCCACCGGCTCGCGCACGGGACCCGGCGGGGAGGCCGGGACCGTGTGCGCGGCCCGCGCAGGCACCGAAGCGGCCCGGATGAGGGGTGACCGCAAGGTGCCGGCGCGGGCAGGGCGAGGACCGCGGCGGCCAGCGAGCCAGTGCGGTGGTGAAGGGCACGGACGTTCCTCCTACGACCTGAGGGGAGGAGCCGTTCCGGCCCGTCGCACCGCCGCGGTCCCAGCCACACACCTCTCTCGATCCAGAGGCCCCACACACTCCGTCCGGCGGCGCGAACGACCTGTCGCGCCCAGCCTCGCGCCGCCGGACGGGCACCACGTGAAGACCCCTCCCACCGAGAACCTTCACCGGCCGAGAAGCGGGGGGGGGGGGGGGGCGCCGCGCCCGCGCGGCCCGCGGGGGGGGCGGGGCCGCGGGCGCGCCGGGG